>NZ_CP070502.1:309062-618125 GCF_018309085.1 Sporosarcina sp. Marseille-Q4063 | reverse complement strand
ATTACCAATGAACTTCTCGGATGAACAATTTAGGGAATTAGAAGAACAACTAAAGGTAACAGACAAATCGAAAGACCAACTTAGAAGTAAAATTTTGCATAATGCTTATAAAAAGAATAAGCGTAATTTAAAACATTACGGTTGGGTTGCTATAGCGTGTATGCTATTTATCATCACTTCGCCGTTCTACTCATCGACAATGGCAAGTATCGCAGGAAAAATTTTACCGATTTCTATCACTCCTAGTTTTTCAGATGGTCAGCATAATCCCGATTTAACATCTCAACTCTTTGAATTAGTCGAAAAGGAAGGCTACACTGTTAACTTTGTAGGGATAACACCATCTCCATATACAATTGAAGTTTCACTAATTTTGAAAGACTCTACATTAAAACAAGCAATAGATGACCTTGAACCAAAGTTAACTAATTATCTATTTGAAAATGGCTATGACAAATATGATTTAAAGGTTTCGAAAGCAACAGAAGCACCTCAAGAGTATCCAGGGGATGAAACAAGCGGACTTTATGACAAGGTACGTGAGATTGTGAAGGAAGTATTCGCATCATATGGATATGATGAAGAAGCAGATTATGAATTAGCAGGCCTTGAACAATCTTGGTTTTCAAATAGAGTCACAATTGATATGCCTGATCATATTCAAGAGTCTACTGAAATTATTGCGGATATCGAAAAAGAAATAAAATCACAAAACTTAGATGTAAAAGATATTGAAGTGAATACTTTCAACTTTGAACATCGACGACAAGATAATCGTTGGGCATATCTTTCATCTGATATATATGATGCAATGGCAGGAAAATCAACTTATCAACTGACAGGACTATCTTATAAAGTGAGGAAAGGGCATTCCTATGTTTCAATTAAAACGGATTTGGATAATCCACCTTCTGAAGAAATAATTCAAGAAATTAAATTAGCAATACAAGGATATTTAGCTTTACCAGAAACACAGGAGCAAATTAAAAATGACAATTATACGATTCAATTATTGTTAAAGAATGAAAAGTCATTTGTTAAAATAACAAACTAAATATAAGCCAAACATTTTAGTTATAGGAAGTGTTTGGCACTATAGTTATTTTTAAAGCTATCTGTGTTTCGCACATAAATACTTCAGCTTCGCTAACACATTGGACAGATCACTATATAAAAGAGTTTGTGAAAGATTGCGCTTAAATTAACGGGCGCGATTGTTGAATAATGCTCAGGCATAAAAGCCTGGGCATTTTTTCTTGCTTTTTCTACTGTCAATTCGATTGCGAATCATACGCTATCTTAGTTGCTTTATCTACTAATATATTATTATTTTAGATGAATTCGGAAAACTCTGCTACAATATAATGAAACTCTTTGGAATAATGTTGTAATTATTAAGGGAGGTTTAATTTATGAATGTAAAAGATCCAATTCGTTTAAACGAAAGAATCTTTTTGATTGATGGTTTTGATTTAGGCGTACCGGAACGGACGGGAACTTATGTAATCGCTGAAGAAGAGTTGACATTAGTTGACACAGGGCCGAGCCCATCTGTGAAGCATGTGAAAAAGGGGTTAGAAACACTTGGATTTTCGTTGGATCAAGTGAAATACATTATCGTGACGCACATCCATCTCGATCACGCAGGCGGTGCCGGCTTGCTTCTTGAGGATTGCCCGAATGCTAAGGTTGTTGTCCACCCAAGAGGTGCAAGGCACTTGGCGGATCCTACTAGATTGGTAGCAGGTGCAAAAATGGTATACGGGGAAAGGTTTTCGGAACTATTCGATCCAGTCGTCGCAATCCCCGAAGAGCGACTGCTAATTAAAGGTGATGGTGATACGTTGGAAATTGGTCCTACATGTACATTGAAGTTTTTGGATACTCCGGGACATGCCAAACATCATTTTAGTATTTATGACCCGATTAGCAATGGCATGTTTACTGGAGATACTGTCGGGATTCGTTACGAACAATTGATCCGCGATGGTGTCGATTTGTTTTTACCTTCCACTTCGCCAAATCAATTTGATCCAGATGCAATGCGACAGGAGATTGATCGGATGCTCGGGTTGGAGCTTAATTATATTTATTTCGGCCATTACGGCATGACGAATAATCCGAATACCGCTCTTTTGCAAGTAGGGGACTGGCTCGATACTTTTATGAAGGAAGCTCAGTCTATAGTTGATGAGCAGGAAAGTCATGAAATACTTGCCGAGCGATTATTGGACAGAGTCCGAGATTATCTAAGAAAAAATAATATACTTGATGACCATGAGGTTTATGGTTTGATTGAACTTGATATGCAAGTGAGTGCAATGGGATTACTTGATTATTTAGTGAAATAATATATAGCGGAGTTTTACTTTGCACCAAATCTTTTTTCATTTCTAGCCCGAGCACGTTGGGCTTCAACTTCTCGATTACGCGGAGCGGCATTTGTGATCAATGAGTTGAGCAATTGTTGCGTAGATGTAGCGATTTCCTCAACAGCATGATTAAAAGCGTCCTCGTTTGCTTTCGATGGTTTATTGAAACCGGAGATCTTTCGCACATATTGGAGAGATGCCGCATATATTTCATCTTCGGTAGCGGAAGGTTCAAAGTTATACAATGTCTTAATGTTTCGGCACATTTTATTCACCTCTTTTGAAATTGTTATTTTTTCGATTGTAACATAATAGTGTTTAAAGAGACTGAAATCCGATACGGGGGATGTATATGGGGAGTAGCCGAAAAAGATTAGTACCACTCATTATTTTTGCAATCCTAGCATTATCACCTTTAAGCGGGTTGGCGATTATTTTTGCAATTTTTTATATCGTAAATGAGCGTCGAAAGTTTAAAACTGGTGATTCAGTTTTTACATTCCATTGGGATAACACGAAGGAAGATATTCGGAAGTATTGGTGGCTAGTTTTGCTACCGTTAGCATCAGTTTTCGGTCAAATAGTGTTTGCTCATTATGCAATGCCAACCTTTAATGAACACGTGATGGATCGAGTTGCGCCGATGTTGCACTTGGGTTCGTTATTCATACTGATTCCGCAGCTTTTCATTCTCGCCTTAGGGGAAGAACTGGCATTTCGTGGTTTCGCACAAGAAAAACTATCGAATATAATAAATCCGAAAATCGCTATTATTTTAGTTTCCTTTCTATTCGCAGTTGGTCATCTATCCATTGGTCCGGTGGGAGTAGTTATGTATGATGTTAGTTTTGTTTTTGTGGATAGTATCCTATATGGCGTATTATTTTTGAAAACGAAAAATATTTATTTAACAACTATTGCGCATTTCCTTGCAAATCTCGTGGGAATTTATATTTTTGTTTTACTGTAATTTTTTAGGGAAGTAAGCCGTCAGAAGGTATTGACGGCTTATTTTTAATGTTTTTATAGAAATAATCCAACAATATTGGATTATTAAAAGGAGAAGGAGTTTTAATGAAGAATACAAATAGTATGAAAAGCATTTCATATGTTCATAATCTAGTTTATAGTTAAAAATTACTTGGATTAAAAAAATGCATTAATACGTTCACTCGGAGGAAGATAACCATCAAAAAAATCTTAATTTCATTAGCTGTAATTCTCTTTCTAGGAGGAGTAGTTGCAGGTGGCAATTGGTATTTGAAAAAAGATAGTAAAGATGAAAAAGTTATAGCGAGCGAGGAGGAGATTTCGAAAGGAAATTCGGTACATTCGAAAAAAATATCTGGCGCCCAAACGGAATTGCTTATTACCCATTCCTCTCCCCAAACAGAAATCTTGGTTGTTATGCATCAAATGACACACCAGAAAATCCAGGCCAATGAAAAATGGGGTGCTACGCCTATGATTCAAGAAAATATTGATATTGTTTACGATATTATTGAAGCCAACGATTTCCCGGAGAAAGATACCCTTCTATCGATTGTCACTAGATGGAAAGATGGAAACTTTAATCGGGTGGACAAAGATCACAATGCCATTTGGAAACTACAAGGCGGAACAATCGGCAAGGCTTACGGAATTATGTCAGAGGAAGAAGAACGATGGTTTGTCATTAAAAATTTTAAAGAAGACGTGCTAACTGCTTGGTTAGAAGAGAATAAATAATAGTAAAATTCGCTTCGGTAATTGCCCGAAGCGAATTTTATTATTTCACGTCTTTCATAACTGTAAAACCAATCGAAGCACTCATATCATATTTCTTGTCATTCGTCGTAAAGGCCGGATTGTTTAGATAAAACTGGGCAGATCCATTCATGATATACTCGCCTTCCGGGAACCCTTTATCGATGATTGTTTGGACAAACTGCTGAAATTCTTCTGTGTCTTCATCACTATAACCACCCGCAAACGCGTACTTTTCACGAAGGGGTACATCTTTGAATAGCGTTGTTGTAAGAAGCGGTTCATTCATGGCGTATCCGACATCAAATTCTCTAGTTCTTTCTATAAACGGAAAGTGAAAAGCTGAGCCGCCATGAAAAATATCGATGGATTCCTCATCGCCAACATACGTCAATTCAGCGAAAATTGCTAAATCGCCAAACTCATCATAAACATCTTTCTCCGTGTAAAGACTATAAAGAAAATCACCTTCATTATCTCCGCTGTTCGGCGGGGGAAGAGAATCCTTAATAGCCGAACCACTGCCGTTGTTTGTCGTTCCGCAAGCAACTAATACAAAAACAAAAGCCAAGAAATATACTACTCTCAACATGAGTCAGAACCTCCTTTTTGATTAGTTCGACTGCCAGTTGAAATAGTTACATTCTTTTTTTATTTGCAATTTGCTGCGCCTTTCTTGTGTTCGCAAAATGCCATTTAGTCATGCTTTTCAAAGTTCCAGCGCCGCTTTTTAATAAAATACGAGCGGCTACTTCATCAACTCGTGGTCCGGCACCTTTTGGCAAGGTAATGCCAGCAAGCGCACTAAGTCGGTCCATTTCCTCTAAAAACGCAACACGCGCAATGATTGATGCAGCCGCGACTGATAAGTGAAGGCCTTCTGCTTTTGTCGACAATAATACATTTTCACGAATGATTTCGGGTTCTAATTTTAAATAATTATAATAAACGCCGCGTTGGGCAAATTGGTCAATTAAAATATAATCAGGCTTTTCCCCATTCATTTTGCGAAGGACATGTTTCAGTGCCTGATTATGAAGGAGCGCTTTAATTTTCCCTTGAGAATTTCCTTGCCCTTGTATTTCATTGTATTTCACATTTCCTAAGGTAAGAACACTATGAATAAGTGTCGCTTGTAAATCAGGAGCGATTGTTCGCATTAAATCATCCGTCAATTGTTTGGAGTCCTTTACGCCGAGTTCACGAACGAGTTCAATCTGGTCCGCACGAACATAACATGCTGCTACAGTGACAGGTCCGAAAAAGTCCCCGGTTCCTGTTTCGTCGGATCCGATTACAGATAGTTCAGCAAGATTGGCGGGCAACATATCCCCTTTGGAAATCGATGCTGCTGGTTTTTTTGTTGCGGTGAGGGGGCCCCATCGCGCTGCCTCTCGTTCAGCACCCGCGCCTTGAAACAATACTTTTCCAGATTTATAGGCAGTGATCGCGGTATCTGTTGTTTTCGCGGCAAATACAACCCCAGGTGCATTACGAGTGATTTTTGACGAGGCATAGTGGTTCATAACATTCTTCATTTCTTCGTTGCTAATAAGAATTACTTGATTACCCATATATTTTCTACTTCCTTTCGTCGACTTAATTCACAAATAAATGGATTTCATGGTATGATTAGAAACAGAGTTTTACAGGGGGTGTCCAGTCCTTGGCAGATAAAGAAAAAACACGGATTGCCGTCGATATTTACGGTCAAACGTATAAAATGGTTGGTAAAGAAACAAGTATCCATATGCGTCAGGTCGCCTCAGTCGTTGATGATAAGATGAGGGAAATCAGTTCGCATAATCCAACGCTCGATAGTACAAAGATTGCGGTGCTAGCCGCTGTTAATAGTGTACATGATTATCTTAAATTAAAAGAGCAAGTTGAACAAATGGAAATCCAATTGAAAAAGTTGAAGGGTTGACTGCTACATGCTAGATTTACTAATTATTATTCTCCTATTGGCGGGACTAATCACTGGATTTCGCCGTGGCCTAATTGTCCAATTAATTCATATGACAGGTTTTATCGCAGCCTTAGTCGTTGCATTTCTGTACTACAAACAACTTGCTGAAAAGTTTGTCCTATGGATTCCTTATCCAGGAGTCACCGCAGATTCAAAGTTATCATTCGTTGTGGGAGAGCTAGATTTAGATGAAACATTTTATAATTTACTTGCATTCGTACTAATTTTTATCGTCGTGAAATTCGGCTTGCAACTTATAGCATCGATGTTCGACTTTTTAAAGTTTCTACCTGTACTTGGTTTTGTCGCAAGACTCTCAGGTGCAGTATTAGGATTTATTGAGTTTTATATACTCATCTTCCTAGTATTATACTTAGCTATTATGATTCCAGTTGAATTTGTCCAAACCTTTATCGATAAATCTATTCTTGCAGATGCGATGTTCGAACATACGCCGTGGTTTTCAGAAACCGTGAAAAAATGGTGGTATATTTATAAAAGCTAAAAACTTCCCCCTTCAAAATAGGAGGGAAGTTTTTTCAGGAGCGGAGGAATACTTGTGAATAAAAAGAAAATCATTCAAACGTTTGAAAAGATTGCAATGTACATGGAATTACTAGGTGAAAACCATTTCAAGGTTGGCGCTTTTAGACGAGCGGCAAATGTTCTTGAACTCGATTCACGAAGCTTGTCTGAAATGGATGATATATTAAAGCTAAAAGGTATCGGAAAAGGTACGGGGGCTGTCATCACTGATTTAATCGAAAAAGGGGAATCCGACCTTTTAAATGAATTAGAAGAAACGGTTCCAAAAGGACTTGTCCCGCTTTTGAAAATACCTGGTCTTGGCGGAAAGAGAATCGCGAAGTTACGGGAAATGATTGGAATCGAATCAATCGAATCCCTGCACGAGGCATGTCTTGAAGGTGCGGTACGCAAAGTGCCTGGGTTCGGAAAAAAGACCGAAGAAAATATATTAGCTGCAATTGAAGCCTTCGGAACGCGACAAGGTAAATTTCCGCATTGGAAAATGGAAAAAGTCGTGCACCTTGTAGAAGCAAGACTTGAAGAAATTCCTGAAATCACTCGGTTTTCTGTCGCGGGAAGTTACCGCAGAACCGAAGAGGAGAGTAGTGATGTCGATTTTATTCTAGTGACTGACGAACCTTCTGTTGTTCGAGAAAAATTACTTGCATCATTGCCGATTCTAGAAACGATTGCGGCAGGCGATGCTAAGCTTTCCGTTACGATAGATATGGAAGATCCGATTGATGCTGATTTTCGTTTTATGAAAGACGAACAATTCGCTACGGCTATTCACCATTTTACAGGCTCTAAAGATCATAACGTAGCCCTTCGTCAATTGGCCAAGTCTAAAGGTCTTAAAATTAGCGAATACGGTGTTGAAGACGAGGAAGGAAATATGACTACGTTCAAAACTGAAGAACAATTCTTCAATCATTTCGGATTGCCGTTTATCCCGCCGACGCTTAGACAAAATGGTAAAGAGTTGGACCGAGTTGATGAAATACCGGGTCTTGTAGCCATTGAAGATATTCGTTCGGATTTGCATATGCATTCAACTTGGTCAGATGGTGCGCATTCGATTCGTGAAATGGTCGAAGCATGTCGCGCAATCGGATATTCGCATATTGTTATTACGGATCACACGCAATTTTTACGAGTTGCAAACGGCTTAACGCCTGAACGCGTTCGTGAACAAATCGAGGAAATTCGTTCGTTGAATGAAGAATACGATGATATTGAGATATTCTGCGGAACAGAAATGGATATCTTGCCTGATGCAACACTAGATTTTGACGATGAATTATTGAGTGAACTCGATTTTGTGATCGCGTCTATCCATTCAAGCTTCAACCAGCCCCAGGAGCAAATAATGGAACGTCTTCATGCGGCTATGAAAAATCCGCATGTCAATATGATTGCACATCCGACTGGTCGCATAGTCGGTCAACGCGACGGATATAATCCAGATGTTGCACAACTTATTAAATGGGCAAAAAAATATAATAAAATTTTAGAATTAAATGCAAACCCACACCGACTTGATTTGGCTGCCGAATATCTTATTCAGGCACAAGAAGCCGGCGTGAAAATTGCCATTAATACTGACGCGCATGCGATAGATACATTAAGATTTATGGAAACAGGAGTTAATTACGGACAGAAGGCCTGGCTGAAAAAAGAAACAGTGGTAAATACTTGGCCACTTGAGAAGTTCATTACTGAAATAATTGAAAAATGAAGGGAAGTGTAAGACATTGGAAAGCCGTGTCTTAAAAACACTTGAGTTCGATAAAATCCGGGAATTAGTAGCTGAACATTGTACTTCTACCGCTGGACGATCCGAAATTGAAAAATTGACGCCAGTGAGCAATTACTTAGAAGTCGTCCGGCTATTAGAAGAAACTGATGAAGGACTGGCGATTTTACGCGTACGCGGGAATGTTCCGATGGGCGGCATTAAAGACATACGCCCTCATGCAAAACGCGCGCAAATGGGCGGGATGCTGAGCGCTTATGAATTAATGGAAATCTCGAATACGATTCGGGCAAGTCGAATTCTTCGCCAATTCATAGAGTCGGTCGATGCGGACGAAGATATTGACATTCCGCATTTCACAGGGAAAAAAGAAGCAATGCCGATTGTCACGGCTTTAGAACATAGCATTAACCAAGCGATTGACGATAATGGACATGTGATTGATAGTGCTTCAAGTAAGCTCCGATCAATTCGACAAGGACTTCGAACGCAGGAAAGTCGGGTTCGGGAGCGACTCGAGAGCTATACGCGCGGCAAAAACGCAGCGAAAATGCTATCGGATGCTATCGTCACCATTCGAAATGACCGATTTGTGATTCCGGTGAAATCCGAATATCGTTCGCATTACGGCGGCGTCATTCATGACATGTCTTCATCTGGACAAACACTCTTTATAGAGCCGGATGCGGTCGTGCAGGCGAATAATGAAATCAGAAACCTGAAAATGCAAGAACAAGAAGAAATCGAAAAGATTTTAATCGAGTTATCGGCTTCGGTACAAGAAGTTGCGCATGATTTATTTCTGCTCGTCGCAATCTTGTCCGAAATTGATGTCATTCTAGCAAAAGCGAAATATGGAACGGCCCATAAATATACAAAGCCTGAAGTGAATAACGAAGGCAGAATTCGATTAGCGCAAGCCACTCATCCGCTTATTCCTGTTGAAGAAGCTGTCGCGAATAACATCGAATTCGGAACGGACATTACGACGATCGTAATTACAGGACCGAATACGGGCGGGAAAACAGTCACATTAAAGACTGTGGGGTTATGTACCTTGATGGCGCAGGCCGGTTTGCCGATTCCTGCGCTGGACGGCTCAGAAGTAGCAGTATTCGATTCAGTTTACGCGGATATCGGGGATGAACAATCAATTGAACAAAGTCTCAGTACCTTCTCCTCTAGAATGGTCAACATCGTCGATATTTTAAAGAAATACGATGATCGTTCATTGATATTATTTGATGAACTTGGTTCTGGAACAGATCCGCAAGAAGGTGCCGCCCTTGCGATTTCAATATTGGATGAAGTGCACGGTAGCGGCGCCCGCGTAATGGCAACAACGCATTATCCCGAATTAAAAGCATACGGGTATAACCGTCCAGGCATCGCTAACGCAAGTGTGGAGTTCGATATCGATACATTAAGCCCGACGTATCGTCTATTAATCGGGGTGCCTGGGCGAAGTAATGCGTTCGAAATATCTCAGCGTCTCGGATTAAACGAACACATAATCGACCGGGCCAAAACCTTTACGGGAACGAACCGCGGTGAAGTCGAATCCATGATTGCATCGCTTGAAGATAGTCGCATCAGGTCAGAAAAAGATGCCGATGAAACGCATGAAATCTTACTTGAAACTGAAAGGTTGAAAAAAGAACTCGAAGAAGAGTTAGCAAATTTCGATCAAATGAAAGAAAAACTCGAGGAAAAGGCAAAAGAAAAAGCGAGAAAACTCGTTGACGATGCGAAACGTGAGGCGGAGGCTGTCATTTCCGATTTGCGTGCCATGCAACTGAATGCGCAAGCCAGCATAAAAGAACATGAATTTATAGATGCCCGAAAACGATTGGAAGACGCATCGCCATCGCAAAGGAAGAGTGTGGAAATCCAATCGAAAACACCAGAGAGACAGCTAAATGTCGGGGATGAAGTTCAAGTCTTGCAATATGGTCAAAAAGGCACGCTCCTTGAAAAAATTTCAAATACGGAATGGATTGTTCAAATCGGTATTTTGAAAATGAATATTAAAGAATCCGGTCTTGAATATGTCAAACCGAAAAAAGAAAAACAACCTGTCGCTACCGCATCCCTACGTGGACGCAGTGCAGTAAAACTCGAACTTGATTTGCGCGGCGAACGTTATGAAGATGCCATTTATAAAACCGAAAAATATATCGATGATGCATTATTATCAAATTATCATCAAGTATCCATTATCCACGGAAAAGGAACGGGCGCTTTAAGACAAGGCGTGCAACAGTACTTGAAAAGACATTCCCGCGTTAAAAGTTATCGATTCGGCGAAGCCGGAGAAGGCGGTTTCGGCGTTACCGTCGTAGAATTAAAATAATAATAAATACGAAACCTTTTCCCTCTATATCCGTATACGAGAGAAAGCATTTATAAAGGAGCCATAATTCATGCAAAAATCTGGATTCTGGAGCAATCCGCTCGTAGAAACGGCTGGGTATTTTAGTGTTGTCGTTCTTTGTATTATTGTAACGATGGTGTTATTTGAACTTGTGACTAAATATAACAACTGGGAACAAATTAAAAAGGGGAATATCGCGGTCGCACTAGCGACCGGCGGGAAAATTTTCGGTGTCGCGAATATTTTTCACTATTCCATTTCAAGGCATAACTCGCTCCCTGAAATGATAGGTTGGGGTTTTTTCGGATTTACATTACTCGTTTTCGCATATATTTTATTCGAGTTCTTAACGCCGAAGTTCAATGTGGATAAGGAAATCGAAGCCGATAACCGATCGGTTGGGTTCATATCCTTAACAATTTCGGTCGGACTATCGTTTGTTATTGGTGCAAGTATTTCATAGGAGCCAAGAAAAATGGAGAAACTATCAAAAATATTAATCGTTGCTTGTGTTTTATTCATAATTGTCGGGATTTACTGGTTATCTAAATAATATAATGCCTTGGCCATAGAATTTTGGTCAGGGCATTTTTTACTATTCCTTTAATAATGTATTTGTAAGCGCTTCCGATAACGTCTATAATAAGACATATACGAATATTCTAAACTAGAAACAGAAAGGGGTTTTACTATGACGACAAAGCCTTGGCTGGATTTATATCCGCCGGAAATACCGAAGACGCTAGATTATGAAAAGATTCCGCTTCAAGAGTTTTTGACGAGGGCTGGTACGAAGCACCCAGACAAAACTGCAATCCATTTTTTAGGTAAAGACATTTCATACAAAGAATTTTATGATTCTGCGTTAAAGTTTGCTAACTATTTGCGTTCTATCGGAATTGAAAAGGGAGATCGGGTAGCCATCATGTTGCCGAACTGTCCGCAAAATGCAATTGCCTATTTCGGCATCCTTTACTGCGGTGCTGTAATTGTTCAAACAAACCCGCTTTATACGGAACGTGAACTAAAATACCAAATGGTAGATTCGGGCGCTAAAGCGATTATTACACTAGATATACTATTTCCGAGAGTTTCAAGTGTAGTGAAAGAAACTTCATTGGAACATGTAATTGTAACGGGGATAAAAGATTACCTACCGTTCCCGAAAAATTTGATTTATCCATTTATCCAAAAAAGAGAATACGGCTTGTCGGTCAAAGTTGAGCATCGAGGCATCAATCACTTATATACTGAAATCATGAAGATTGCAAAGGCGGATCCAATTCGTACGACGTTCAATTTCAATGAAGATGTCGCTCTCCTGCAATATACTGGCGGAACAACTGGTCCTCCAAAAGGAGTCATGTTAACGCATAAGAATTTAATCTCAAATACGACGATGTGTAAAGCTTGGCTTTATAAAAGCGAAGAAGGCGAAGAAACTGTTCTGGGAATTCTACCTTTTTTCCATGTGTATGGCATGACAACGGTTCTAATTTTAACTGTAATGTTGTCTAACAAAATGGTTTTATTGCCGAAGTTCGATGTCGATTCAGCCTTGAAAACGATTGATAAACAAAAACCGACAATATTCCCTGGTGCTCCAACAATTTATATTGGACTGTTAAACCATCCCGACATTGCCAAATATGATTTATCATCGATTAAGGCGTGTCTTAGCGGGTCAGCCGCACTACCGGTTGATGTTCAAGCCAAGTTTGAAAAAGTCACAGGCGGTAAACTTGTTGAAGGATATGGATTAACTGAAACATCTCCAGTCACTCATGCGAATTTTCTCTGGGCCAGACAAGAAGACCGTGTAAAAGGTTCAGTAGGTGTACCGTGGCCAGATACTGATTCATGTATATTAGGTTCGGAGTCAAATGAGCCGTTAGCAGTAGGCGAAGTTGGGGAAATTGTAGTAAAAGGACCTCAAGTCATGAGAGGTTACTGGAACAAACCCGAAGACACGGAAAAAACGTTTAGAGACGGATGGTTCTTAACTGGCGACCTTGGTTATATGGACAAAGAAGGTTATTTCTATATTGTGGACCGCAAAAAGGATATGATTATTGCAGGCGGCTTTAATATTTATCCGAGGGAAATAGAAGAAGTATTATATGAACATGAAGCAATATTGGAATGTGTTGTTGCGGGTATCCCTGATCCATATAGAGGAGAAACTGTGAAAGCCTATATTGTGTTAAAAGAAGGGGCTTCTGTCACTGAAGAAGAATTAGATAAGTTCTGTCGAGCAGAACTCGCGGCATTCAAAGTTCCGCGTGCCTATGAATTCAGGAAAGAGTTACCAAAAACTGCAGTCGGAAAAATATTGAGAAGAACATTGATTGAAGAAGAAAAAAAGAAAACGAGTGAAGAACTGATTAGCTCGTGATGTAAAGCTTGACTATATAGAAAATAGATATTAATATGAGAATATGAATGAGTCGTCATTCATATTCTCTTTTTGGTGGTGATGAAAAATAGTGAAACGTGATCGTCCAAAATATAAACAAATTATTGATGCAGCTGTTATCGTAATTGCTGAAAACGGTTACCATCAGGCGCAAGTGTCAAAAATTGCGAAAGAAGCTGGCGTAGCTGACGGAACGATTTATCTTTACTTTAAAAACAAAGAAGATATTTTGATATCCGTATTCAGAGAAAAAATGGCGATTTTTACAACAAATCTGCAAGACGTGTTAGATAAGGACTTGGACACTTCCGAACGCTTGTTGAAAATGATCACAAACCATTTCCGCGTTCTTCACGAAGATCGCCACCTAGCAATTGTTACCCAGTTAGAGCTTAGACAATCAGGCAAGAAACTTCGTCTTCGAATTAATGAGGTATTGAAGGAATACCTGGATTTGGTAGACGTCATTTTATTGGAAGGCATTAAAAATGGCGAGTTGTCCAGCACGCTTGATATCCGACTGGGACGTCAAATGGTATTTGGCACAATTGATGAAACAAGCACTTCTTGGGTGATGAATGATCAAAAGTATGATTTAATGAAACTATCCCCTGAAGTACATAGACTTCTTTTAAACGGGATGAAAGCTTAAATCATTGTTAGTAAAGGGGAATGGGAGAAATGGAATTTCTAACGGTAAAAGTTGAAAATGGCGTAGCTGTTGCAACAATCAATAGACCGCCAGCAAATGCATTATCTCGCGCTTTGATTTTGGAAGTGGATAAGCTATTGAATCAAGTGCAAGATGATGATTCTGTAAGAGTCGTCGTGTTGCACGGGGAAGGGAGATTCTTCTCTGCCGGGGCGGACATCAAAGAGTTTACAGATGTGACCTCCGGTGAAGAATTTTCCAAACTCGCCGCAAGCGGTCAAGCAGTATTTGAACGTTTGGAGCGCTTCCACAAACCAGTCATCGCGGCTATCCACGGTGCGGCGCTTGGCGGGGGACTTGAATTGGCGATGGGTTGCCATATGCGGATTGTCTCTGAAACTGCGAAATTAGGTCTGCCAGAATTGCAACTTGGACTCATTCCAGGATTCGCGGGAACACAGCGTTTACCACGATACGTCGGTATGCCGAAAGCTGCGGAAATGCTGCTGACGAGCGAACCTATTTCGGGTTTGGAAGCGCTTCAATTCGGTTTAGCCAATCAAGCTTATCCGGAAGAAGAACTTCTAGACAAGACGATGGAACTTGCGCATAAAATCGCAAAGAAAAGTCCTGTCGCTGTGAAGTCTGCATTGGAAATGTTGCAGTTTGCCAAACCTGAATCGTATTACGCTGGGGTGAAAGCGGAAGCGGATTCATTTGGAGAAGTATTTGTTTCCGAAGATGCAAAAGAAGGAATTCAAGCATTTTTAGAAAAACGCGAACCTGTTTTTACAGGAAAATGATGAAAAAAGCTGAGGAGGTAGTAACACATGAACATTTATGTATTAGTAAAGCGCACATTTGATACTGAAGAAAGAATTACAATTAAAAATGGTGAAATTGCAGATGATGGTGCAGAATTCATCATCAATCCATACGATGAGTACGCAATTGAGGAAGCAATCACAGTTCGCGATGAACACGGCGGCGAAGTAACAGTCTTAACAATCGGCAATGAAGATGCTGAAAAACAACTTCGAACAGCGTTGGCAATGGGCGCAGACAAAGCGGTGCTCATTAATACCGAAGATGATTTAGACGAAATGGATGAATTTTCAGCTGCGAAAATCATTGGTGAATACTTAAAAGATAAAGATGCAGATTTAATTCTCGCAGGTAATGTCGCGATTGACGGTGGTTCTGGACAAATCGGACCGCGTGTTGCTGAATTGTTGAACATTAACTATGTAACTACGATTACGAAACTAGAAATTGACGGAACTGATGTGAAAATTGTTCGTGACGTTGAAGGGGATTCGGAGATGATCGAAACGTCTCTACCACTCCTTGTGACAGCACAACAGGGGTTGAACGAACCTCGTTACCCGTCACTTCCAGGAATTATGAAAGCGAAGAGAAAGCCGCTTGAAGAACTGGAACTGGATGACTTAGATCTTGATGAAGATGACGTTGAAGCAAAAACTGAAACAATTGAAATTTTCCTACCGGCTGAAAAAGCTGCGGGACGTGTTCTTGAAGGTGAAATTGCAGACCAAGTGACAGAACTTGTAAATCTGCTTAAAAATGAAGCTAAAGTAATCTAAACGATAGAGATAACGTAATTAGGAGGGACAGGAAATGTCTAAAAAAGTTTTAGTTCTTGGGGAAACACGCGAAGGTGCTCTACGGAATGTATCTTTTGAAGCGATTGCAGCAGCGAAACAAATCTCTGGCGGCGGGGAAGTCGTAGGGGTTTTACTGGGCGACTCGGTTCAATCAGTCGCAGCGGAAATGATTCAATATGGTGCGGATCGTATCGTAACGGTAGAACATGCTAATTTAAAACAATATACATCAGACGGCTATAGCCAAGGTTTTATGGCGGTCTATGAACAAGAAAGTCCAGACGTAATTGTCTTTGGTCATACAGCGTTAGGAAAAGATCTTTCTCCTAAAATCGCTAGTAAACTAGCATCAGGACTCATTTCAGATGTGACAGCGATTGAAGGCGAAGATGACGATGCAGTATTCATCCGTCCGATCTATTCTGGTAAAGCATTTGAAAAGGTGAAAACTAAAGAAGGTTTGTTATTCGTAACAATCCGACCGAATAACATTGCAACGCTTGATAAAGATGAAAGCCGCACGGGTGATGTTTCTTCTGTAGAAGTAGATGTCAAAGACTTGCGTACGATTATTGCAGAAGTTGTTCGTAAATCAACTGAAGGTGTTGATATGTCAGAGGCTAAAGTAGTTGTTGCTGGCGGCCGTGGCGTTCGCAGTGCTGAAGGTTTTGAGCCGTTGCAAGAACTTGCTAACTTGCTCGGAGGCGCAATTGGGGCTTCACGTGGAGCGTGTGACGCGGATTACTGTGACTATTCGTTACAGATTGGTCAAACAGGTAAAGTAATCACCCCTGACCTTTATATCGGTGTTGGAATTTCAGGTGCTATCCAACATATGGCGGGTATGTCGAACTCCAAAATTATTGTTGCGATTAACAAGGATCCAGAAGCTGAAATCTTCAAAGTCGCAGATTACGGAATTGTCGGAGACCTATTCGAAGTTATTCCTTTGATGATTGAGGAAGTAAAGAAATTGAAGGCTAATTAAGATCAGCGAAATATAATTAGACCGAGTACTTGGATCATCATTCAGGTACTCGGTTTTTATTTTGACCGTTGATTTGCGTTCCGGGCTGCGCTTTCCTGCGGGCGAGCGCCGAGCCGCTTCCCTCGCTACGCTCAGTCCAGGGTCTCGGCTGTCTCGCTGATTCCGCGGGAGTCTCCGCCCTGCACTCCAATCAACTGATTTCACTGTATTGGGTAAGTTAATGAGTGATATTTTATTAACGGTGTTGCTTGGTCTTCAGTTTTCATGTAGATAGAAGGTCCTGAGTTGCAAGCAAAACCTTTTGAGTGCAAGCAACTGTCGTGTGAGTGCAACCAAAACCCTTTCAAGTGCAAGGAAAATCCGTCGTACTGCAAGCAAACCGCTTATGAGTGCAAGGTATTGGTAAATAGCCGATTTACTCGAAGAGAATGTTACAGTGATTGAAGATAAAATTCTTTAGCTTAACTTAACGAGTTATTTGGTTCCTGCTTTCCAATTAAAATCTATATTCTATTGACGTCAAGAATCTACCGAAACGAACCAGCGTAGGGCCCTACAAGTGGTAGGTTATATTGAATAGTGGTTTTCTATCAAACTTATTGCGGGAGGCCATCCACCAGCGCCGAAGCGAAATATATAGAACATACCCGATTAAAATCTGCCAAATAGAAATTATCCCCATAGGCATATATTTCGAGTCTAATTTTGTCGCATGATACAATTAGAAAGAAGTTGTAGATAAAAGGAGGAATTTTTTAAATGGCTATTATTAATGCAAGCGATAAAGATTTCGCGGAAAACGTTAAAGAAGGCGTAGTACTTGTAGATTTCTGGGCACCTTGGTGCGGACCATGTAAAATGATTGCTCCGGTTCTTGAAGAACTTGACGGAGAAATTGAAGGTAAAGCGAAAATTGTTAAAGTAGACGTTGATGAAAACCAAGGAACTGCAGGCGAATATGGCATCATGTCAATTCCGACGCTTCTTCTTTTCAAAGACGGAGAAGTCGTTGACAAAGTTGTCGGCTTCCAACCAAAAGAAGCACTTGCACAACTAATCGAAAAACACGCGTAACATGAAAGTATTCGAAACTGGGTTCCTCTTTAGGTGCCCAGTTTTTTAGTAGGTGAAATATAAATGAATGATTATATAAAAGAGAAATTAGCGATTCTCCCTGAGCACCCAGGCTGTTATTTGATGAAAGATCGTCAAGGGACCGTTATTTATGTTGGAAAAGCAAAAGTATTGAGACAACGTGTCCGTAGTTACTTTACGGGAAGTCATGACGGGAAAACGCAACGGCTGGTTACTGAAATTGTTGATTTTGAAACGATTATCACATCCTCAGACATCGAAGCGCTAATTCTCGAATTAAACTTAATAAAGCAATATGACCCTAAATATAACGTCATGTTAAAAGACGATAAATCATATCCGTATTTGAAAATAACGGCAGAACGCCATCCGAAATTAATTATCACGAGACGTGTTCAAAAAGGTAAAGGAAAGTATTTTGGACCTTATCCGAACGCTTTCGCGGCAACCGAGACTAAAAAACTGCTCGACCGAATTTATCCCTATCGAAAATGTGAAGTTTTGCCGAATCGAGCGTGTTTGTACTATCATCTCGGGCAATGTCTTGCGCCGTGTATTAACGAGGTCGAAGAAGACACTTATAAAGAAATGACGCTCAATATCACGCGGTTTTTAAACGGCGGCTATAAAGAAGTGAAAAAAGATTTGACTGAAAAAATGACCTTGGCCGCAGAAGCCCTTGAGTTTGAACGAGCAAAAGAGTATCGTGATCAAATTACAAACATCGAAATGGTCATGGAAAAACAAACGATGTCGATGAATGATTTCACGGATCGCGATATTTTTGGATACGCTGTCGATAAAGGTTGGATGTGCGTCCAAGTTTTCTTTGTCCGACAAGGAAAACTAATCGAACGCGATGTTTCGATTTTTCCGCTTTATCAGGATCCAGAGGAAGAAATGCTGACATATATCGGCCAGTTTTATTCGAAATCGAATCATATAAAACCTAGAGAGATATTGCTTCCCTCGGAGGTCGATGTGGATATTGTACGTCAGTTACTAGATATTAACGTCTATATTCCACAACGCGGGAAAAAGAAAAGTCTTGTGGACCTTGCGACTAAAAACGCGAAAATATCTTTATCCGAAAAGTTCCAACTGATTGAACGCCAAGAGTCGCGAACAATCGGGGCGTGTGAGGATCTAGGAGAAGCGATGAACATAGCGGTTCCTTTTCGTATCGAGGCTTTTGATAATTCGCATACGTACGGAGCGGATCCAGTTTCCGCAATGGTTTCATTTGTAGACGGGAAACCGAACAGAAAAGATTATCGGAAATATAAAACGAAAACTGCAGCGATGCATGATGATTATGATGCGATGCGCGAAGTCGTGCGACGCAGATATATTCGAGTATTAAAAGAAGAATTGCCATTGCCCGATTTAATTGTTATCGACGGCGGGAAAGGGCATATGGAAGCTGCGCGCGGCGTTCTTGAAGACGAGCTTGGGTTATCGATTCCGATTGCAGGACTTGCAAAAGATGATAAACACCAAACTTCACAACTTCTATATGGGAATCCGATTGAAGTCATCCCGTTAAAGAGTAGAAGCGAAGCATTTTATCTATTGCAACGTATTCAAGATGAAGTGCATCGTTTCGCCATTACCTTCCATCGACAACGACGCGGGGCGAATTCAATAACTTCGGTGCTGGACGAAATTCCAGGCGTTGGTCCAAAAAGAAAAACACAATTGCTCAAACATTTTGGTTCGGTGAAAAAGATTCGTGAAGCTTCCTCTTCAGAACTTCAAGAAGCAGGAATGCCGAAAAAATTATCTGAATCGATAGAAGCCTATTTTCAAGAAGAATTGCAAAGTGAAAAATAATGTGATAAAGTGAATTCACTGAATTTTTTTCACTAGTTGACGTTTATTCACAAAAGAATAACCCTCTTAGTGAGGATAGAGGTGCGGATGCAAAAAGTATATTCCATGAAGGTGACAGCCTGGCGAGTGGGATAGAAAGGTGTATTTGCCGAAGTAAGTAATTGCCTGTTAGCGATTGCCTACTGGATTTTCGTTGAAGAAGCGGAAATTTGTCAGGAACTATTACCTGGAGAGCTATCCCGACGGAGACGCTTCTTTAGCGTATCTAAATCGGACCAGCTCTCATATACATATGGGGGCTGTTTTTGCGTACAGGAGAAAGTCGGTGGAGTTTTGGAACGTATTGTTATGAAATTTGGTGGAACATCAGTTGCAAATGAAGAACGAATTGAACGGGCGGCTTCGTTGATTGTTGACGAAGTCAGGCGAGGCAAACAAGTCGCTGTCGTCGTTTCGGCGATGGGAAAAACGACGGACGATTTATTGGCGCTAGCAAAAAACGTCAATGCCAATGCAGAGCGCCGGGAGCTTGATATGTTGATATCGACGGGCGAGCAAGTGACCGCCTCTTTACTGGCTATGGCCGTTTCAGCAAAAGGAATTCCTTCAAACTCGTTTACGGGCTGGCAAGCAGGGTTGCAAACAGAATCTGTTCACGGAAATGCGCGAATTGAGAACGTGGAACCTGAAAAAGTAATAAAAGTCCTTGATTCAGGCGGTGTTGCTGTCATAACGGGCTTTCAAGGAATTGATCAAGAAGGCGAGTTGACCACACTTGGTCGGGGAGGCTCCGATACGAGTGCGGTGGCGGTAGCAATTGCGCTGGGGGCATCATGTTGCGACATTTATACAGACGTTGAGGGAGTCTTTACGACCGACCCGAGAGTCATTGACGATGCACGAAAACTTCTTGAAATATCATATGATGAAATGCTCGAACTCGCTAATTTAGGTGCGGGCGTACTTCATCCAAGGGCGATAGAATTCGCAAAAAATCATAATTTAACACTTCGGGTACGGCCATCACATATGGACGTGGCAGGGACCGTGATTAGGGAGGAAATCGAATTGGAAAACAATCTTATCGTGCGTGGTGTCGCTTTTGAAAAAGAAATTGTTCGCATTACAGTGATGTATGACGTTCCGTACAACGGATCACTTGCGAATGTTTTTACGAAACTCGCAGAACATCATATTAACGTTGACATTATCGTACAAACAATCATGGAAGGCGAGCAACCTTCAGTCTCCTTTTCGATTAAAAACGAAGATTTTGCAGAGGCAGTAAATGTTTTGGAAATGAACAAAAATGAACTCGGTTATCGCCGTGCTGATTTTGAAGTCGGGTTAGCGAAAGTGTCGATTGTCGGTAGTGGTATGGTTTCGAATCCAGGTGTTGCAGCTAAAATGTTCGACTCGCTTCGAAATGCTTCAGTTCCAATAAAAATGGTCAGTACATCTGAAATTAAAGTTTCCGTCGTCATTCCAGGGTCGGATATGGAAAAAGCGGTCGCTGTTTTACATGATGGATTCAGCCTTGCAAATGTATATTAAATGAAAAAAAGGCAGCATCTACTAAAAGATGCTGCCTTTACTTTTTCAAATTTTCGTTTTCAAATCCCACTTCACATGAAATTGAACGTATTCGTCATTTTGGATTTGTTCTGCGAAACATTCGGTAAGAACGCCGTTTATTTTCTGATACTGCTCGGCAATAAAACCAGATTCTAGATGAAATGAGCGATCTTGAATTTTCAATGAATAGGATTCATTTGTCAGTTTGTAAAAGGCTTCGTGTTTGGAAAGTTTTTGTAGCTTTAATGTTCCCCATCCGGCTTCTACAAAGAAAGAGGGGAGTTCATCAGTTGTGAAAATCGGGAATTTCCGCGCGATTTCTTTCCCTGCCCAATAAAGTATTTCTGCTTCATTATTACCTAGAATACTAGGTAAGACATGATCACGAATAATTTCATAGCCGAACCTGGTCGGCGTTCCAATATTTTTAGTTTTCATTTTTGCATGCAATCCTTCCAAAAAAGTGGTAGCTAACTAGAGAAGTTAATTGTTTAGAATTAAGGCACATCTTGACCTCTTCAAATTGGAGGAGTACAATAGACATGTCATATTATTGTAACATGAAGAGGGATTCGGTCAACGGTTCTTCATGAACTTTTGGTGTCGACCATGAGCTGAAGTCCTCAGTAATAAGGGAGGGTAAAAGAATTGTTGAGAGAATCGGATTTTTATATTCGCCGTCTACATTCGTTGCTTGGAATCATTCCAGTTGGACTTTTTGTCGTACAACATTTGGTTATTAACCATTTTGCAACTCGCGGCCCTGATGCGTTTAACGCAGCGTCAGATTTTATGGGGAATTTGCCATTTGTGCTCTTTCTTGAATGGTTCATCATTTATATCCCATTGATGCTTCATGCGTTTTACGGTGTCTACATATCATTCACATTTAAAAGTAACGTCAAGAAGTATGGTACATTCCGTAACTGGATGTTCTTCTGGCAACGTGTGACGGGTGTTTTCTTAGTTGTGTTCATTGCATGGCACATTTGGGAAACAAGAATTGCGAAAGCACTTGGCGCTGAAGTAAACTACGATATGATGGCTGACATTTTAGCTAGTCCATTCATGCTTGCATTTTATATTGCAGGTGTTATCGCAGCGACATTCCATCTTTCGAACGGATTATGGGGTTTCCTAGTGACTTGGGGAATTGCACAATCACCGCGTTCACAGCAAATTGTGGCTTACATTACAATTGGAGTGTTTTTAGTCCTTTCTGTAATCGGTGTACAAGCTCTACTTGCATTTACTTAATTAACGATATTTAAAGATTTGTTGAGATTATTTACACTTTGAGGAGTGAAACATTAATGGCAAAAGGCAGAATGATTGTTGTCGGCGGAGGTCTGGCAGGCTTGATGGCAACAATCAAAGCAGCAGAAGAAGGCGTCTCAGTTGACCTGTTTTCACTTGTTCCGGTTAAGCGCTCTCACTCCGTATGTGCTCAAGGCGGCATAAACGGTGCAGTTAATACGAAAGGGGAAGGTGATTCACCTTCAATCCATTTCGACGACACTGTTTACGGAGGAGACTTTTTAGCGAACCAACCACCTGTAAAAGCGATGACAGACGCAGCTCCAGAAATTATTCACTTAATGGACCGGATGGGTGTTATGTTCAACCGTACATCTGAAGGATTGCTAGATTTCAGACGTTTCGGCGGAACGCTTCATCACCGTACTGCATTCGCAGGCGCAACAACGGGACAACAACTTTTATATGCATTAGATGAACAAGTTCGACGTTTTGAAGTCGAAGGACTTGTGCAAAAGTATGAAAACTGGGAATTCCTTGGTGTAATTCTCGACGATGAAGGTGTATGTCGCGGAATTAAAGCACAAAATATGCACACGATGGAGATCCACGCATTTAAAGGCGACTCTGTTATCATGGCAACTGGCGGACCGGGAATTATTTTCGGAAAGTCGACGAACTCAGTTATTAATACAGGTTCAGCGGCATCTATCGTTTATCAACAAGGTGCACATTACGCAAACGGCGAGTTTATCCAAATTCACCCGACTGCGATTCCTGGAGACGACAAGCTTCGTCTTATGAGTGAATCCGCGCGCGGTGAAGGTGGACGTGTTTGGACATACAAAGACGGCAAACCTTGGTACTTCTTGGAAGAGAAATATCCGGCATACGGTAACCTCGTTCCACGTGATGTTGCAACACGTGAAATCTTTGATGTTTGTGTCAATCAAAAGCTCGGAATTAACGGAGAAAACATGGTTTACCTAGATCTATCTCATAAGGATCCAAAAGAGCTAGACATTAAACTTGGTGGAATCATCGAAATCTATGAGAAATTTACTGGTGACGATCCACGTAAACTTCCAATGAAAATTTTCCCGGCTGTTCACTATTCAATGGGCGGTCTATGGGTTGATTATGATCAGCATACGAATATTCCTGGATTATTTGCTGCCGGCGAATGTGATTATTCACAACACGGTGCAAACCGTCTAGGTGCTAACTCTCTCCTATCCGCTATTTACGGTGGAATGGTTGCGGGACCTAATGCTGTGAAATACATGAAAAGCCTTAAGAAGACAGCTGAAGAAATTCCTTCATCGGTATTCGATTTGGCTGTTAAAGATGAGCAACAGAAGTGGGACGACACACTTAAAATGGACGGAACGGAAAACGCTTACGTTCTGCACAGAGAACTTGGCGAGTGGATGACGAATAACGTTACTGTCGTTCGTTACAATGATCGTTTAGAACAGACTGATGCGAAAATTCTTGAGCTTCTTGAAAGATATGAAAACATCAATATTACTGATACTCAACAATGGTCAAACCAAGGTGCGACGTTCACACGACAGCTTAAAAACATGTTATACTTAGCACGAGTGATCACTATCGGGGCGCTACAACGTAATGAAAGTCGCGGTGCGCATTATAAACCGGATTTCCCTGAACGTGATGACAAGAACTTCATGAAAACTACGATGGCGAAATTTGATGGAAAGTCAGCACCAATTATTCACTATGAAGATATTGACGTTTCCTTAATCCCGCCACGTAAGCGCGATTATTCTGCGGCGAAAGGAGATTGACATAATGAGCGAACAAAATACTGCCGTACAAGAACGTACAGAGCAGGTAGCGCAAAAAACTGTCCGATTTGAAATTCATCGTCAAGATACAGCTGATTCAAAACCTTACTGGGAAAGCTTTGAAATTGAATATAGACCTAACATGAACGTTATTTCGGGTTTAATGGAAATTCAACGTAATCCGGTAAATGCTGAAGGCAAGAAAACGACGCCTGTCAGTTGGGAAATGGTTTGTCTTGAAGAAGTTTGCGGAGCTTGTTCAATGGTCATCAACGGCCGTCCACGTCAATCGTGTACTGCTTTAGTTGATCAGTTCGAACAGCCGATAAAACTTGAACCGATGAGAACATTTCCAGTCGTACGCGACCTTGTCGTAGACCGGAATGTCATGTTTGATTCTTTGAAGAAGATTAAAGCATGGGTTCCGATCGATGGTACGTATGATCTTGGTGAAGGACCTCGTATGCCTGAGCGCAAGCGTCAATGGGCTTATGAACTTTCAAAATGTATGACATGCGGCGTATGTCTAGAAGCATGTCCAAACGTTAACGATCAAACGAACTTTATCGGTCCAGCACTTCTTTCACAAGTTCGTCTGTTCAATACGCATCCAACTGGTGCGATGAACAAAGATGAAAGACTAGAAGCATTGATGAGTGACGGTGGAATTGCAGAATGCGGGAACTCGCAAAACTGTGTTGTTTCTTGTCCTAAAGGAATTCCGCTTACAACTTCAATTGCAGCTATGAACCGTGCAACATCCGTTCAAATGTTCAAAAACTTCTTCGGAAGCGACCATATGGTAGACTAAATATTAATAAAATCCTACTCCGCTAACTTTAGTGTAGTAGGATTTTTTTGAATGTTATTCATTATTATGGAATAGTCAATAACCCATCACTAAAGTGACGGGCTTGTATGGGCCCGATATTGACTAGTCTCAGTTTTAAACTACGTTGGTTTGGTTATGACACCTTTTGGTGCATGTTCTAGCCATCCGCTCTGTCGTCTGTGATTAAAAGTCCTCTTGGGTGGGGACGGTGTTACAGATGTAAAAAGCCATTCCAACATTGACGAAGAACAATTTACTCTGAAAGGAGATACACGCTATGCTCGTGTATGTTTTAAATAAGCACAGCGAACCATTGATGCCGTGCAATCCACGTAAAGCCCGATTGCTTCTAAAAGAAAAGAAAGCAAAAGTCGTAAAACGTACGCCATTTACAATCCAACTTTTGTATGCATCCTCTGGCTATAAACAGGTTGTTTCTTTAGGTGTCGATGCAGGAACAAAGCATATTGGTCTTTCTGCAACAACTGAAAAAAACGTGTTATTCGAAGCTGAAGTTTTGTTACGGACAGATATTGTTGACTTGCTATCGAGCCGTAGAAGCCTTCGTTCAGCAAGAAGAAATAGAAAGACACGCTACCGAAAACCGCGGTATTTAAATCGAAAGAAACCAAGTGGCTGGTTAGCGCCATCCGTCCAACATAAAGTAGCTAGCCATATTAAAATGATCAACAAAATGTATCAAATTCTTCCGATTAAACGGTTGACGATTGAAGTAGCTCAATTTGACACTCAGCTATTAAAGAATCCGGATATTAGGGGAGTTGAATATCAGCAAGGTGAACAAATGGGGTTTTGGAATACAAGAGAGTATGTATTGTTCCGAGACAAGCACACTTGCGGGCGTTGTAAAGGAAAGAGCAAAGACAAGATTTTAACAGTGCATCATATGGAAAGTCGTCGAATAGGCGGGGACAGCCCGACTAATTTAATTACACTCTGTAAAATCTGTCACACCTATATTCACAAGCACAACTTGGAAGATACAATGGTGCGAACTGTTCCACCTTTGCGAGATGCAACGCAAATGACCGTGATGCGTTGGTTTATTTACAATGGCATAAAGGAACTTTATCCAGAAGTCCAATTAACATACGGATACAAAACAAAGCGCACTCGTATTGAAAATAAATTAAAAAAGACACATATGGTAGACGCACGTTGTATTAGTGGAAACCCCTTAGCAACTCCACTGACTTCTACTTATTTGTACAAGCAGGTTCGTCAGAATAATCGGCAGCTACATAAGATGTCGATTGCTAAAGGCGGTTATCGTAAAGCTAATAAAGCTGAAAGGTTCGTCAAAGGCTTTCAGTTATTCGACAAAGTGACCTATGACTGCGTAGAATGCTTTATTTTCGGAAGACGTAAAACTGGATACTTCGATTTAAGAAAATTAGATGGCACAATTATACACAGGAGTGCAAGTTTCAAAAAGTTAAATTTAGTAGGAAAAGCCAGTACACTGCTTGTTGAAATCCAAAATAGAAGGGAAGTGCAGGCTTGCTCCTCTCACGACTGAAGTCACGAGTCTTCGCAAGCCCAAATACACGATGAACGAAAAGGGGTTTTTGGAATGAGAGCTAATTATATCGAGGATTATAATACTTGGGCAGAGGAATTTAAATTTTCAGCGTCTTTAACAGTTCGTTTTTCAGATATTGATCTATACGGAATTGTTAATAATTCTGTGACGATTTCGTATATGGAGTTTGCGCGAATTGAATATTTTAAACATATTGGACTGATGAGTGATTGGTTGAATCCAGAAGGCGAGAAGATTCCTGTCGTAGCCGATGTCCAATGCGATTATTTAAAGCCGATTACATATAATGAAAATCTTAGAATCTTTGTAAAGCCGAATTCAATCAGAAATTCTTCTGTTGATCTCCATTACATGGCGAAAAACGAGAATGATGAAATTTTATTTACTGGACGCGGAACTTTAGTCCAGATTAATCGCCAAAGTGGAAAAGGAACGCCGTGGTCTGAAAAAGAAAAGTCGCTTTTTGTCGGTTGATTGGGTTAGAGCCGTCACGACATTGTCCTTCCTCACATATTTTAAAGTGAAAGTGGATAGGAGGGGCGCGTCTTGACAGATGAACCAAAACACCGCTCGTTACTAACGGGCAGAGAGCGAGAAATCTTTAATTTGCTCATCAATGACTTGACGACAAAAGATATCGCAGGACGGCTCGGTATTAGCGAAAAGACTGTTCGAAATCACATTTCCAACACCATTCAGAAGCTTGGGGTTTCGGGTAGAGCGCAGGCGATTATCGAGCTATTAAGGCTAGGAGAATTGCATTTGCGCTAAAATAAGTTGCCATACCGGGGGAAAAAGGCGACAATAGAAGTAGTAATTGTTATCAGGGAGTTGGTTAACTTGGCGGAACGGACGACATCAAAGAAGCATGATGTAATTGAAGTAGCGCATATGGAAAAAGAACTTAGATATATTGCTGCGATTATCAAACATAGCGGCCGTAAAATACTAAAAAACTATACGATTACACCTCCGCAATTTATTGCGTTGCAATGGCTTTTCGAACACGGAGATATGACAATAGGCGACTTGTCGAATAAGATGTATCTTGCCTTCAGCACGACGACAGACCTCGTAGATCGCATGGAGAAAAACAATCTTGTGAAACGAGTGCGAGATGAAAAAGATCGCCGCGTTGTCAGAATACATCTTTTAGATGAAGGAAAACGTGTTATTGAGGAAGTTATTGATAAGAGATGTGATTATTTAAATTCGGTGTTGTCCAATTTTGAAGAAGATGAAGTTAAACAATTCTCTAACCTGTTAACAAAACTGCACAAAGAGATGAAGTAGGATTGAGGGATTAAAGTGGAAGGACCAATCGGAATTATCGATTCGGGTGTCGGCGGACTTACCGTCGTCAAAGAATTACGAAGCAGATTGCCTAATGAATCAATCATCTACATTGGAGATGATAAACGTTGTCCTTATGGGCCGCGACCTGCTGAAGAAGTCCGGCAGTTTACGATTGAAATGGCGTCTGCACTTTCAAAAATGGGTATTAAAATGCTCGTTATTGCTTGCAATACAGCAACAGCGGTCGCACTGGATGACATCCGTGAATTATTCAATTTTCCGGTTGTCGGTGTAATTGTTCCAGGCGCTCGTGCTGCAGTGACAGCTTCAACAACAGGGAAAATTGCCGTTCTTGGAACGCTGGGAACGATTAAGAGCGGTGCTTATAGTATGGAAATTGCACGCCAATCCCCATCTGCAACGGTTTTCCCACTTGCATGTCCGGAGTTTGTTCCTCTTGTCGAAAGTGGTCAATATAAATCTGACCATGCAAGTACCATTGTCGACCGAACACTGAGTAATTTAGCTGGAAAAGATTTTGATGCAGCCATTTTAGGTTGTACGCATTATCCACTCCTTGAAGACCATATTAAAAAGAGTCTTCCAGCGAAAGTTAAAGTTATTTCTTCGGCGGTTGAAACCGTGCATGATATAGAACGAGAATTAATTGAAAGAAATATTTTAAATGAAACAAACCAATCTGTTGAACCAATATTTTATACGACGGGTTTACGAACGGCTTTTCATGATATTGTTCGTGATTGGCTATTCATAGAAAATCCTGATGTACGACATTTAACCTTATAAAACCCGGGATGTCCATTTTTGGATGTCCGGGTTTTTGCATTGATGAATTAGGTTATGGTAAAGATAAGATTATTTAAATAATGGAGGCTATTTAATGACAAGACATGATGGAAGAAATGCTGAGGAACTAAGACCGGTAACAATCGAAACAGATTACTTAATTCATCCAGAAGGTTCGGTGCTTATCACTGTTGGAAACACAAAGGTGATTTGTACGGCTACGATAGAAAACCGCGTGCCGCACTTCCTACGCGGAAGCGGGAAAGGATGGGTCACAGCAGAGTATTCCATGTTGCCGCGTGCTACAGGGCAGCGAACGCAACGTGAGGCTACACGTGGCAAGCTAGGCGGTAGAACAATGGAAATCCAAAGGTTGATTGGACGAGCCATGCGAACTGTGATTGATCTCGATGCAATCGGCGAACGTACAATTTGGATTGACTGCGATGTCATTCAAGCTGACGGCGGGACAAGAACTGCTTCAATTACAGGCGCTTTTGTGGCGATGACGATTGCAGCAGCTAAACTTCATGAAGAAAAAGAATTGAGCAAGTTTCCGATTACCCAGTATTTAGCAGCGACGAGTGTCGGGAAGTCAATGGAGGACGAGCTTATTCTAGACTTAGATTACGTTGAAGACTCTTCTGCCGCTGTCGATATGAACGTCGTCATGACAGGTGCTGGGGCTTTTGTGGAATTGCAGGGAACAGGCGAGGAAGCGACATTTACAAAAGATGAGATGAATGGTCTTGTGTCACTCGCGGAAAAAGGGATTGCAGAACTGATCGGTTATCAGAAAGACGCACTCGGAACAATTGCAGAGTTGGTTGGCAAAGGGGAAGGTGAAACTTTATGAAAGAAGTAATTATCGCGACGAACAATGCCGGAAAAGGGAAAGACTTTGAAGCATTGTTTACCCCGCTTGGAATAAAGGTATTAACATTAAATGATATTGAACAAAAAATAGATGTTGAAGAAACCGGTAAGACCTTTGAAGAAAATGCGATATTAAAAGCGGAAGAAGTTTCTAAACTTCTCGGTAAAACTGTAATAGCAGATGACAGCGGGCTTGAAATCGATGCGCTCGGAGGGGCTCCTGGCGTCTATTCAGCGCGCTATGCTGGACCTGGTAGCACAGACGACAAAAACATTGATAAAGCATTAGGCGAGCTCGCTGGCGTGAATGAGGCTGAACGCACTGCAAGATTCCGTTGCGTACTTGCAATCGCCGGACCAGGTATTGAAACCGAAACATTTTCCGGAAGTTGCGAAGGCTCAATTTTAAATGAACGACAAGGGACTAATGGATTCGGTTATGATCCAATTTTTTATGTGCCAAGTAAAAAACGTTCTATGGCAGAATTATCGCCGGAAGAAAAAGGGTTGATTTCACACCGAGGAGATGCGCTTGCAAAACTTCGCGAGAAATTGCCACAATTAATACAGAAAGTTGGTTTATAAATGAAAATAATAGTTATGAGTGATAATCATGGAGACAAAGAAACGGTAAAAGCCGTTTCTTCATTGCCGGCAGAGGCATATTTCCACTGCGGGGATAGCGAGTTGTCTTACGACGATGAAACATTGGTTTCGATGTTTCGAGTTGGCGGAAATTGCGATGTAGATTCGAAATATCCTGGTGAAGTCGTGACTACAATTAAAGGAAAAAAGATTCTTGCGGTTCACGGCCATGAACATAATGTGAAAAGTTCATTGATGGAATTGTATTACCGCGCAAAGGAAAAAGATGCCGATATAGTATTATTTGGCCATTCTCATTTATACGGCGCAGAAATGAAAGATGGAATATTATTTATTAATCCGGGCAGCACGATGTTGCCAAGAGGCGGTAATCCCGCTACATACGCGGTTTTAGAGTGGGATGAAACCCCAATTGTCACCTTTAAAAACATGGATCATACAGTGGTTGAATCAATCGAAATAAAAAATGTTTAAAATTAGTGTTGACTTTCCATTTTGTCCTGCCTATAATAGAACTTGTCGCAACAATACCAAATGTTGCTAAGACATGTCTCAGTAGCTCAGCTGGATAGAGCAACAGCCTTCTAAGCTGTGGGTCGGGGGTTCGAATCCCTCCTGGGACGTATAGGTTTAAAATGAGAAATATTAGCTGGTTAGAAAAGCGCTTGGACATTGGTTATACAATGTTCAAGCGCTTTTTGTTTTAACGATTAAAAATGCTATATTTTTATTACAATATTGTTGAGAATATTGTAAATTGATATAAATTTATTAAAAGCTTCAAAGAACTTAATGAATGTGTTATCATAATTTGTAGTCAGATTTTGGTCCATTAACATTATTTGACCAAATCAAGTACTTGTCTCAGTAGCTCAGTTGGATAGAGCAACAGCCTTCTAAGCTGTGGGTCGGGGGTTCGAATCCCTCCTGGGACGTATCATGTAAAGCCTGTAGACGTAATGTTTACAAGGCTTTTCTGTTTTTAAAATAACTATTATTTAAAAACAGCTGATGTCCCATCCGGAGGGAAACATGCCAAAGAGGAATCCTGATTAAGTTTCTTTAGTTGCAAGGTTAGCAGTACTAATAAGGTTTACTTCAGTAAAATATTTGTTGAATAGATTCTCTTTAAAGACAAGAAAAGTAGGTGAACAAAGTGGGGAAATATCAATTGGATAACAAAGGTAAGGTAGCTGTGACAAAGTATCATGAAAAAAACAAGCCTACCAAATTTGATAAAAAGCAGCAACTTGAAAAAATACGTGCGGAGTATTTGAAGAGGAAGCAAAAACAAACAGATAAATAAAAGGAAGATATATCTTCGAAATTATCAAGAATAGACCAATGGCAAAAGGCTATTTTAAAATTAGTAACGGTAGAACACTTGTTTAAGTGTTTAATATATTGTAATTTGAATATTTAAAGAGGATTAAAGTAAAATAATTCTTTTATTTAGCGAGATAGAGCAATCTATCTCATTTTTATATTGAGATAGGGGCGGTATCCGAAACTTACACACCAAAATTGATTTTGACATTGAAACGACATAGCCGTATTTTTACTAGTATGGTTGTTTGCCTTTTTGAAACTAAATTCGTGCAGTTTTTGTCCTATTCATGTTAAATTAAACATAGATTTTGTCGGAAATCATTAATCATTAAGAAGGAGTGGATAACAACTTGTGAAGAAGCTACTAAAAATATTGCTGTTATTCCTCTGTGCATTTGTCGCCTATCAATCTTTCTTATTCATGAAGGGAAATCCTGGATCATCGGAGCAGGTGGAATACGAAGTAAATGTAGAGACTCTACCAACTGAACTACACCCCATTGTAGCTGAGAAAGTAGGGATTTTAATAGAAAAAACAGCAGAACAAAAGATTAAAATCCTGATTACGGATGATTACCGTTCTTATGAGGAGCAAGACAAGCTTTATGATAAGGGAAGAAGAACTTCAGGAAAAGTAGTTACTCATGCGGTGGGAGGCGAATCTTTTCACAACTTTGGCCTTGCAGTCGATTTTGCTCTCCAGCTTGAGAATGGTAATGTGATTTGGGATATTGAATATGATGGAAACAGAAATGGTCAATCAGACTGGTTTGAGGTTGCAGAAATTGCAAAGGAGTTGGGCTTTCAATGGGGAGGAGACTGGCGCGGCTTCAAAGATTATCCTCATCTTCAGATGGATTTTGACTTAACCATTAACGATTTGCAAGAAGGAAAACGTCCCAAAATAACTCAGCGAATATCAGAGGGCACAGAAAAACGTTCGGTTTTTAAGGAATCTTGATAGCAATACCAAAAATAGACGACTTTAAAATTCGAAAATTTAATTTTGAGTCCTTTTTTTAATTTTAAGGGGCTATTTTCTCATTAAGAACACGCTAAGTCACAAACCAACCATTTTAGCGATGTCCATGATCTTGTGTTTCATTCTACAGCTCGTTCATCATCAATATATTCATTCCCAGTAAGCATGGCAATGTCTTGGTCAAAAGCTTTTGAATGTGGGGAGAAATACACTTGATATTGTGGATTGTTGCGATTCCTAGCAGTGTATTCCAAATCATGACCAAGCTTCACGAGTTCAACCATTAAACTCTTTTTATAAATTAATTTCATTCCTATTTGTATTCCTCCTTGAGATTTCAATCAACGAACTTTTACGTCCGTCAGATTCCATACTTCAATAACTCCACATTAATTTCTTCAATCCACTTTGGTTCACTCACGCTAGATCCATACCAATTAGAAATGTTTTCAACAATCACATGATAACTGCTTTTCATGATGGGAACCAAATCAGTTGTATTATCATAAATGGAGTATTCTCCTGTCACCTCGTTAAAAGCAATCTCATCTATCACTCTCAAAGCTTTGTCTTGATTTATATCGAATACAAATTTCATAGTTCAACATCTCCTGTTTATCTGTTAATTCAATCTTAATACATATAAAGCACGATGGGAACTAATAAACAAATATAAAAGTAACGTCAATTAATCTGACGTTACATCAATTACTTCAATATTAAAATACTTTTTTATAAACTCTTTTTCTTCTTCAAAAGTTAAAACCCCTGTAGCTCGTCCAACATTCCCTCCTTGAAGCGTCCATATTGCATTGTGGTCTTTGTCCGCTCGAGAGAAATCGTTGTTTGCCCAGCGATTGAGAATATCTAAATACAATTCATCATTATCGTAGCTCGATTTGTTCATTTCAACAACTTCAATTAAACGTTCTACTCGCTCTTGAGTCATGGGAAGGAAACCCCATTTGTCAGCTGCACGGACTTTTTGATGAGACATTCCATGAATTGCATTTCGAACTTGATACTCTTCCATAAGAGATATGAATTCAATCTCTATTGGTTCTTTTCTTTTTTCTTCAATTTCAATTACTGGTACAGCTGGAGCTCCATGATTAGTAATTTTGCTTTTTTCTTTAATTGTTACATTGTCTTTCTTCGTTTCATTGAAATATCCTATACTTATTGTTATAAGTACCAGTGCAATAATCCCCGATGCTATTAGCACTGTTTTTTTATTTTTCACCTTATTTCACCTCTTATTGATTGTATCAAACTAAAATTGGCTGACAACTAAAAAAACGTACCATTTCTGGGCACGCTCAACTTATATTTTATATTCGGACCAATCTTTCAGAAGAGTTCTCATGCGTTCAGAAGGGATATATCAGTTCATTGGTTCATCATTTCATTGACGCTAAATATTGATAAGTCACTATATGCTGTTCTCTGATTGCTCTTTCAATTTATGCAATTTATTAAATAAATCGTTTTTCGGTGAAACCAGTAATTTTTCGGAGATCTTTGGCTGGATACGTTTTCTTAGTGCTGTGCTCCATGAAATTGTATATCTTGTTATCGGTGCTATTTACAACTACGGTGAAGAATTCGAAAGTTCCATTTTTAGCTACGCAACCAGTTAAAAAAATATCTATCGAAATTGAAAGGTGTTCCACTATCTATTTCTAACGATGTCCCCAAATAATCACCTCAGATGATACACTTTAGTTTATAATTGCGTTTGGGGTGGTTAAATGACTGAGTGGATATCAGTAGTTATAAATATATTGCTCTTAACAATTGCTGTGGGGACGGCTGTATATGCAAGTAGAGCTTTATTAATGGAATACTCGTCACAAGTTATTGTCAGTAGAATTAGGACCAGCATTAACATTTATGAATATTATCCTTTTTCTTGGGAAGCAGAATTAAAAAATGTTGGTAAAGGTTATGTTGTTAAAGCCTTTATCCTTTTATCAATTCCGTCAAGGAAATCCAAGTGGAAAAAACAGTACTTCTTATCAAAACCTATTGTGGGGTTAAAACCAAGCGAACATAGAATAATGAGGTTAACACTAAAAGAAGAACACATCGAAAAAACTAATCAAGACTCTCGTAAGGAAAAAGTAGAAATTTTATATCAGGATGCTATGAATAATATTTATATAGTGTCTCCTGGAATGTTAGTTGCCGGAAAGACGAATCAACATTTACAGAGTTTTGATAAATTGCCTAGTAAAATGAGTAAGTTCTGGATTAGATATTGGATTTACAAAAGGAAAATAAGTAAGGCTATAAAACAAGAAAATTCATTTCCGGAGAGGTTAGATTTTGAAATAAAAACAAAACAAGCAGAATATCAGAAGCTATTTAAAGACGTTAAGTTTGAACCAAAGAACTATAAAGACGCCAAATCATAAGGTGTCTTTTTATTATGTTTGAAAGGGGGAAGTTCAGGTTATTGTTTGGCCAGGATGATAATTTTATTAGTATTTTAAGCAAAGAAACAGAGCTTGTTGATAAGTGATTTAAGGATTACCAAAACCACATAATCGATGTGCTTTTTGGATTTAACGGCTGACATCATATGCGGTTTTTCATTGGCCATGAGGAGTGAAAATTTATCGGGGAAACAATTAATTTTTAAAGCTATGATTTATATTGGATCTAAGTGGGTATATAACGAATCATTTGCTCCATCCTAAATAGACACATAATTTTGGTGGTCTGTATTTTGAGGTTCTTAATAAGCAACTATTTAACTAAAAGTATTGTTTAAAATCCTCAATTGGGATGTGAGTATTAAGGGATTTAATCAAGTGAACACCGTCAGGAGGTATTAATTTGTATGATCCAACAATCTTTGAAAATTTAAGAATAGCGTTTGAAAACCATATTTATGATTTAGACAATTTAGATAAAAAATAACGATCATCAATCGGGTGGATCGTATGGACTTTGCCATTCTTTCCCGGGAATTTGCAATTCAATTTTCGCTCGTCAATCAACCGGAAGTTACGGCAGAAATTGTACTACAAGCATCTGTCAAAGAGTTGGCAGGTGAAATATTAGAGGTGCTCGGAGAAAATCTAGGTAGCAAGCTGGCCGTGCGATTTGCCAAAACTGTTCAAAACGCCGCTAACGAGTGCCTGCGAATTGAGCAAGCCCTAAACGCCATTTGGGAAACGGACATTCACCTAACCCAAACACTAAGTTTCGTACATGGACAACATGCGTCTGGTTATCAAAACATCATAGACATGAGATTCAAATCTAAAATAAACGAAAAGCATATGGCGGATATTGAAGAATTGCTAGCTCATGTTTTGGAATCGTTAGAAGTGCTGGAAGAGATTTTATAAAAAAGAGAAGATAGAATCGTGAAGATTGTAGACGTAGCTAAAGAAGTGAATGTGTCTGCTTTTGCGATTTAACATTGGATAAAGGAAGGGTTAATAAATCCCAAACGCCACAAAGAGAGTGGACCGTATATATCGCCCATCTGATAAGGTGATTGCAATCCGAATTGTTCAAAAAGTCATTACTTCGTTGAAAACCACAGCATTAATTCACTTATATAGTCTCGTTTTTAATAACTAATTGAATTCTCAGCCATTATACGACCTATTTCAAAAATAGCCGCAAACTCAGCATACATGACCGGAGAGATAATACTGCCATCTTCTTTACGATAATAATTAACACCATCACAATACACATAATCATACACACCACTAATGTCATAAACAGACTTGGGAATAATTTCTCCTTTGCCCTGAATTATACCGGCTGATATTGAATGATTTCCTCCATAAACCCATGCTATTCCCATTGGCAACCATAATTCTACATGGTGATTATTGTAGTCTTGACGCCACTGCCCCAATTTTCTACCTTGCCCAATCTGAGCAATACAAGTAGTCAATCTTGATTTTTTCCACGACCAGGGCAATACTAGATCCCGATTTAATGAAATTACATATTCAGTTTTTAGTTCTCTTATTACATCCTGAAAAATAGTACCCTCTTTAGTAATCATGGATAATGGATTGAAAAGTACTTCTTCTGGAAGCAACTTGGGTATTTGTGCTTCATCTCTTTGATATAAAAGATTAGTTAAATATTGAGATTGAAGTTGCCTGCCGACTAATCTAACAACATCAATTAAGGGATGTTCAGTCTCTTCGTTTGAACCGTCTTCACTCATTTTCAATTCCTTTACTTCGTCCAAAACAGATAATGAAAATCTCATAATACTATCGAAGTTGTTTTTAATTTCTATATTGGTGAGTGATATATACACTTCATCTGATCGCTGCTTGATGGCTTTAGAAAGTTTTCTCCTCAATATGATCAAATTACCAGCTCCTTCATATGTACAATAAACATATGAAGTTAACTGACTGGGAATTCCGCAATCATTTTCTAAAGTTACACATTAAATCGGCCTTGTTTCTGTAATTTCTCCCAGTTTTTAAAGTGTAATAGCATAGATATGACAATCAAATCAAAAATAAACGAGAAACACATGGCGTATATTGCAGATTTGCTGGATCATATATTGAAATCGATAGAAGTTTTGGAGGAGATTTTCTAATCTACTTCGGAGTAATTTTAACAATTATAAAGTTCATACTTATTGTACAAAATTGATTGATATTCAGTAAGAACTGTCTTCAACAATCCGGCCATTTAATCGGTAAGCCAGTCACGAAAATATTCGTTAAACGGCTGAGGTTTCAAAGATGGAACAATCCTTTTTCTTAGAATGGACTCAATTTCTATAGCAGCAATTTCACCGTCAACCAATAACCAACCAATAGGTGGTTATATTTACGGTTTTGTATGTTGGTATGTGCCATTATAAAACTTCCCCACATTGTTGGTCTAGTAACTTCAATGATACACGAAACTTTATAATGGCTATTTATTGTCTAATTTTAGGCGGCTAAGTTGATTGTACAACTAGCCAGTTTTTTATTTCGTCTCAGGTATTCCAATTAGTTCCGGTAACGTGACAAACTTGGTTCCATCTTCCTTCAGTTTTGAAATGATTCTATCCAGTCCTTCTACTGTTCCAGATAAATCCATCGACCAATCGCCACCATCATGCATTAATATAATAGATCCAAAACCAACATTGCTAAGAACATTATCTGCTACCATGTCAGCGCCAGGTAGTTTCCAGTCAACGGAATCAACATCCCATCCAATAACTGTATGATTCATTTCACCCAACGTCTTTACTATCTCTTCGTTTAAAGCACCATATGGAGAGCGAAAAAGACGCGGTTTAAAACCAATTATATCCTCGATAACCTGTTCCGTTTCTGTCAATTCCCATCTTAACCTTTCTAAACTCTCTTTCGGTAAATTTGGATGCCAATATGTGTGGTTTCCAATAGCATGCCCCTCATCATGAATTCGTTTCGTGATATCTCGATGCGCTTTTGCTCTCGCGCCAATCAGGAAAAAGGTTGCTTTCACATCATGTTTTGCTAAAACGTCAAGCACCTGGGGAGTAAACCGGATATCTGGTCCATCATCAAAAGTCAGTGCTACTTGATTTTTCGTTGGATTCCCGTGCAAAACGAGAATGTTTGGATATTCCTTTTGCAACTTGTCGTTTGAAACGGGATGCGGTTCACGAACGTCTCTTTCTGAACCTCCTTCAAGCTGGGGCTGATCATCTCTAATATCGCCTTCTTGATTGTATTTTATATGATCAGATGAAGGGGGTGATGAGTTATTATCCATTTGTTTTGTATTCTGACAAGCGATAAGGAAAATGCAAAGCAACGAAATGCTAAGTAATTTAGCTATGCCTTTATTCAATTTATAACCTCCATGCTTATAGATTAATTTTTAGGATATGTCATTAATTTTAATTTATCCTGATTCTGTAATAGAAAGAGAAAAAGAAGGAGGACAAATAAAAAAACAGACAGCGAAATTTCAGCTATCTGTTTCTGATACTATTCATGACGCAAAGTATTTTTTTGTCTTTCAAGCATATAAAAAACTTGCAGATTTCAACCGATTTCTAACTGTGATTCCAATCCATGCAGCGAGCGCGGCTTTAATAACACCTACAAAAATGAAAGGGACAAACCCGCCCATAAATGCACCTGTCCATGAAAGATCAGCGACAAACTTTAACCAAATTGTTCCGAAAGTCAATGCAACAAACATACCAATGATATTTGCGATAACTGCATTGGCAACAGTGAAACTTGTCTTCTCAAGATAATAACCGATAATAAAGGCAGTTGGAATAAATCCGAATAAAAATCCACCAGTTGGTCCAAATAAGCTACCTAACCCGCCAGACATTTGTGCGAAAACTGGAATACCTACTGCACCGAGACCTAAATAAACGAATACGGATATTGTTCCGTACCTAGCACCTAAAATCGTTGCGGCAAGTCCAATCGCTAATGTTTGACCTGTAATAGGAACGAGTGGTAACGGAATTGTTACTTGCGCCAGGACGCCAATAATTGCTGCAAATAATGCTGTAACAATCATCATTCGCAACTTTAAATTTGATTCTGTCATGTGAAAAACTTCCCCCTTCAAGAGTTAACCTTTTTATTGATAAGGTTAACTCATATCATATCGAATATAAATAAAGCCTGTCAACCACCTTTTTGAAAATAACCGACCTGCGGTAATGACATTTGAATAGATTAGTATTGGAAGTATTTCTCACAAAGCATACATTGTAATTCCTAGTTATTTAAGAGACCTACTTTATCACTTATAGTTGGCATTAGCCCAAATTGATATGTAATGTGAGGTTAGCTACAATTATAAATATAAATGTTTCAGTTAGAATTAAGTACTTAAAAGGAACTCGGTCTTTTATGTAAAAGATTATTCTATTTGACCAGTAATTGTGGATATAATCTTAGGAGGGATATTATGTTATTACAAGAGAAAGTCGCCTTAATTACAGGCGCTGGGTCAGGACTAGGTAGAGCACAAGCAATTGAATACGTAAAAGAAGGTGCAAAGGTCATCGTTAATGATCTAAATGAGGTGGGTTTAGCTGAAACAGAAAAACTAATCAAAGATCTTAATGGAACTGTACTTGGTATTGTTGCTGACATTTCTAAAAAAGAAGACATTCAAATGATGATTAAAAAGGCGCTTGAAACATTTGGTACAGTCGATATTTGCGTGAATAACGCAGCTGTTTTGGCGGATTTCAAAGCATCTCTTGATATTACTGAAGAAGAATGGGACCTAATCATGAATGTAAACGTTAAAGCAGTCTATTTACTTACAAATGAGATTTTGCCTCATATGTTGAAAAAAGGGAAGGGTACATTCATTAATATTGCTTCAATTGGAGGAACAATTGCTGGTGTAGGGGACGCAGCATATATTACTTCTAAGCATGCCGTTGTTGGATATACGAAACAACTAGCTTTCAATTATGCTAAAGACGGAATTCGCGCCGTTGCACTTTGTCCAGGACTAATCGATACGCCAATGGTCCAGTATGCAATTCAACAAGGTCGTCCTGAAGTTGTTCGACAAATAAACGCTATTCCATCTGAACATATCGGGCGCGCTGAAGAAGTCGCCTATTTTTCGGCATACTTAGCAAGTGAAAAAGCAAAACATATAAACGGTGTTGAAATGAAAATTGATGGTGGACAATCGATTTCATAATTTTAACTAAGTGCTAAATTTAGAAGAAACCTCGCTCGCTATATAAGGGTTTAAACGCCCTTAAAAACGTCCTTTTGGGAAGTATAGGGTAATCTGTATAAGATAAGGACCTCCCATTTAGCGTCATAAACATTGTCAAAACAATGTTTGTGACGCTTTATTGTTTTGTGAGAATACGATTGAATATCAAAACTTTTCACATGAACTTTCCGCATTGAAAATCTTCTTTTTCATTTACTTACATCCTCGGGTTCTTAACTCCTTTTCCTGTCGTTAGAGCTGATGATTAATAATTTGTTCGATTGAATAAATTATCTTTCAAACCGTTTTGACTTTTACGTCGTTTCCTTTAGTAGAAGTAACTATTTGAAAGGTGGTCGAGAGAGTTGAGGAAAATTAAGTTCGTGCTTTTCGTTATTCTGATTTTTGCAGGGGCGATTATGATGACAGGTATGGCAAGTGAAAAGGGCGTAAAGTCGAAAAAGGATAATAATATTGTTTATGTTTATGGTCCGGGTGGTCCTTTTGGTCCGATGGAAGAATTAGCGAAGCGTTTTTCAAAAGGACAAGGCATTCAAGTTCAAGTGGTTGCTGGACCGGAAGGAAAATGGATTGAAAATGCAAAACAGAATGGGGACATTATTTACGGCGGCTCATCATACATGTTACGTAACTTTTCGTTTGCACATCCAAAATTATTAAGCGAAGATTCTTGGGTTGAATTATATTCCCGTCCTGCAGGAATACTAGTGAGAAAGGGAAATCCAAAAAACATTCAAACATTTGCTGATTTAACAAAAGAAAATGTCCGTATTGTCGACGTGAACGGGGCGGGACAACTTGGACTTTGGGAGGATTTAGCGGGTCGTAAGGGACTCATCCCCGATATTCAACAAAATATTGCTGTTTCGGTCAAAACGAGTGCCGAAGCGATAGAACTATGGAAATTAGATTCAACAATCGATGCATGGATCACGTATGAATCTTGGCATTATCGACTTCAAAATGAAACGGACTTAGTAAAGTTTTCGGAAGAAGATAAATTATACAGGGGAACACCAGCAGCTTTGACCTTAAAAGGTCAAAATAAAAAGATGGCTGAAAAGTTTTTAACTTATTTACAAACTGAAGAAGCCCATAAGGTTTTTCAGAAATGGGGATGGAAGTAGAAACTTCTCATAATAACAAAGTGTTGTGAACGAATAACGTTCACAGCACTTTTTTTTTTGCAGAAATTACATTTAAAAAAAAGTTTTGATTTTGAAAATGCTTTAGCCAAGGCTTATATTGTCATTAACTATTGGGGTGCTTTTTATTTCCATGAATAATAATCCGATGACAGGGCAAAGTAACACAAGACTAATTTAGATTGGAGGAAATGGAATGAAGAATAAAAAATATTTTCTTCCGCTTATGTCGGTTATTTTGTCAGCAGGCTTACTTTTCGGATGTAATGGCGTTGACGAAGATGAACCGGATCCGTCAGAAGAGCCGTCAGAACAACAACAAGAGAATAATCAATAAAGTACAAAGCACTACTTGGAACCGTTTTAGTCGGTCTTGACTCGTTTCTAAGCATTTTAAATGCTTCCACGAATCCCTCGTGGGGTGCATAAAGGTTAATGACTAAATAGAAAAGCGCATGAACATTGATAATATAATGTTCATGCGCTTTTTGTTTTTAAAGAAGTCGATAGATGGTTAAACCGTTATCAGGAAAATGACCAATTGCGATAACATAACTACAACGTATCGACCAAAACTAGAAATTTGGACACCACAGAAGCACTTTTAATGATTGTCTAATCGTCTGGATCGTTAACTTTACCTTTTATTAAGAAGAAAACTTTACAAATTAGTGTGAAGTGTGAGAAGGTTTGATTAATAACGGGGTGAATCTATTAGTCACATAATTAAAATAACTAATGAGGTGATTCTATGGATGCAAAGTTAGAAGAGAAGCTGAGCATAACGAATACTCAGCTGATTTGGAAAGCGAGAAATAATATTCAAAATATTATTGTGGAAACGCCTCTCATCTCCTCGCCGGTATTATCCGATAGAATGGGGGCAGAGGTTTATTTGAAGTTAGAAAATCTACAGGATATCGGTGCATTTAAGGTCAGAGGAGCGGCCAATAAAATAATCAGTTTGACTGAGGAAAAAAAGCAGTGTGGGGTGGCTACATTTTCCACTGGAAATCATGGATTGGCTGTTGCGTATGTGGCGCGAAAGCTCGGCATCAAGGCGACTGTTTGTATATCCAGCCGGGTCCCGCTAGCGAAAGTGGATGCCATCCGGAGGGCAGGAGCGGATATTGTAATTATTGGAGAAAGTCAGGATGATGCTGAAAAGTATTGTTATGAACTACAGGAAAAGCATGGTATGACTGTTATTAAACCATTCGACGATTTAGAAGTGATTGCTGGACAAGGTACAATTGGTCTTGAATTATTGGAAGCGCTCCCAGACCTAGATGCTGTTATTGTACCGCTTTCTGGAGGAGGATTGATAGCAGGCGTGGCAATTGCATTGAAATCAGTGAATCCTATGATTCAAGTAATCGGCGTATCAATGGAAGGGGCTTCTGTCATGAATGAGAGTATTCAAGCAGGAAAGCCGGTTGTTTTACAGGAACAGGACACTCTCGCAGACAGTCTGCTTGGCGGGATAGGATTGAATAATGAATATACGTTTGACATTGTCAAAAACTATGTTGATGATATCATTCTAGTTTCAGAGGATGAGATTGCACAAGGAATGACTTTCATGGTTGAACATCACAGGATGGTTGTTGAAGGGGCGGCCGCCGTAGGAATCGCTGCCATCATTCAAGGGAAAATACAAGGACGTTATAAAAAAGTTGGAACAATCATCACGGGGAATAATATAGACTTCTCAGTAATTCTTGAAATTCTTCAGAACTATAAAAGGGAAGAGTGGTGACATCGACGCTCAAATCTGGCGGAGATTTCTATAAGAAGACATGTAATTGCACTCACAGGGGAGGGGCTGACTAGGATGCATTTATCAGTCAAGGAAATTTTAGAATCTCGTCTATTAAAGACAACCAAACTAAAAACAAGCGAAGGAACTATTGATGGAAAAGTGGTTGAATGGGTCTCGGTTATAGAAAGTCCTGTTGAAAACTTTGTTAGGGAAAATGAATTCGTCCTTACGACAGGGATCGGTTGTCACGAAAAGACAGAAGAGTTTTTGAGTTTTGTTAAAGATGTATACGACTCAGGTGCTTCGGCCCTCGCGATTGCAACAGGCAGATATATTTTTGAAATACCGGAGGAGATTATCCATTTTGCCGAAGATAGAAAGTTTGCCATAATTGAGTTCCCTTGGGAAATCCGATTCGCGGATATTGTCCATGAAATAATGACTAAAATGAATGATTTAAATCAAAATAATAGGAAGCGTTCTGAGGATGTACAGCAACACCTTATCCAAAAGATTCTTGAAGGGAAAACGTTGGAGCATATCACGAAATATGTTGAGCTAGAATTGAATCAATCTGTTTTGATTTGTAATGAGAAGGGTGAAGCTATCGCAGGTAGCGCGAATCCAAGAGACGTACTTACTTTGTGGAATCAGCTGAAGAAAAATATGTCCATACATGAATCGCATCATCCCATGCAGTCCGAGATAGGAAAGATAGAAAACGGGGATATGCAGCTTCTTCATCTGAATATCCAATCCGACACAGGTCATAAAGGAGACTTTTTCATTTTATCTGAAACGGGCAGCAGTCTAAATGAACAGGAAGTGACGATTGCAGAGCAGGCTGTAGTTGCTGCCGCCTTATGGTTTTCACGTAACAGCGCGGTGATAAAAGCCGAAAGCCGGATGCAAAATGAATTTTTACTGAACTTAGCGAAAGGGGAAAGAATGTCTGAAGAACATGTGGCGTCACACGCTGAATTTTTCAGATACAATCTTAATCTTCCTTATATATGTATCGTCGGTTTTCCGGAAAATCTGAATGACCTCATTAATCATGATGCGAATCTCTCCCAGTCAAGAAAAGCAAGTTTGGAAAGAATGAGCATCTATATCAAAGAAGGCATGTTATACGCTGCTGAAAATCTCCAACGCCAACTTCTTTTTGCATACGAAAATGACGAAGTGATCGTTTTTTTGGAGACACCGAACAGTGTAGCATCGGATACCGTCAATCAGTTCTTGGATTTAGTGGAAAGAAGGTTTAGTCACTTGCTTCCCGGCGTCACTTTTTCCTGGGGAATCGGAAAGGAAAAAGACGGAATCTGGAATTATACATCTAGTTTTCAAAAAGCGAAAGCCGCTTTGGAAATGGGCAGAAGTCAAAGAGGCATAGGAAAGCGCATTGATTTTGATGAAACCCAAATTAATCGGCTGTTATTGAATTTAGCCATCAATGAAGAAGTCCAAGATATCACGATGTCAACAGTATCGCCTTTGGTAGAATACGATGAAAAAAGAGATATGGATTTGATTCAGACATTCATAACTTATAAAAACAATAACTTGAATGTGAGCCAAACAGCCCGTGAACTGAATCTCCATCGTCAATCTCTTTTATATCGTTTACGAAAAATAGAATCGTTGACGATGTTATCACTCGTAGATCCAGATGATTTGTTTTTATTGAATTTCAGTATTAAAGTTTGGACGACAGGAGTTATTAAAAAATGAACAAAAAGTCACTTTCATATAGCGAGAATCGATGGAATCGGGAATAATTTATATCCGATTCCATCTTTTTGTGCTTTTTCTGAAAACTGTATGAACAATAAATTTAAAATTCATACAATAATGCGGATGATTTTTTAACTATTTGGAATATATAATGAGAATCAATCATAAGAAAATATCTTTTGAAGTTGAATAGGAGGAACTAAGATGATGCCATTTAGTTTAAATGAGTACAAGGATCGGTTGGGACGGACTAAGGCCAGTATGATGGAACAAGGAATTGAAGTGTTGCTTATTACGAACCCGGCAAACATGAACTATTTGTCAGGCTATGATGGTTGGTCCTTTTATGTCGATCAAATGTTAATTGTCATCATCGACGAGGATCAGCCGATTTGGATTGGAAGAAAAATGGATGCTAAAGCGGCTGAAGTAACGACATGGTTATACACAGATAACATTATTCCGTATCCAGAAGATCATGTTCATTCCAATTATAAACATCCGATGGATTTCATCGCCAAAATCTTAACGCAGATTGGTCAGTCAAAACGGAGGATTGGCGTAGAAATGGGCTCCTATTATTTTTCAGCTTTAGCTTATGAAAAACTGAAGGTGAATTTACCGAATGCGCAACTTTCTGACGCCACGCTTCTCGTGAATTATGTTCGGATTATAAAATCTGAAATGGAAATCAAATATATCAAAAGAGCGGCTAAAATTGCGGAAATTGGCATGAGTACTGCCGTCGCATCCATTCAGGAAGGTGTCCGAGAATGTGATGTGGCGGCAAATATATATTGCGATTTAATCAGTGGAACACAAGAATATGGAGGGGATTATCCGTCAATCGTACCCCTGTTACCGGCAGGGAAAAATACTTCAACACCGCATTTGACTTGGACTGATCGAAAATATGTGAACAATGAAATGGTCATTATTGAATTGGCTGGCTGTCATCAGCGTTACCATTCCCCGTTAGCAAGGACTGTTTCTATAGGGGCACCGACTGCGCAAGCGTTGGATACCTCGAAAATTTTAGTAGAAGGTGTAAATGCTGCTCTGGATGCGGTTAAGCCTGGCGCTACTTGCGAGGATATAGAAAGTGCTTGGAATGCAGTCATTTCAAAACATGGAATCAGTAAAGAATCCAGAATTGGTTATTCCGTGGGATTGAATTATCCACCAGATTGGGGCGAGCATACAGCGAGTATCCGAAAAGGCGATTTTACAATATTACAACCGAACATGACATTTCATCTCATTCCGGGTCTTTGGTTTGAAGATTATGGGATTGAAATTAGTGAATCGTTCAGAGTAACAGAAAATGGTTGCGAAGTATTGGCAAGTTTTAATCGGGAATTGATTATAAAAGATCCATTACAAATCGTCATTTAGTACAAGGGGGTGAAGCTACTTGATTATCTTTACTGAAGAAGAAATCCGTTCATCGGTGAAGTTCGGACCTGAAGTAGTTGCGGTTGTAGAAGACGCTTTCACGCAACTGGCGACGAAGAAAGTCATTATGCCGCCAATTATGCGGGTGGATGTAGAAGAGAATAACGGGGAAGTCGATGTCAAGACGGCCTATATCACTGGGAAAGATGTCTTTGCTTTGAAGGTTTCCTCCGGATTTTTCAATAATCCACAGCTAGGTTTACCGAGTGCCAATGGATTCATGGCATTAATCAGCACGATAACGGGTCAACCTGAAGCCTTTTTACTGGATAACGGGTATCTGACTGAAATACGAACTGCAGCAGCAGGGGCAGTAGCGGCCAAGTATTTGGCGAAAGAACAAGTGACGACAGTCGGAGTGATTGGAACCGGGGCACAAGCGAGATATCAAATGAAAGCGCTTAAAACTGTCCGTGATTTCAAAGAAATCCTCGTTTATGGACGTTCTGAACAAAATGTGAAAGATTTTCAAAAAGAAATGGAATCAGCATTAAATGTGAAGGTTATTGCAACCAATAATCCTGAACAAATTGTAAGAGACAGCGAAATTGTCGTCACAACCACACCTGCGAAAGAGCCAATCATAAAGGCGGAATGGCTGCATCCAGGCCTTCATATCACTGCCATGGGTTCCGATGCTGAAACCAAACAAGAACTTGAAGCGGATGTGTTAAAGAATGCGGATCGTTATGTATGCGATGTGCAATCGCAGTGCGCCACTCTTGGAGAGCTTCATCACGCGGTTAAGCAAGGAATCTTTTATGAAACCGATCAGGTGATTGAACTTGGGGAAATCACTGCGGGTAAAGTTCCAGGGAGACTACATGATGAAGAAGTGACGGTCTGTGATTTGACGGGTACCGGAATACAGGATACAGCTATTGCCATTTTCGCATTTGAATTATTAAAGAAGATGGGTACGAGCGGATTGTTTGTAGATAACCAAAAGGAGCTCAGTTTTTTATAACATCAAACCTGGTCGAGGAGGATTTTATATGCCGATGCAAACCGAGAGCCCGGCTGCTGCAGTTGAAAGTTTGGAACAGCAGATGATTGAATGGCGCAGACACATTCACAAATTTCCTGAACTCAGTTTCCATGAACATGGAACAGCACGCTTTGTTGCTGAAACGTTAAGGGCGATTGAAGGGGTTACTGTTCAAACTGATGTTGGCAAAACAGGCGTCGTGGCAACAATTTCAAATGGCGAAGGACCGACAGTCGCGATTCGTGCAGATATGGATGCGCTGCCGATTGATGAGAAAACCGATCACAGCTTTCAATCGAAGCATCCGGGCATCATGCATGCTTGCGGCCATGATGCCCATACGGCCATTTTGCTCGGTGCTGCCAAGATACTTGCTAAAAAGTCAGCATCTGGTTTTTTTCAAGGGACAGTAAAACTGATATTTCAGCCCGCGGAAGAATGCACCGATGCGGAAGGATTGTCTGGCGCACCGAGAATGATCGAGGAAGGTGTATTGGAAGGTGTCGAATCAGTGCTTGCACTTCATGTCTGTCCATGGCATCCGGTAGGCACCATACAAGTGAATGATGGCTATAGCATGGCAAACGTGGATGTTTTTCACGGAAAGATCATGGGGACGGGCGGCCACGGGGGATATCCGCACTTAGGAACAGACCCTATCTGGATGCTCGGTTCAGTATTGCAGGCATTTTACGGAGTCTGTTCCAGAACTATTTCCGCTTTGGACACGGCAGTTGCCAGTATCGGTAAAATCCACACCGGGACGGCGAGTAATGTAATTCCGCAAGAAGTAGCTGTGACTGGGACATTACGAACATATTCAAAAGAAGTAAGAGAGCAACTAAGTACAGAGGTTGAAAAAGCATTTAAATTGGTCGAAGCCCTTGGCGGGTCGTATTCCTTCGAGGTCGAACGTGGAGAGCCCGCATTGAATAACAATCCTGCGGTAAATGACATCATTAAGCAAGCGGCAGTGGAGTTGTATCCGACTATTCAAATAGAGGAAAAGGCATTTGGCCTTGGGGGAGAGGATTTCGGATATATGACACAACATGTCCCAGGCTCGATGTTCTTTCTCGGTTGCGCATTGCCGGATGGTATCCGTCGGGATCTGCACACGAATATATTTGATATCGACGAGCGCTGTATGTTGCTAGGAACAGAAATTCTTGTGGGATCCACTATCAAACTATTAACTGTAAAAAGCGCTACAATATAAGTCTTTTTGGAAGGAAGGTGTACCGACAATGAAAACGAAAATGCATGGAAATCCGATGTTCGTCGCTGGAAAATGGATTGAAAAAGAGGATGTTATTGAAGTTTTGAATCCGCAGGACAATTCATTTATCAGTACTGTCCCTTCGGCATCGAAGGAGGATATGCTGTTGGCGATTGAAGAGGCGAAAGAAGGGGCAAAAATCGCTGCTAAAATGCCCGTCCATCTTAGAATCAGCATCCTCAATAAAGCGGCAGAGCATATTGAAGAAAATCAAGAAAAGTTTGCGGCTACCATTGCGTTGGAAGGCAGCAAGACAATCCGTGAAGCGACGGCTGAAGTGAGGCGCTGTATTCAGACGCTGAAAATAAGTGCCGAAGAGGCGAGACGCATCCACGGTGAGACAATCCCTTTCGATCAGGCTGAAGGAAGTGAAGATCGCATTGGCTATTATTACCGATTTCCGATTGGCATTATTGCAGCGATTACTCCATTTAATGACCCGTTGAATCTGGTGGCACATAAAGTGGGACCGGCGATTGCCTCGGGAAATGCAATCATCGTCAAACCGGCCACGCTTACTCCGCTCAGTGCGCTTCTTTTAGCAGAAGCGTTTGATTACGCGGGGTTGCCACCTAAAGTGCTTTCTGTAATTACAGGTAAAGGCAGTAAAATCGGAGACCTGTTAGTGACACATCCCGCTGTTCGAATGGTCTCGTTTACAGGCGGCTTGGATACTGGGGAAGCGATCGCCCGGAAAGCTGGATTGAAAAAAATCAGTATGGAACTCGGATCGAATTCGCCTGTCATTGTTTTAAGCGATGCGGATATTGAAACGGCTGTGGAATCCACTGTGTCAGGTGCATTTTATGCGGTGGGGCAAAACTGTCTTGGCGTTCAGCGGATTTATATAGAAGAAGAAATCTATGAAAAGTTCAGCACATTATTCATCGATCATGTGAGCAAATATAAAGTCGGAGACAAGATGCTAGAAACGACGGATATGGGCCCAATGATTAATGAAAGGGAAGCAATCCGGGTGGAGCGCTGGGTGGACGAAGCGATAGCCAAAGGGGCAAAGCTATTAATAGGCGGAGAGCGGAATGGGGCATTTTATTCCCCGACGGTGTTAACCGATGTTCCGTCGAATTGTACAATTGCTCAGCAAGAAATTTTCGGCCCCGTCGTTTTACTGTATCCTGTTGCAGACTTTGACTCAGCAATCGAAAAATCAAATGACGTGAACTATGGACTGCAAGCCGGGATTTTTACAAAGGACATCGACAAGGCTTTTGAGGCAATAGGAAGAATGGATGTAGGCGGAATCATGATAAATGACAGTAGTGATTATCGGATTGATGGGATGCCGTTCGGAGGCGTGAAAGGTTCCGGGATAGGGAGAGAAGGGGTTAAGTTTACGATACAGGAAATGACGGAACCGAGAGTTGTCAGTTTTAAGTTAGCGCATAAGCGGTTGTTTAGTTAGCATAAACAATCAATACCAGCTTCCGCTATTTTAGTTCCCAGAAACTAAAAAAGGAGTAATTATATGAAACCTAAAATTAGGGCAAAACATATGAACAACATTTTTTGGACATCGGCGGTAATCATCACATTACTGGTCATATGGGGGACGGTGGATTCTGCTGGTATGTCTCGTTGGGCAGATGCAGCATATAACTTTACATCGGACGCATTCGGATGGTTCTATTTACTCTCAGTCTTGGTCATAGTCTTATTCTGCGCGGGGCTTGCCATAAGTAAATATGGTCGGATCAAATTGGGCAGGGACGATGAAAAGCCGAAATACTCCTATTTTGCTTGGATCGGCATGTTGTTTAGTACGGGTTTTGGAGCAGGTCTTGTATTTTGGGGGATTGCCGAGCCGATGAGTCATTTCACCAATACGCCAACGGGTACGGAAGGATTGAGCACACAAGCTGCAAGGCTGGCTATGCAATATTCCTTTTTTAACTGGGGTGTGCACCAATGGTCAGTGTTCACGATTGTCGGATTGACTTTGGCCTATTTCCAATTCCGAAAAAATGAAAGAGGAATAATCAGCAACACGTTGAACCCAGTCATCGGAAAAAGTGGTAAGAAGTTACTGAGAAACACAATCAATATTTTGGCGGTAATTGCTACGGTTTTGGGTGTCGCGACTTCCGTCGGGATGGGAATATTACAAATTAACGGCGGGTTGAATTATGTGTTCAACGTTCCACAAAATACGATTTTCTTATTGGTCATTACTGGAGGCCTACTACTGTTATATTTGACCTCCGCGTTGACAGGACTGGATAAAGGGATAAAATTCCTTAGCATCTTGAATTTAAGTCTTGCAATAGGATTGATAATAGTTGTCTTGTTTTTAGGTCCTACGAAATTCATATTAGAAGTATTCGCATTGGGCATAGGTGATTACATGCAGAATTTCTTCGGCATGAGTCTTGGTCTTTCACCTTACGATGGCAATACATGGTCGAAGGGTTGGACAGTTAACTATTGGGCATGGGTGATTGCTTGGTCGCCTTTCGTCGGCGCATTCATTGCCCGGATTTCAAGAGGAAGGACCATTCGCGAATTCGTTTTTGGAGTATTAATCGTTCCGCCGTTCATTGCCACTGTATGGATAGCCGTGTTTGGGGGGACGGCACTTTATATGGATTTGTTTCAAAACACGAATATTGCGGGAGCGGTGCAAAATGATGTGACTAGTGCGCTTTTTGCAACCTTTGAAAATTTCCCTATGAGTACAGTGCTATCCGTCGTCTTTATTTTGTTAATCATCACGTTCCTTGTGACATCGGCTGACTCAGCCACTTTCGTGTTGGGGATCATGACGACGAATGGAGATCCGAATCCAAGCAATCTTGTAAAATCGATTTGGGGCGTACTCATGTCCGCTATTGTTGCTGTCCTAATCATTAGTAGCGGGCTGCAAGGTCTACAAACTGCTTCTCTGGTAGCCGCACTTCCGCTCACCGTCATTTTACTTTTAATGGGCTTCTCCTTGCTGAAGACAATAAGGCAAGACGAAACAGTTACCGTAGAAGTGGAACAAGAAGCCGAGGTCAGCGAAGAAGTTGTGACTGAGAGTGTGGTGACCTACCAAGCAGCACCGCTAAAAATTAAGTCACATGCGGGTACCAAGGAGATACCAAATAGCAATTTATTATCATTCATAAATGGAGGGAAACAATATGACGATGAAAACGGTTGAAAGTGTACAAAGAAAATATGAGGAATTGGCGGCTCTTGACAAGAAGCATTTTATGCATCCTACGTCCTCATTCAAACAACAACAAGAACGGGGACCCGGTTTTATTTTTACAGAAGGTAAAGGGATTTATTTGAAAGATATTAGAGGGAAACAAGTGATTGACGGACTGTCCTCTTTATGGAACGTCAATATTGGCCATGGCCGGGAAGAGCTCGGTCAAGCGGCGATGGAACAGATGAAGAAACTGGCATTCAGCTCTGCGTTTGCTACAAACAGCCACGAACCTGTTATCAAGTTGGCTGAAAAGGTGGCGCAAATGACCCCCGGAGATTTAACGATGACTTTCTTTACATCAGGAGGGTCAGACGCAAATGATACAGCATTTAAAACCGCCCGTTATTATTGGCAGTTGAAAGGGAAATCCGAGAAAAAGAAAATCATTTCCCGCCAAAAATCGTATCATGGCGTATCCGTGGGCGCTTCAAGTGCAACAGGGCTGCCTGCTTTTAGGGACTTCCCTTCATTAGCGCCGGACTTCTATTACGTGGATTCTACAATCGAATCACTGAAGGAACTGATTGCGCGCGAAGGAGCGGAAACGATTGCGGCTTTCATCTCGGAGCCTGTCCAAGGGTCAGGTGGCGTCAATTTGCCACCGCCTAATTATTTCAAAGAGATCCGGGAAATATGTGATCAAAATGAGATTCTGTTCATTGCAGATGAAGTGATTACGGGTTTTGGCAGGACTGGTAAAAACTTCGGAATGGAGAACTTCGATGCTGTTCCTGACATGATGGTTATCGCTAAAGGAATTTCAAGTGGTTATGCGCCTCTTGGTGGCATGGTCATTTCGGAAAAACTTAAAAATGAGCTCATTGAATTAACAGATGGCGTTTATATGCACGGTTACACATATAGCGGTCATCCCATGTGCTGTGCAGTAGCATTGAAGAACTTGGAAATTATCGAAGAAGAAAACTTGATAGAAAACGTTCTGAACATGGGGGCGGAATTGCAAAAAGGTTTCAAATGGTTGGAACAGCGTCATGAGGAAATCGGCAATATCAGGGGGATCGGATTGCTCGGAGCGGTTGAAATTCTGAAAGACAAAGAAACAAATACCCGTTTCTCTGAGCCAGTTTCATTAAAAGTGGTAGATGAAGCGTTGAAACATGGTCTGTTGGGAAGAGCTATTATTTATGAAGGACAGGATACGCTAGCCTTTGCTCCGCCGTTTTGTATTAATAAGCAAGAAGTGGAGACGATTATTTCAATTATTGATAAATCGCTGACAGAGGTTAAAATGGCAGGACTAAAATAAACCACTGGGACGTATATAAGAGAAGGTTGCAGAAGTTCAAAAATTCAAAAGCGCTACACATGCTGTATTGTCAGCGTGTGTAGCGCTTTTAAGTTTTTGAATTACCTTTTATCAGCCGCATGTGCCGCACGGTCACCAATAAATTGAATGAGCTGAACAAGGAAGATTAAGAAGACGACGGTGATGACCATCACTTCGTTTTGGTAGCGGTAATAACCGAAACGGATGGCCAAGTCTCCGATGCCGCCCCCGCCAATCATACCTGCCATCGCCGAATAGCTTAACAAACTAATAATCGTTACTGTCAAACCCGAGATGAGTCCTGATTTCGATTCAGGCAATAACACTTTTCGAATGATAAGCCATGGGGATGCGCCGCAAGATTCAGCTGCTTCAATGACGCCTTTGTCAATTTCTCGTAAAGAGTTTTCCACCAGTCGTGCGTAAAATGGAATGCCCGCTACCGTTAGCGATAAGCTAGCCGCAGTAGGTCCCATTGAGGTGCCAAGAATGAATGTCGTCAATGGGAGTAGCACGACAAGTAAGATGACGAATGGAATGGAACGAATAATATTAATAATCGTTCCAGATACGCTTTGTAGAATTTGATTTTCCCAAAACATTCCTTCACTCGTGACAAACAGTCCAATTCCAAGCGGGATTCCGATCAGTACTGCAAAAGTGACTGATATTGTTAACATCCAAGCAGTTTCCCAAAACGCAATTCCGAATTCATTTAGTAAGTTAAGAGACATCGGCAAGCACCTCCAAATTGTTTGTTCGAATCGTAATATACTCGATTGCGCGTTCGATTTCGTATTGTTCGCCTTTAATTTCAACAATAAGAATACCTAACGGACGATCTTGTATGTAGCTAATTTGGCCATGCAAAATATTTACGATGACTTTGAAACGATTGATCGTTTCTGAGATGATACTGTCTTCTGCAGAGTCACCGCGGAACGTAATTTGAACAATGGATCCTGTTCTTGCCTCTAGTAAACGTTCCGGCAATGTTAACGAATGAACGGTTTGAACAAATTGCTTGGACAACGGAGTTTGAGGAGCAGCAAACAATTCGTACGCTTCATTCACCTCAATCACTTTGCCATCTTCCATCACTGCAACCCGGTGGCAAATTTGTTGTACAACTTCCATTTCATGTGTAATGAGGACGATGGTAATCCCTAGATTTTCATTTATTTCTTTCAATAATTTCAAAATAGATGCTGTCGTATTTGGATCGAGTGCGGAAGTTGCTTCATCGCAAAGTAGGACGGTTGGATCGTTTGCAAGCGCGCGGGCAATTCCGACGCGCTGTTTCTGGCCACCTGATAGTTGAGCTGGATAATAATCCGCACGATCAGCAAGGCCGACCATTTCAAGTAATTCCGGAACGCGTCGCTGAATTTCAACCTTCGTTTTTCCAGCCGCCAACATTGAAAAAGCAATATTATCATACACTTTCGCAGAGCTGATTAAGTGAAAGTGTTGAAAAATCATGCCAATTTTCAAACGCTCTTTTCGCACTTCTGTTTTTGATAAAGCAGTCAAATCTTTTTTATTGATGAGCACTTGACCTTCCGTCGGTTTTTCAAGCAAATTTAAACATCTGAGTAATGTACTTTTTCCAGCACCGCTGTAACCGATAATGCCGAAAATTTCACCTTTCGGAATGGTGAGATTGACATTATCAACGGCCGTGACTTCTTTATAGGTTTTCGTGACATTCACAAGTTCAATCACAGAAGCACCTCCTATTCATTCTGATAATCGGGTTTTGTAAATCCGGCATTATTTTCGTTTGTATATTTTAAAAATGCTTCAGAGTGGTATGCTTTCTTGATCGCCTCCGCGAACGGTTTATCCAAGCTGTCTTTGTGATAGGCAATGTTATTCATAAATTCAGGCGGCGTATCCTCTAGTTGAACAGCGTCTTCTAAGTTTAACCCCGATGCGATTGCGAAATTTCCGTTAATGAATGCAAAGTCGGTATCGCCTAGTGACCTTGGAAGTTGTGCGCCGTCCATTGCAATAATTTCTAAGTTGTATATATTATCAACGATGTCTTTTTCAGAAGCTCGAGTTTGATCGATTTCACCTGCAAGTGTAATCCATCCGAAACGCTCCAGCATTTGAAGGGCTCTCGCCATGCTAACTGGGTCGTTTGACAACGTTAACTTCATTCCTTCTTTCACGTCAGAAACATCTTTATACTTTTCCGAATAAAGACCAATCGGCGCGGTAGGGACAGCATGACCGATTGCCAAATTCGACTTATGTTCTTTATTGAAAGCCTCTAAATAGACAGACGTTTGAAAAACGTTCGCGTCGATGCTACCTTCTTCTAATGCGCGGTTTGGCTGGATGTAATCATTGAATTCTACAAGTTTTACTTTGAAACCGTCTTTTTCCAGTAATGGAATAATGCTTTCTTTCAGTTGATCTGCATATGGTCCCGACGTTGCCCCAATTTTCAACTCTTTTTTATCCCCGCTCGCCTCGCTGGAAGAGCATGCAGCAAGGACGAGCAAAGTAAACAACGTTAGCAAACCGAATATGAATTTTCTCATTTTATCTTCCACCTTTATTCATAATTATTTAGACAGTGACGTGTGAAAATCTTTTTCCGGGGTGATTTACCGGTAATCGATCGGTTCCAAACAAATTTCCGCGCATGGTCGTTTCTTGTACATCATCTTTTTTGCGAATTAATCCACGTTCTTGTAGAACAGGCGTGACCAATTCTGCAAAATCTTTAAAGGACCCTGGTTTAATTGCATAAGTGATATTGAATCCGTCAACGTCGGCCTCGTTCACCCAGCGTTCCATTTCATCTGCAATTTTTTCAGGAGTGCCGACAACAACTGGACCGATACCGCCGATACCCACAAACTCTGCAATTTCTCGAATGTTCCATTTTTTGTTGGGATCCACTTTTGTGAAAATCTCAACGCGTGAGCGCATTGAATCATTTTCAACAAATTGCAAGTCTTCATCTAGGTCATATTCAGATAAATCGATTCCAGTCCATCCGCTAAATAAGCTCATCGCGCCTTCAATGCTAATATGTTGTTTGTAATCCTCATATTTTGCATCTGCTTCTTCTTGCGTTCGGCCAACAATCGGCGTGAAAAGACTATACACTTTGATGTCTTCGCCTTTTCTTCCAAACTCTTCTGCCTGACCGCGTATTTTATCGACAAACTTTCGTGCAATATCAGTTGTTGGCATGGAGACATAGATACCTTCCGCGTGTTCAGCCGCAAATGCACTGCCTCTTGGCGATAAACCAGCTTGGAAAATGACTGGTGTTCGTTGTGGAGATGGTTCGCATAAATGTGCTCCCGGAACAGAGAAATACTTTCCTTTATGTTGAATGTCGTGTACTTTGTCCGGATCAACATACATCTTTCTTTTTGTGTCTCGAACAACAGCATCTTCATCCCAGCTTTGTTCCCATAATTTATAACAAACATCTAAATATTCTTCAGCGATTGAATATCGTTCATCGTGTGCAATTTGTTCGTCAAGTCCCATATTTAATGCAGCACTTTTCAAATAAGAAGTTACGACATTCCAGCCAACTCGGCCTTTCGTTAAATGATCCAATGTCGACATGCGACGAGAAAAAGTATATGGATGTTCATGTGTGACGGACGCAGTAATGCCGAATGACAAGTTTTTTGTAACTGCAGCCATTGCAGGAACGATTAGCAGTGGATCATTGATAGGGGATTGCACCGCTTGTCTAAGACCCGCGTCTCTTTTCCCTTCATAGACATCATACGGACCCAGTACGTCTGCTAAAAAAACGGAGTCAAACTGCGCTTCTTCTAATAACTTTGCAAACTCAATCCAGTAATTTATATCCGTGTAGCGATGTGCTTCGCTGTCCGGATGGGACCAGAGTCCGGGAGACTGGTTACTTGGACAGTTCATATCAAATGCGTTTAATAAAATTCTTTTTTTAGTCATTGTTAATTCCTCCTAATTTTTTGTTGCGTTTTAACTATGCAAATACTGCATTCTTTTCAATTCCTTGAATTTCCACATAACTTTCCAATGTATTCGTTAATCCAGCTGGGAAGAAGAGTCGCTTTGCCGATTGTTCTTCTGTCAAATTCGCTGTTATGTATTGCAAAAACTTTAGAATATGCACTCTTCGTTCTGTAACATCTATGAACCCACTGCCGTAAAACCATGCGTCGATTGTATTGTAAACACCACGGTTGATGTAGTAAGACTCTTCAATCTTCCGGACGAATGAAAGATCTGGCAAATGAACATCAACAACCATAAAATAACACCTCCTCAGAAAAATTAAAAACCCTCTTCTCGAGATGAGAAGAGGGCGAAATACATAAATTAGCTGTAGTTTCAGCCGTCTCATCTAGAAGAATACGAATGTATTCTACTGAACTTAGCACCATACAATGAAAATTTGCTGGTTGCTGAGGTTTCAAAGGGTCAGTCCCTCCACCTCTCTTGATAAGAAGCATGACTATTCAATTTTTGAAATGTCGATCGAGTAATTAGAGATTAACGTTCGAACGTTAGATTGGATTCTATCTATCCTTTTCGAAAGAGTCAAGGTTTTTTGATGGAATAGTCGGATATGAGTGAAAAGTCGTGGTAGTCTATTTGATTCTAAATTAAGTGACAAAAAACTTCTAAGATATAGCAATAGAGTAGGGGGCATTGCAAATCTCAACGGTGTCTCGGATGAACTATTCATGCCGGGGTTATGGGAGAAATGCACCATGGTTTTGGGATCGTATGATGTTCTTAAAGCGGGAAGGTTGGATGTTTTCCAATGGACAGGAGTTTTTCGACACATTACTTTAATTGATTTCAATAGATTCGGCGGAAATTCTTTCTTCAGTTCAGAGTAGTGTGTTCAAAACGGCAGAAACGACTTCCGCATAATTCGCTTTATATTCCTTATTAAGTTCTTTGAAAAACAGAGCTTTTTTGTACTCTTTCAAATGTTTACCTAACTACTTGAAGGGAAAACTAATTAGGAACATGAAATACGGAAAGGAGTTTTATTTTGGTTAGTTACACTGGTTTAGATTCGCAATTTATCGGAGGAAAATGGAATGACGGCACAGGATCGAGCACAATCGATTTGATAAATCCTTATACGCAGGATAATATCGCATCTTTCAAGTCAGCAAGTGTGGCGGATATTGAAGAAGCATATCAATCAGCGAAAATCACTCAAGAAGAATGGGCCGGGGTTAATGCTTTCGAACGTTCCCGAATTATGAATGAAGCGGCACGTATTATGGAGGAACGCCGAGAGGAATTGGTTCAACTACTCATTGAAGATTCAGGTTCTACGTTTATCAAAGCGAATGTGGAAGTCGATTTCTGTATCGCGATTACGCGACACGCTTCATCGTTTCCTTTTCATGTAGAAGCGACATCACCGCCGTCAATCGTACCGGGCAAGAAAAATAAAGTATTCCGTAAACCTTTAGGAGTTGTCGGAGTCATTGGACCGTTCAACTTTCCAATGTATCTAGCGATGCGTTCTGTTGCACCAGCGCTCGCAGCAGGGAACAGTGTTGTATTAAAACCGGATTCACAGACAGCGATGTCAGGCGGAACGGTTCTTGGTAAAATCTTTGAAGAGGCGGGCGTTCCGGCAGGTGTATTGAATGTCGTCGTCCCGGATATTGGTGAAATCGGTGATGCTTTTGTCGAACATCCGATTCCGCGCATGATTTCTTTCACTGGTTCAACTGGGGTCGGTCGTCATATCGGTGAAATTTGCGGTCGCATGATCAAGAAAGTTGTTCTCGAACTCGGCGGAAACAATCCTTTTGTTGTTCTTGAGGATGCAGACATTGAACGCGCTGTCGATGGTGCTGCGTTCGGTAAGTATATGCATAGCGGCCAAATTTGCATGGCTGTTAATCGGATTATCGTCCACGAGGACATTTATGAAGAGTTTACGCAAAAGTACGTAGAACTATCGAAAAAGATTAAAGTCGGCAACCCTTCAGATACTGATACCTTGATAGGACCGCTCATTAACCAAGATGCGGTGCAGCGTATTCTTGGGGAAGTTGAAAAGGCAAAAGAGGAAGGTGCGGAAATTCTGCTTGAGGGCACAGTCGATGGCAATGTCATGTCACCGTATATTCTAAAGGGGACGAATGAAACGTCCACCGCAAAAAATGAAATGTTCGGACCTGTCGTGACAATTATTCCGGTTTCGAGCGAAGAAGAAGCACTTCGCGTAGCGAACGACACTCAATTCGGTCTCAGCGGATCTGTCCATGCGGGAACTACTGAAAAAGCGATGGCTTTTGCCGGGAAAATGGAAACGGGCATGGTTCACATCAACGACCAAAGTGTGAATGATGAACCGCTCGTCGCATTCGGCGGGGAAAAGAGTTCTGGTGTCGGCCGGTTCGGCGGAGAATGGTCATTAGATGAATTCACGACATTCAAATGGATTTCTGTTCAAGAAGATAAACGCGAGTATCCATTCTAAGAAAACTAATCCCCTTGTATCAATTCATCGATATAGGGGTTTTTTGTGTTTTTTGATCCGAAAACATTACTTATAGTTGTTTCCTCATACGTTTCGTTTCCAAATCCGCTAATCTAACTGGAATGGGTATTCGGCTTTCCTTGTTAATTAAGTTCAGCGTGATTTTAGTAGTTTTTTCTAAATCAATATAATTCCCGCAAGAGATGAAAATGGGCTTCACATCTTTATGACTTCGTAAAACTCTGCCGAAGGTTTCATTTCTTATGATGATATCTTTATAAGAACCTGAAACATTCTCAGGCATTGTGAAATCAACATTGTCTATTTTAAAATAATTTTTCGCAACGCCGAATGTGGGTTTATTGAGAAAGAAAGAAGCATGTGTTGCGATACCCATATGACGTGGATGCAAATAGCCATTGCCATCGAATATAAATAAGTCGGGGTCTATTGATAATTTATTCGCGGCTTGAATAACGAGAGGGAGTTCCCTGAATGCTAAATAGCCGGGAATATAAGGAACGGTGATTTTCCCGATACTGGAGGTTTTTTCAACAACCGCTTTCGTCGCATAATCGATAACGACAATGCTGCAGACGCCCCATTCTGTATCTGCTATTTCCTTATAAGCGACATCAACGCCAGCACAAAATTTAATACTGTGACATCTGTCTTCCAAAGAAGTTTGGTTGGATAGCTCAGTCTGAATGGCTTTGTACTTTTCAATATTCATTTTTGCACCTTCTTCACTGTAATCTTTTCCTTCCTCGACACGGCTTATTCGAAATAATTGCACCGGCGTATTTGGTAAAACATATTACTAGAGAAGGGGCTGCCCATTATTAGAAATTATATATATTAAATTGACTTCTGCCGGGACTCATTATATATTTATTGATGAGATTGAGAATCATTTTCAATCAAAAACAATTGTCTGGAGTGGAACATATGAAAAAGAGTTTATTCTTAATCGTTGTCGCGATGATGCTCGTACTTGCAGCATGTGGAAGCGCAACCAAAAAAGAAAGCGGCACTGATACAGATGCAAAGAAATCCGAAAAGTCGGAAGTGAATTTGTATACGAGCCGTCATTACGACGTGGATAATGAATTATATAAGAAATTTGAAGAAGAAACTGGCATAAAAGTAAACGTTATCAAAGACGAAGCAGATGTACTCATCGAACGGATCAAACGCGAAGGAACTGCAACAAAAGCGGATTTATTTCTAACTGCTGACGTTGGCAGACTGTACCGCGCGAAAGAAGATGGGCTACTTCAAAGCGTGTCAAGTGACAAATTATCGAAACAAATCTCTGAAAACTTGCGTGATGTTGACGATATGTGGGTCGGTTTGACTAAACGTGCACGTATTCTAGTGTATAATAAAGATAAGGTAAAACCTGAGGAACTTTCCACGTATGAAGCACTTACAGAAGACGAGTGGAAAAACCGTGTTCTCGTTCGATCATCAGAAAGTGTTTATAACCAATCACTACTCGCTTCGTTCATCGAAATCGATGGAGAAGAGAAAGCAAAAGAATGGGCACAGGGCATTGTCGACAATTTAGCTCGAAATCCAGAGGGCGGAGATCGTGACCAAGCGAAAGGAATCGCAGCGGGTATTGGTGACGTAGCAATTATGAACTCATACTATTTCGGACAAATGCTTAATTCCTCAGAACCGGAAGAAGTGAAAGTGGCTGAGAGCCTTGGCGTATTCTTCCCGAACCAAGAAACAACTGGGGCGCATGTAAATATAAGTGGAGCCGGAGTCGTCAATGGTTCGAAAAACGCGGACAACGCAGTTAAATTACTTGAATTCCTTACAGGAGAAGAAGCGCAAGGCAAATTTGCTTCTGCAAATTATGAATACCCGGTGAATGAAAATGTAGAACCTTCAGAACTCCTTCAATCATGGGGAGACTTTAAAGAACAAGATATTCCATTAACGACTCTTGGAGAACATAACGCGAAAGCAATCATGATTTTCAACGAAGTCGGCTGGAAATAAAAGTTGGACCCCTACCGAAGACTTTCGGTAGGGGATTGTTGGGGAAAAGGTAAAGGATGGATTTTGCTATGAACAAGCGTTTTGCTAATGTCAATGGGTGGACAATTTCTGCCGTACTAATTATCATCTTGCTGTTTTTACCGAATTTGTCGATCGTTTTAGGCATTTTTGCTCCGGCAAGTGAAAATTGGTCGCATATTAAAGAGTTCATGCTTTTAAATTATGTGAAGACAACTCTTACACTTGTTTTCTTTACGGCGCTGTTCACAATTTCAATCGGGCTCAGTCTTGCTTGGCTCATAGCCCAATATGACTTTCCACTTCGGAATTTCATGAAATGGGCACTTATTCTTCCTTTATCGATTCCGCCTTTTATTGGTGCTTATACATACCATGGCATCATAAATTACACGGGGGTCATTCAAAAGACGCTTCGTAACCATTTCGATATAACGCCGAATCCCGCCTATTTTGATATAATGAATATTCCGGGTGCGATTTTCATTTATACATTGGTGCTTTACCCGTACGTTTATATGATTACAAGAATTTTTCTTTCTCATCAATCTGCCTCTTTAATTGAAAGTGCGCGAACTTTAGGAAAAGGCCCTTTGGAAATTTTCTTTAGAGTTGTGATCCCGATTTCTCGCGTATCGATTATTGGCGGTGTGAGTTTAGTCATTTTAGAAGTTTTAAACGATTACGGGGTAGTGAAGTATTTCGGCATCCAGACATTCAGCACCGCTATTTTTCAAACGTGGTTCGGACTTGGTGATTTGGAGTCATCTATTAAACTAGCAGCCTCGCTTATGGTCATCGTTATTTTCATTTTGATGATCGAACGTTTACTGCGAGGCGGAAAGCAATATAGTTATTCAACAACAAAAGTCAGACCGCTTCCACTCGTAAAACTTAAAGGGAAGAAAGCGGTCTTTGCGACATTGTACACACTGATCATCTTTAGTGTGGCGTTCTTAATTCCAATCCTGCAATTGATTGACTGGGTCATTCTCACAATCGGAAAAGTACCGATGGAGGATGTACTGCTTTACACGAAAAACTCGATTATCGTAGCAGGACTTGGTGCGTTCTTGATTATTGTCTTTTCATTGGTTGTCGGGAACTTCGGAAGGTCTGTTAAACACAAGTTGGCGAAAGTGTTGCCGAAATTGACGGTTCTCGGTTATTCGATACCCGGTGTGGTTGTCGCAGTGGCTGTTATTACAACATTCATTGCGCTTGACCGGTTTCTGGCGCCTGTCTACCAGTTTTTTGGCGTCGATTCGGAACTCGTCTTAAGCGTCAATCTGTTCATGTTGATAAGCGCCTATGTCATACGGTTTTTCGCAATCGGATATAATTCGATTGAATCAGGTTTCGATAAAATCGGAACGAATTTCCGTGATGCATCGCGCATGCTTGGCGCCAAGAGCCTTCGAACATTTTTCAAAATCGATGTTCCGATGATGAAAGGCGCAATTATCAGCGGTTTTATCCTGGTGTTTGTAGATATATTAAAAGAGATTCCCTTAACGCTGATTTTACGGCCATTTAATTACGACACACTCGCCACGAAGGCGTTCCAATATGCAAGTGATGAAAAGATTATGGAAGCATCTCAAGCCTCACTATTGATTGTTGGTGTGAGCACGATTGCAATCTTCGTTTTCCATAAGTTACTCAGAGAGGAGCCAAAATAATATGTATATGGAAATTAATAATTTGAATTTTTCTTATCCTAATACTTCCTCGAAAACAGTCGACGATTTTTCCTTCACAGTGGAAAAAGGGGAAGTTATATCGATGCTTGGCCGTAGCGGAAGCGGGAAGAGTACGTTCCTACGTTTAATTGCAGGACTGGAAATGCCCTCAGGAGGTTCATTTACCTTGAACGGCAAGAAAATGTTTTGCAATGATACATTTCTTCAGCCTGAAAAACGTGGAATCGGCATGGTTTTCCAGGACTACGCGTTATTTCCGCATATGAGCGTTGAAGACAATATCATATTTGGGCTCCCGAAAATGAGTCGTAAAGATAAAGTTAAGCGTGCCGGGGAAGTGCTTGAACTCGTTGAACTTATAGGGTTCGAAAAACGTTACCCGCACCAATTAAGCGGTGGCCAGCAGCAACGAGTTGCGCTTGCGCGAGCAATGGCACCCGAACCTGAACTGATTCTTCTTGACGAACCATTTAGTAACTTGGATACGGATTTGCAAGTGAAAATTCGCGGAGATCTCAGACGGATTTTAAAGAAAGCTAAAACAACTGCTATTTTTGTTACGCATAATCAAAACGACGCACACGCACTAGCAGACCGCATTGTGAAGATTAAAGACGGCAAAATCGATAAAATCGGACGTCCTTGCGATTTGCTCGGCGTTTCACCGACAGAAAATCCCGATATGATCGAGATCACGTACGAAGAACTAATCGGTGTATGACGAATTAAACCATATATACCAGCTTCATCCTGTTTCTCGGGATGAAGCTTTTTTTATTTTTTGCCTCTGGCTAGTTTATTCCTGCAACGCGCGGGGCGACGATTTTATTCCCGTAACGCCGTCGGTTGCTCCCGCAACGGACTATTTGCTCCCGTATCTCGCTGGTTTATTCCCGCAACGCGTAGGGCGACGATTTTATTCCCGTAACGCCGTCGGTTGCTCCCGCAACGGACTATTTGCTCCCGTATCTCGCTGGTTTATTCCCGCAACGCGCGGAGCGACGATTTTATTCCTGTAACGCTGTCGGTTGTTCCCGTAACGGACCAGTTTGCTTCCGTATCTCGCTGGTTTATTCCCGCAACGCGTAGGGCGACGATTTTATTCCCGTAACGCTGTGGGTTGTTCCCGTAACGGACCAGTTTGCTCCCGTATCTCGCTGGTTTATTCCCGCAACGCGTAGGGCGACGATTTTATTCCCGTAACGCTGTCGGTTGTTCCCGTAACGGACCAGTTTGCTCCCGTATCTCGCTGGTTTATTCCCGCATCGCGTAGGGCGACGATTTTGTTCCTGTAACGTTGTCGGTTGTTCCCGTAACGGACCAGTTTGCTCCCGTATCTCGCTGGTTTATTCCCGTAACGCGTAGGGCGACGATTTTGTTCCTGTAACGCTGTCGGTTGTTCCCGTAACAGACCAGTTTGCTCCCGTACCTCGCTGGTTTATTCCCGTAACGCGTGGTATCGCGCCGATTCAGTTTTTTATTAGGAATATATGTGGTCCAAAACGGGAATCCTACTAATATCTGAGCATTGAATGGAGGATATATTGTGACCAATAATGAAATTGGAAAGTTGCCGCAGCATCCTGAGTCCTATTGGCGGACAGATATTGATTTTCCGGAGTTTCCAAGTTTAGAGGATCATTTAGAAGTTGACGTCGTGATTGTAGGAGCGGGTATTACGGGAATTACATCCGCTTACCTTTTAGTCAATGAAGGATTGAAGGTCGCCGTAATCGAAGCAGGAAATGTGTTGAATGGGACGACGGGCCACACGACTGCTAAAATCACAGCCCAACATGATTTAATCTACGATGAATTCATTCGTAATATTGGTAGAAGCAACGCGCGTTTGTATTATGAAGCGAATATCCAAGCCTTAAACTTTATCAAAGACACCGTGAATGAACATAATATCGATTGCGATTTGAGCACGCAGGACGCGTACATATACGCCACTTCCGAGAAATATGCAAAAAAGATTGAAAAAGAAGCGGAAGCTTACGAAAAGATTGGTATTGACGGAGGACTGGTTGATAGTTTTCCTTTCGATATTGATATACAAAATGTACTTGTCATGAAAAACCAAGCACAGTTTCACCCAACCAAATATTTAGTCCATCTCATTCAACACATCACGGAAAAAGGCGGATTGATTTTTGAGAACACAACCGCCGTGAATATTGAAACCGGCGAAAAACCTGTCGTGCTCACACGTGGAGAATTAGCGCCAAAAATCACAGCTAAACACGTTCTCGCTTGTTCACATTTTCCGTTTTATGAAGGACTCGGGCTTTATTCGACAAGAATGCATGCGGATCGATCGTATGCACTTGCCGTCAAGGCGAAAAAGGACTTCCCGGAAGGTATCTATATCAGTGCTGATGAACCGACGCGTTCACTGCGTTCCGTAACGATTGACGGGGAAGAAATGGTACTTATTGTCGGTGAAAACCATAAGACCGGCCAAGGGATCGAAACGATGGAACATTACAAAGCATTGGAGAAATTCGGTGAAGAAGTTTTGGGGATAGAAAAAATTGTTTATAGATGGTCAGCCCAAGATTTAATAACGCTAGACAAATTACCCTATATCGGTGAATTAACATCCGGACAATCGAATATCTTGATTGCTACTGGTTTTCGTAAATGGGGAATGTCCAATGGAACTGCAGCTGCACTGTTGTTCCGGGATATGGTTTTAGGGAAAGAGAATAATTTTCAAAAGATGTATTCGCCTTCACGTTTCTATGTGAATCCGAGTCTGAAAAACTTCTTGAAGGAGAACGCGAACGTTGTCGGTCAATTAATCAAAGGAAAGCTGGAATCGCCGAAAACAAATCCTGAAGCGTTATCCAAAGGGGAAGGTGCAGTCATTACGCTGGATGGCCATAGAAAAGGTGCATACAAAGACGATGAAGGGAAACTCCATATTGTCGATACGACTTGCACCCACATCGGCTGTGAAGTTGAATGGAACAACGGGGATCGAACATGGGATTGCCCGTGTCACGGTTCGAGATTTTCATTCACAGGAGAAGTGATTGAAGGCCCGGCAGAAAAGCCGTTGCAAAAGTATGATTATAAAATGAGTGATAATTTGACGTCGGAAGACTCCGGTTATTAACAAGTTTCGTCTTCGAAACCTTACCATTGGTAGGGTTTTTTATTTTTTGTAGACACCTATGGAGAAATCTGGAGGATGAAAGAATAACCTAATCATTGACTCCGAAACAGTCAACGTTTATACTAAGCCTACATTAAAATAACTTTTATCTTCCTTTAAGGGGAGTAGCTATACAGCAAAGTCGTCAGTACAGGGAATCATCCCTCGGTTTTGTTGGCAACTGCAGTTGTTTGCGAGACCTTACCGATTATTTGGTGAGGTCTTTTGTATTTTTGAGACGTTTATGGCCAATTATTGGTTATAACGTCTCTTTTTAAATTTCTTTATACTATTGGAGGACAAACTTTGAATAACTATCAAGCACTGGCAAATTCAGTCATCATTAATAAGAAAAATCGATTAGTTAGTTATGATGATTCTTTAAAGCATATTGGAACGGGAAGAAGTGCCTTTGTTTTTAAAATAAAGTCAGCTAATAAAGCGATAAAAATATTTTTCCCTGAATTCACGCATATTGCTAAAGAAGAAGCTGAAATATATCAAGCGCTTCAAGGTATCTCTTACTATCCTTCGATTTACGGTGCCGGATTGAATTACATAGTCATGGACTTCATTGAAGGATTGACACTTTTTGATTGTGTTTCACAAGGAAAGTTTATCGAACCAGCTCATATCAAAGAAATCGATTATGCACTTTCATTGGCTAGAGCAAGGGGGTTAAATCCTTCTGATATTCATTTGCGAAACCTATTCATCACCACGAATGGCGAGATAAAAATCATTGACGTGGCACGTTTTCGACAGAAGAAAAACTGCAGGCAATGGCATGATCTGAAAAAAGCATATTATCGATTTTATCGTAAACGTTTTTTTCCCAAGAAAGTTTCTGCCATCTATTTAAATATAGTCGCATTCCTTTATAAAAAAGGATTATTTCTTTCTTTTGCATGAAATTTCAATTTGAAATCCCAACTATATTCTAAATTAAATTTTCAATAAGTTACATATCCTTAATTAACGGTAATAGTAATCTATCAGTTAATGAGAGTGGGGATTGTATTGGAATGGATTGCGGATCAGGCTATGTATCCCGAAGTGTTAATAAAAATTACATTGGCATTACTTTTGAGTTTAATAATTGGTGTAGAAAGAGAGATTAAAAAGAAGCCAATTGGACTGAAAACAAGTGCGGTCATCGCAACATTCAGTTGTCTATTGACCATTGTTTCCATAGAATCGGCCTATCTTGTTCCTGCGCGAGATGATATTAACGTGACAATGGATCCACTTCGTCTGGCAGCACAAGTTGTCAGCGGTATTGGTTTTCTCGGGGCGGGAGCGATTTTAAGAAAAGATAATGATACGATCACCGGCTTAACAACAGCTGCAATGATTTGGGGAGCTGCGAGTATTGGAATCGCGGTCGGCGCCGGTTTTTACATTGAGGCGGCATTTGCTGTTATTAGTGTAATGTTTGTTGTAGAGGTGCTAGCGCCTATTCTTAGCAAGTTTGGACCGAAGCGACTTCGTTCGAAAGAAGTGCCATGTATTCTAGTTCTGTCGGACAAATCAAATATAGCAGATGTCCTTGCCTATTTAGATAAGATTAAAATGACTGTCGAACATTTAAAAATTAGACAAATCGTCGACAAAGATCAGTTAATAAAACATGAAATGGAATTACGTTTATCGACTTCTTCAGAAAAACCAGCCTTTCAATTTTATAATGAATTAGACGCACTGCCGTATATTGAATCAATTGAAATTGAAATTATTCAGTAAAGAAAGAGCAATAGCGAATCCGCTATTGCTCTTCATTCATTCTGCTCTATTTATTCTTTGTCATCATTGTCTACATCGTCATTCGGGTCATCATTATTATCATCCATATCGATATCGACATCTGAATCCGTGTCGTCATTCGGATTCGGAGTGACTTCTCCTTCGTTAGGATCATCAATGATTATGTCGTCGTCACCATCATCACCACATGCCGCGAGTATTCCGACTGATAAAATTGCAGCTGCGCCAACTTTCAAAAGTCTACCTTTACTTGTAACCATTAAAATCTCCTCCTAATAATTTAGATGTTTTATTACCCTGCGCCTTCTTCAAGTACCCTTAATTTACATAATCAATCATATTAAACGGTCAATCGCTATTTACCATCAAAAATATGCAAAAATCCCCTTGTTTTATAAAGCATCTTAAAGGTTATATAGAGGATATAGAATATTAAGATGAGGTGATAGTATTGGATTACTTATTAATCGGTGCAAAACTTCTCGTTGGATTTATAGCACTCATGACAGTTCTGAGAGTGTTAGGCAAAAAACATCTTTCTCAAATGACACCCTATGACATCATTTATCTTTTAGTTTTTGGGGGAATATTGGAAGAAAGTATATTTGATGATAAAGTATCAATTTTTATGTTGCTATTTGGTGTCGCGGTTTGGGCAATCGTCATCTATATCATTGAAAAAGTTGTGACTAAGTCCAATAAACTACGCATATTACTGAAAGGCGAACCGGACAAAATTATTGCTAATGGAAAACTCAATAAAAAATTAATCGATAAAAATCAGTTAGAAATGGAACAATTACGAACAATGCTTCGCATGCATGGTATTTTTTCATTGAGAGAAGTAAGGGATTTATATATCGAACCAGGCGGTGAGATTTCGATCAATCAGTATGCACAGTATAAAGGGGTTACGAATGAAGACATGAAACTTAAGATTGACGAAGAGGATCCAACTATCCTACTCGTCGATGAAGGACAGATAAAGGAAGATGCACTTGATTCAATTGGAAAATCAAAGCAATGGCTCAAATCTGAACTGGAGCAATTGGGCTATGCCAATTTGAAAGAACTTTTATACTGTGAATGGTCCAGAACTGAAGGTTTTTTTATAAAGAAACAACCCAATAGACACAAAAAATGACTTCATAATTGAGGTCATTTTTTAAAATTAATCATAAGTGTACACTGTTAAATTATCGTTATTGTCAATTGTCGCCAATAAAACAGCCGGTATTTCCACATTTAAAATCTCTATTTTTTTTTCAAGCCATGCGGTATCTTTGCTATGAGAATGAAGTACATTCATATCAACTTTTCCTTCCAAAATAATTGTCGTGTGGAAGATAAATGGTTTTTTAATAATTTGCATGTCCTCTGCTGTTAATGATTGAAGTTGGGGAAACATGAAAAACGAAATAGTCCCATCTGGTTCCCACAATGCAAGAGCAACGTTTCGAACTTCTTCAATTTTTTCTTTTCGCACTTCAGATAACAGATGTTCTATTGTAATTCTTGCTTTTTTCAACCCTTTATACTGTATTTTTCCGTCTCTAATTAATGGAAAAGGAGACGGCTCAATCCACTTTTTAAAGAAAGTCCATCTTAAACTTACAAGTACACTTATTGTATATAAAACAACCAATGTTGTCGTCGTGACCAATGAACCCTTCATTCCTAATTTTTCATCGGATAATGGGTGAGCAAGAATATTCCCCAAAATTAAAGCAATTGTAAAATCAATCAACCGCAACTGCGAAATAGAGCGCCGCCCCATAAGTTTTGTGGCGAAAAGTAAAAAGACATAAGAAATAATTGCGCGTATTATCCATTGGATTGTCGTCAGTGATTCTTGGCTATGAAAAAAATCCATCAATATAGACTCCTCGTTTCATATTTCAATCTACTCGCTATTATTTCCTAAAACGCAAGATCTATAAGTTGAAACGATATTACTTAACAAGTAAAGAAGTGGCAAAATTAGACTCCACTCATACACTAATTCGAGGAGTGATATGTTTGAAGAAGTCGATGTACCGGGGGTATTACACGCCCTACGTGTCTCCATTAGATCCATGTCCACCTATGAAAGTTAAAGAATTTGTCTTGCCGCCGCAAATATTTATCGATTACCAACCACCTGGTCTGGAACAAAATTCGCCGCGGGAAGCTCTTATGTCAGGATCGCTTTGGCCAATTCTAGTTGACGGATATTCAAGAGAGGAGGGTATTTCGTGAATTTAAGCGCATTTGAAGAAGAACGGGAAATGCTGTTGCTCGTTCAAGAAGCCGATTTTGTCGTCGTTGAATTAACGCTTTACACTGATACACATCCGGACGATATGGAAGCTTTGGAGCAGTGGCGGGAAGCAATCAAGGAAGCAGCCATAATTCGACGAAAATACGAAAACCGATATGGACCTTTGTCTCTTTTATCAGTTCCTTCCGAACAGGCAATTGAAATGGGCTGGCGTTGGAATCAAGCACCGTGGCCATGGCAGCGGTGAGAAGGGGGAAATTGTAATGTGGGTGTATGAAAAGAAGCTTTTATATCCGGTAGAAGTGGGCACATGTAATCCAAAGCTTGCCAAATATTTAATGGAACAGTACGGGGGAGCTGACGGCGAACTTGCAGCAGCGCTTCGTTATATGAATCAGCGGTATACGGTTCCGACTGAGGTAATCGGAGTATTAAATGATATCGCTACAGAAGAATTTTCCCATCTTGAAATGCTCGCAACAATGATCTATAAATTGACCAAAGATGCCACGCCTGAACAATTAGAAGAAGCAGGACTCGGCGCACACTTCGTCAATCACGGTCATTCGCTTTTTTATGAAAATGCTGCCGGTGCACCTTGGACTGCAACGTATATCCAATCAAAAGGAGATCCGATTGCCGATTTATATGAGGATATTGCTGCAGAAGAAAAAGCGCGCGCGACTTACCAGTGGCTTATCGATATCTCAGATGATGTCTTAATAAATGATTCGCTGAAATTTTTACGTGAACGTGAAAATGTTCATTCATTGCGGTTTAGGGAATCAGTGGAATTACTTAAAGATGAACGGGATCGCAAGAAAATATTTTAGGAGGAAATGTTTTTGCCAAAAAGTTTTCAAAAGGCAGCTTTGTTTGAACTTCACTTTTGGCTTCAAATCTTAGGGGATCATGGTCGTTTTATTCATGATTCATTAGCGCCAAGTGAGACCGAAAAAATTAAAACGGCAAGTTACTTTATAACACAGTTTGATCAACTTCTTGCAACCTCCAAAAAGCCTTTAAATGAAGAGGCGCTGTTGGATTTATTGAAAAGATCAAAGAGGACTAGCGAAGAAATACGTTCGTTTAAATTATTGTTGATAAAGGAACATTTAGTCAGAAAGATAAAAATTTCGCTACCGCCAACATTCATCAATCATATGGTCAACGAGGTAGAAGAGGCAATTCGACTGTTTACGAGTTTAGGAAAAGGGCAAATCCCACCGTCGGTTCATCCTTTGCATCATGACTTGCTATGGTTATTAGATGCAGCGGGGCATGCTGGAGCCATAGACTCGAATTTAGACGGGGTCGAAATGATGTACAAAAAAACCAGTCGTGATTTTAAGAAAGATTGGGAAGCGTTTTATTTTAAGGCGGTTGAAATGGCTGGTTATTTACGTGCAAATGTAATGAAGTTTCCTGCACTCGAAAAATTTCACAAGGAAATTGACTTGGAAATGAAACTATTTAAAGTGTTTTTAAATGAATTAGAAGCGATGGGTCTTACTAAACAAATGCTCGGAACGCTGACGCCTCTGATGGCTGATCATATGGCGCGTGAAGAAACTTATTATCTCATGAAGTTAGCCGAGACAACTGATCTACCCCCATCAACAGACGATCCGACAAAACCACGTGTGAAATCTTAATGAAAAAACCGTTGATAGATTCAACGGTTTTTTGACTATATTATAGAAAATTTAATAATGTCCCGCCGAGTGCACCTGTTAGCACAATAATCCAAGGCGGCAGCTTCCAATAGGAAAGCATGCTGAATAGTAAAGCGGCTAGTGCAAAATCCATTGGTGCCAGAATCGAGCTCGTCCAAATCGGATGATATAACGCGGAAATTAGTATTCCGATAACAGCTGCATTCACACCCATTATTGCACCTTTAATTTTAGGGTTGCTGCGCAATTGATCCCAAAAAGGCAATGCGCCAACAATTAATAGAAATGCCGGCAAGAAAACAGCGATTGTCGCAACTAAACCGCCAATCCAACCTTTCATGACAGTACCTAAATAAGCTGCGAATGTAAACAGGGGGCCCGGTACAGCCTGTGTAGCACCATAACCTGCCAAAAATGCTTCTTCAGTTATCCAACCTGTTGGTACAAATTCTTGTTCCAACAAAGGCAATACGACATGCCCACCGCCGAATACAAGTGAACCTGATCTATAAAAGCTGTCAAACATAGCTATCCAATAGGATCCGGTTAGTTCTCTAATAAACGGTAATAGAAAGAGAAGACCAAAAAATAATATAAAACAGATTGCAGAGATTTTTTTAGAAATCGGGAAATTCGATTTTGTATTGTCCAAACCTATCGGGTGCTTGTTATATAGAAGGAATCCAATTACTGCAGCGATCAAAATAACACCGACCTGCGTAATTGTTGATTGTGCTACCAGCGTCCCGATAAGCGCAAGTAAAGCAATTGCTTTTCTTTTTAGATCAGGCGTTAAGTTCTTAGCCATTCCCAAAATTGCATGTGCTACCACGGCAACCGCAACGATTTTCAGCCCATGGATCCAACCAGCATTTCCAACGTCATAACCAGTCAGCAAATAAGCAAACAGAATGAGTGCGATTACAGAAGGGAATGTAAAGCCGATAAATGAAACAATCCCGCCAACTACTCCAGCGCGCATGACACCGATACCTATTCCTACTTGGCTACTTGCGGGACCTGGTAAGAACTGCGCTAAGGCAACCAAATCTGCATATGTTTTTTCATCCATCCATTTTTTTCTTCTTATGTATTCCTCATGAAAATACCCTAAATGGGCTGTAGGCCCGCCGAATGAGGTCAATCCCAGCCGCGTTGAAATCAGAAACAATTCCCAAAGCGATTTGAAGCTTATATTATTGTTTTTCATTGTTAGCTCCTTTATCTTCAAATAGTATTTCTAGATACTATATCATCTTTTTTCACTACTTTAAGCAAAAGAGAAGATGTTTACAAACACTTAACATCGGAATGAGCAATTGTTGTGGGTTAGTTGATAATATGGCTGTTTATGGATATACTAAAAAAGAATTTACCTTGTAAATACATATAAAGATAAAAATATAGAGGGTGTTTTCAGTTGGTACCTTTGTATTTTTATTTGCTTAAAACTGTTGACTGATTTGTAGGATAATCCAAAGAAATTCCTGCAATGCCGTTGATTTCCGTTCCGGGCGGACGCGTTCCTGCGGGCGAGCGCCGAGCCGCTTCGTCGCTGCGCTCCTGCAGGGTCTCGGCTGTCTCGCTATTTCCGCGGGAGTCGCCGCCCTGCACTCCAATCAACTGTAGATTCCACTAAACAAAGTAAGTTATATGGTGCTGTCTATTCTAAGGTCGTGTTTTGAATGACTTTGATAAAACCTATTTATGTGTGAAAAAAGTGATTTAAAGCTAAATGCAACCATTAAAGAAACTTCAACATACTATCAAGAAAAATCAGCGTAAGGCATCCGCCAAGTGCGGAAAGATACAGTTCAATCTTTCCCTAGCGTCGAAGCGAATTAAAAAGAACAATTCCCAATACAATTTTTTACTTAAAACGGGATACAGGAGGTGAGTGATGATTATGCGCAAAAAGTACGGCAGGTTACGTAAAACTGAAAATGTTATCGTATTTCCTGGAACTTTTGAAAGGTTAGTGGCTGAAGGAATCGATAGCGTAAAACATAAACAATTTGAAAAAGCGGTTGAGGCATTTGACCAAGCGATTATTTATGAACCCGATTACCCCGAATTTTTGGGGCCGTATGCAGTCGCGCTATACGAAACAAAAGATTTCCATCGTGCAAGAGAAGTTGCGGCCAGGCTTCTACATAGCGGTACCGCAAGCTACATCGACGCGATGGAGCTATATTTAACAATTAGTATTCAACTTCAAGAATATGAAGAAGTCGAAATGACAATTGATACGCTTTTAGAAGAAGGCATTATTCCACCTGAATTACTAACGAAATTTAATTACCTGCGGGAGTTGAATAGTCGGTTGTCCATGCGTTATACTACCGACGAATCAAGTCCTGCAGAAGCCGTCTTCACATTCGAAGACTTTCTCGAAATGGATATCTATACACAACAACATACACTTGCTTCTTTAGAAGGAACGGATCTCCGCGGAATGATTCCAGTACTAGAAGACATTGTGGAAAGCGTGCATTTATCGCCGCTTATTGTTACATTTGCAGTAACGCTCCTGCAACAAGCGGGTTATTCGAAAGAGGTAACCATCAAAAAGTTTGGAGAAGAACTAGTCATAATACCTGCAGGGACGACATTGCCTGGCCAAGACCCTTTCACGAAAAACGTACTATCGACAGTAGAAGAAATTCTAGTTAAAGATCCATCGCGATTTGAAATGGCTAAAAGTTTAATTGAGAAATTTGCCATCACAGCCTTTCCGTTTAATTGGGGACAATATGATGCAGAGGAAGTCGCAAATGCGTACGTACAATACATAGAATGCTTATTCACGGGGGAAGAAATACCGAACACATCGCTCCATGTATTCATCAAACAAATAGACGATTTATCTAACTTCGATTAAACAGTAAAAATGTTGAAAGATGAGGTCAGTATGCTATACTGAAAGAGTTGTTAAAAAGTATATACGTGCAAAAATAGATTCACCAATAAGATTCGGAGGTTTTTAATATGTCAGTTAAATGGGAAAAAGAAGAAGGAAACAAAGGGACACTTACTGTAGAGGTGCCTGCTGAAAAAGTAAAAGAAGGTCTTGATAAAGCGTTTAAAAAAGTTGTTAAAGACGTTACAGCACCAGGATTCCGTAAAGGGAAAATGCCACGTCAAATGTTTGAAAAAATGTACGGTGTGGAATCACTTTATAATGAAGCACTCGATTTCATCCTTCCAGAAGCATACGGCTTAGCGGTTGAAGAAGCGGGAATTGATCCTGTAGATCGTCCGGAAATCGATATCGAGCAGTTGGAAAAAGGGAAGTCCCTTATTTTCAAAGCGGTTGTTACAGTGAAACCTGAAGTGAAACTAGGCGAGTACAAAGGCCTTGAAGTTACACGTCTAGATACAGAAGTTACAGACGAAGAAATTGAACAACAATTAAAAGATAGCCAAACTGCATTCGCTGAACTTGTTGTAAAAGAAGACGGCGAAGTAGAAAACGGCGATAGCGTAAAATTAGACTTTAAAGGATTCTCTGACGGAGAGCCATTTGAAGGCGGAGAAGCACAAGACTTCGACCTTGAAATTGGTTCAGGATCATTCATCCCAGGATTTGAAGATCAAATGATCGGCATGAAAGTCGGAGAAGAAAAAGAAATCGAAGTAACATTCCCAGAAGAATACCATGCAGCAGAACTTGCAGGAAAACCAGCTATGTTCGAAGTGAAAGTTACTGAAATTAAAGGAAAAGAAATTCCTGAACTAAATGATGAACTTGCAAAAGAAATTGACGAAGAGGTTGAAACACTCGACGAACTTCGCACGAAATTAAAAGAAAAAACTACAGAAGAGAAACTAAGCGCATCTGAAACTGCACTTCGCGACGACCTTGTAGAAGCTGCAACTCGTAATGCTGAAATCGATGTTCCAGAAGCGATGATCGAGTCAGAAGTAGAACGCATGATGGAAGAATTCGGTCAGCGTCTAGAACAACAAGGCATGAACCTTGAGCTATACTTCCAGTTCTCTGGTCAAGACGAAGAAGCGCTTCGCGGACAAATGCAAGACGACGCTTTAAACCGTGTTCGCGTTTCATTAACACTTGAAGCAATCGGCGAAGCTGAAAAAGTTGAAGTTGCGGAAGAAGATATTGATGCAGAACTTCAAAAAATGGCTGATCAGTTCAGCATGGAAATTGAACAAATCAAAACAGCACTTGGCGGTACACGCGTTTTAGAAAACGATCTTCGTTTTAATAAAACAGTTGAATTGCTTGTAGAAAATGCAAAGATTACTGAATAATATTAAGCAATAAGGACAAGGTACGGTATACCGTACCTTGTTTTACATAGGGGAAATCCAGTTCTACTCGCAAGGTTTTATGAATACTAATTAGTTGATTATACTTCTGGAGTCTTGTAATATTGTCACTTGAATAGGGGTGAGCATAATGTTCAAATTTAATGATGAAAAAGACAACTTAAACTGTTCGTTTTGTGGGAAGTCTCAAGAGCAGGTCCGTAAACTTGTTGCTGGGCAGGGAGTTTATATTTGTGATGAATGTGTTGAACTTTGTGCTGAAATCGTGGAAGAGGAAGTTGGCTTAGAAGAAGGATTCGAGCTAAAAGACGTTCCGAAACCGAGAGATATACAAAGTATACTTGATGAATACCTAATCGGGCAGGATAGAGCCAAAAAATCACTATCTGTTGCTGTCTATAATCATTATAAGCGCGTAAATTCTGGCAGTAAGATTGATGACGTAGAATTGGCGAAGTCAAACATCGTCCTAATCGGACCAACGGGTAGCGGTAAAACGTTACTTGCACAAACACTTGCGCGTATACTCGATGTGCCGTTTGCGATAGCTGACGCAACATCCCTTACTGAAGCAGGGTATGTTGGAGAAGATGTTGAAAATATCTTGTTGAAACTAATTCAAGCTGCTGATTATGACGTTGAAAAAGCAGAACGCGGTATTATTTATATCGATGAGATCGACAAAGTTGCGCGTAAATCCGAGAACGCTTCAATAACACGTGACGTTTCGGGTGAAGGTGTTCAACAAGCACTACTCAAAATTCTTGAAGGTACAGTTGCAAGTGTTCCACCACAAGGCGGACGTAAGCATCCGCATCAAGAATTCATTCAAATCGATACAACGAATATCCTCTTTATTGTAGGAGGCGCATTCGACGGGATCAATGAAATCATTAAACGTAGAATGGGTCAAAAACTGATCGGCTTTGGTTCTGAGCCAAACACGGTTCAAGAACAAGAGACGATTTTATCGAAACTAATTCCAGAAGACCTTCAAAACTTCGGTCTAATTCCGGAATTCATCGGTCGTTTACCTGTTCTAGCAAGCCTTGAACCTTTAGACGAAGAAACGCTTTATCAAATATTGACGGTACCGAAAAACGCGATTGTTAAACAGTACCAAAAAATGCTTGAACTTGATGATGTCGTGCTTCGATTTGAAGAGGATGCATTGCTTGAAATAGCAAAAGCGGCAATTGAACGGAAAACGGGTGCTCGTGGATTACGTTCGATAATTGAAAACATTATGCTGGACGTAATGTACGAACTGCCATCTCTTGAAGAAGTAACTGAATGCATAATTACGCGCGATTCAGTTGTTGGAGAAGGAAGCCCGACTTTACTGCGGGACGATGGTTCTGAATTTGTTTTAATGAACGGTAAAACCTCAGCGTAATGCAAACAGGTTGAAGCTGGCACCAAATGCGTATGTACACTTGCGCTTTTCGGGTGCCAGCTTTTTCCATCTAACTAGTTATTTATGGAGGTGACATGGACGTGACAACAACGACTACAAAAAATGAAATACCTTTATTGCCACTTCGCGGTGTCCTTGTTTACCCGACAATGATTTTACACATCGATGTTGGTAGAGGTCGCTCCATTGCGGCGATTGAACATTCTATAGAACAAGACAGCCTAATTTTCCTTGCGACGCAAAAAGATGAGTCCGTTGAAGATCCAACGCCTGAAGATCTTTATGATATCGGAACACTTGCTTATGTAAAATCGATGACCGAGTTGCCGAATGGAACGTATCGTGTCTTAATCGAAGGTGTCGAGCGTGCCGAATGGACGAAGTATGAAGAAAAAGAGGATTACTCTGTCGCAAGCATAACTGGCATAGCTGACAATGTTGAAAAAGATTTTGAAATGGAAGCACTAATGAGGACGCTTCTTTCCTATTTTGAGAAGTACTCCAAAGTTTCGAGGAAAATCAAGAAAGAAACGTATGATTCAGTAGCCAAAATCGTTGAACCAGGGCGACTAGCGGATACGGTTACATCTCATTTGCCGTTGAAAATCGAAGCGAAACAAGAACTTCTGGAGTTATTCGACGTGAAAGAACGTTACGAATGGCTTATTGGCCAATTACATAATGAGCAAGAAGTTCTCGAATTGGAAAACAAAATTAATGCACGCGTTAAAGAAGCGATGGAAAGAACGCAAAAAGAATTTTATTTGCGGGAACAGATGAAAGCGATTCAAACTGAGCTTGGAGATAAGGACGGCAAAGGATTGGAAGTTGCCGAACTTCAAGCGCGTATCGAAGAAGCGGATATGCCTGCTGGCGTAAAAGAAGCAGCGGAACGCGAACTGGATCGGTATGAAAAAGTCCCGGCTGCATCGGCGGAAAGCGGCGTTATTCGAAATTATATTGAATGGCTTGTTAATTTACCGTGGTCAGAAGCGACAACAGATCAACTCGATATTAATCATTCCGAAGAAATTTTAAATCGCGATCATGAAGGACTTGAATTAGTTAAAGAGCGTATTCTAGAATATTTAGCGGTTCGTCAATTAACAAATTCATTGCGCGGGCCGATACTCTGTTTGGCAGGACCTCCAGGTGTGGGTAAAACTTCACTTGCTCGTTCAATCGCAGAATCTCTCGACCGTAAATTCGTTCGCATTTCACTCGGCGGTGTTCGAGATGAATCTGAGATCCGCGGACATCGACGTACGTATGTCGGGGCAATGCCGGGTCGAATCATTCAAGGTATGAAAACAGCCGGTACAATCAATCCGGTATTTTTACTTGATGAAATTGATAAAATGTCGAATGATTTCAGAGGGGATCCATCATCGGCGATGCTTGAGGTGTTAGATCCTGAACAAAATGCAACTTTCAGTGACCACTATATTGAAGAACCGTATAATTTATCCAATGTCTTATTCATCGCAACCGCGAATGATCTAGGTCCGATACCGGGACCATTGCGCGATCGGATGGAAATTATTTCGATTGCAGGTTATACGGAAATAGAGAAAAGTTCGATTGCAAAAAATCATTTAATTCCGAAGCAAATGAAAGAACATGGACTGACAGGTTCGCAGCTTCGAATTAATGATGAAGCGATATTGGATATTATTCGCTATTACACGCGTGAAGCCGGCGTTCGAGGTTTGGAACGTCAAATTGCGGCGATATGTAGACGTGCGGCAAAACAAATTGTCACGAATGAAAAGAAACGTGTTATTATTACAGCGAACACGCTGGAAGCCATTCTAGGTAAAAAGAAGTTCAGGTATGGACTTGCTGAGTCTGAAAATCAGATTGGCGTTGCGACAGGACTTGCTTATACGCAAGTCGGCGGGGACACATTGCAAATTGAAGTGTCATTGTCTCCTGGAAAAGGTAATTTGGTTCTCACTGGAAAGTTGGGCGATGTCATGAAGGAGTCTGCACAAGCGGCTTTTTCTTACGTCCGTTCGAAAACAGAGGCGTTTGGAATCGATCCTTTATTCCACGAAACAACTGATATTCATATTCATGTTCCAGAAGGTGCTGTTCCGAAAGACGGTCCATCCGCGGGAATTACAATCGCGACAGCGTTAGTATCTTCTTTGACCAATCGGAAAATCCGAAGAGAAGTGGGCATGACGGGCGAGATTACACTTCGCGGTCGTGTACTTCCAATCGGCGGCGTAAAAGAAAAAACATTAAGTGCGCATCGTGCTGGATTAACGACGATAGTATTGCCACGTGATAATGAACGGGATGTTGAAGATGTTCCTGATAGTGTCCGCGCGGAATTATCGTTTGTATTCGTTAGTGACGTTGAAGAAGTGCTTAAAATTGCATTGGAGGCGTCAGTAAATGAAAGTGAATAACGTTGAAATGATCATGAGTGCAGTCAGACCGGAACAATATCCGACTGAAGGTTATCCGGAATTTGCACTCGCTGGTCGTTCAAATGTAGGGAAGTCGTCATTCATCAATAAGATGATTGGACGCAAAAGCCTTGCGCGTACATCATCTAAACCGGGAAAAACACAAACGTTAAATTTCTATAAAATAGAAGAACAATTGTTTTTCGTCGATGTGCCCGGATACGGTTACGCGCAAGTGTCTAAATCCTCGCGTGAAGCGTGGGGGAAAATGATTGAAACATATTTGGTTGAAAGAGAAATCTTAAAAGCGGTTGTTCAAATTATCGATTTGCGTCATCCGCCGACCAAGGATGACAAAATCATGTATGAGTTTTTAGTTCATTACCAACTACCGGCAATTATTATCGGAACAAAAGCCGATAAAATTCCAAAAGGCAGCTGGAATAAACATAAAAAGATCATTCGCGAGAACCTCAACATGCGTCCTGAAGATCCACTGATTGTTTTTTCATCTGAAAAAGGGATTGGGATGGATGAGGCGTGGGGCGAAATTAAAAAAAGAATGTAATAGGCGGCGTGGCTCGATTGATGATTTATGTCAATCGAGTTTTTGTTGTTTAGTAGAGTTGTGTGGTATTGGTCGTTTGAGTCGGTGTTATGGTCGTTTGGCGGTGCGCTTTAGTCGCTTTTCCTCCTGTTATGGCCGCTTCATAGTCTTCTATAGTCGTTTCCCGCGCTTTATTGGTCGTTTGGCATATATCGACAAAAAATGCACATCCATTGTCAACGTCCTTTATCCTTGGTAAAGTTAGTTTAGAGTAGTTCTTAATATGTTGAATAAACTAGTGTGAGTCATACGCTGTTCACAATTGGAAACTAAATTTAGGCCACAATATGTTATAATTGAAATAGTGAATTAGAACGTGAAAGGTGTGAGCACTGAAGTGCATACAATCGTAGTAGGTGTTAACCATCGAACTGCACCTGTTGAAATAAGAGAGAAGTTGGCGTTTGTTGAAACAGAATTGGCAGAAGCCATGCAAACGTTGCAACAACAAAAAAGTATTTTAGAAAACACAATCATATCGACTTGTAATAGAACTGAAATCTATGCAGTGGTCGATCAATTGCATACAGGACGTTATTATGTAAAGCGCTTTTTAGCGGATTGGTTCAATGTGCCAATGGAATCATTCGAGGCTCACCTCGTTATCAATGAGAATGATAAAGCGATCGAGCATTTAATGAAAGTGGCCGCGGGAATGGATTCAATGGTGCTCGGCGAAACGCAAATTTTGGGACAAGTCCGTGATAGTTTCCTCGAAGCGCAGTCTATTGGCGTTACAGGGACTGTTTTTAATGAGCTGTTTAAACAAGCTGTAACATTTTCTAAACGCGCGCATTCAGAAACAGACATCGGTGCAAATGCTGTGTCGATTTCTTATGCGGCAGTCGAACTTGGAAAACAAATATTCGGTTCATTGAATCACAAGCATATTGCGATACTTGGTGCGGGTGAAATGGGCGAACTGGCTCTCCAGAATTTACAAGGTAGCGGTGCTGAAAAAGTAACTGTTTTGAACCGTACATTTTCAACTGCTGAAGAAATCGCCAAGAAATTTGGTGGCGTCGCGAAACCAATCAGCGAGTTACAATGCGCTTTATTGGAAGCGGACATTCTAATTACTTCAACATCGGCGACAAAATTCGTTATTGATTACGATTTAATGAAAAACGTTGAGAAAATGCGCCGTGGCAATCCGATATTCTTAATCGATATCGCGGTGCCGAGAGATCTCGACCCGAAAATTGGCGAGATTCCGAATGTGTTTCTTTATGATATAGATGATTTACAAGGAATTGTCGATGCGAATCTTGCGGAACGTGAAAAAGCTGCGGAGAAAATCGGCTTGTTGATTGAAGGACAAATTGTCGAGTTTAATGAATGGCTCGCGACGCTTGGTGTCGTTCCGGTAATCACTGCACTCCGTGAAAAGGCACTTCGCATTCAAGGAACAACGATGGAAAGCATGTTGAATAAAATTCCGGATTTAACAGAGCGCGAGAAGAAAGTATTAAGCAAACATACAAAGTCGATTATCAACCAACTGTTAAGAGATCCAATCTTGCAAGTAAAAGAAATGGCGATGGATCCTAAATCAGCTGAAAAAATTGCGCTATTCCAACAGATTTTTGGAATCGATGAAGAAGTTGAAAAGGAAAAAGAGGAATTGGCCAGACTAGCACAAAAGCGGCTAGCGGCTAGGTCGGAAGATCATCTTTCCTCGGAACCTGATTTGTCATTTTGACGATTATTAAAAGGGCTTTTCCTCATTGCAAATGATACACTGTAAATGGGGAAACGCCTTTTTAAATCGTTTAAAATCGGACTCTATTTCAGGAAGGGCTGAAACGTTTTGGCTGATATCACGATGACGAGGCTGCACGAATGGATGGTCATCTTGTATGCGTTCAGTCTTGTCTTTTATTTCATTGACTATTTAAATAAAGATAAAATCGCGCACCGAGTCGCTTTTTGGATACTGACCGTTGTGTATGCGATGCAAACAACTTCATTAATCCTATTTATTGTTGAAACGAGACGCTTTCCGATATTATCATTATTTGAAGGAATTTATTTTTATGCTTGGCTATTAATAACGGTATCTATTTTGCTGCATTTATTTTCAAAGCCAAGTTATATGGTGTTTTTCCTTAATGTTATCGGCTTCATTTTCATGACGATTCATACATTTGCCAGAACGCAAATCAAGCAATCGCCAATTGGAGATGCTCTAATATCAGAACTTCTTTTCATTCACATTACATTCGCGATTATGTCCTATGTCGCTTTTGCGATATCATTTGTCTATGCGATTTTGTATTTATTATTATATAAAATATTGAAAAAGCGGAAATGGTCGAAACAATTTGTTCGATTACCGTCGCTTCAACAAACCGCGACAGGCATGAAAGTCGGCGTCATTATCGGTATTCCATTACTGATGATTAGCCTAATTCTTGGAACACAATGGGCGCATCTCGTGTTGAATGAGTGGTCTTTCTTTGACTTTAAGATTGTTAGCTCGTTTTTAATCCTGATTTTGTATATTCTTGTTTTATTGGCCATGCATACAGGTAGACTGAGAGGAAATAACAGCGCATGGGCGAATATATTTGTATTCCTCTTTGTTATTATTAATTTCTTTCTGGGCAGCACATTGTCCGGATTCCATTTTTGGGTTTAATGAACCCCTTATGAAAGGTTGAGTTGAATGAGAAAAATCATCGTAGGTTCGAGAAGAAGTAATTTAGCCATGACACAAACAAAATGGTTTATTGAACAACTGAAAGAGGCGGGCGTGCCATTCGAATTTGAAATCAAAGAAATTGTGACAAAAGGTGATCAAATCCTTGACGTCATGCTATCCAAAGTAGGCGGTAAGGGACTTTTCGTAAAAGAAATTCAACAAGCGCTTCTCAATAAAGAAATCGATTTTGCTGTACATAGCTTAAAAGACATGCCGGCTGAATTACCTGAAGAACTCATCATCGGCTGCATTCCACCGCGCGTTGATGCACGTGATGCATTCATTTCAAATGGCCATGTGAAGTTTTTAGACCTGCCAGTAGGCGCGGTTGTCGGTACGTCAAGCCTACGTCGTAGTTCACAATTACTGTTGCTACGTCCTGATTTAGAGATCAAATGGATTCGCGGAAACATTGAAACACGCATGAGAAGATTGCGCGATGGTGAATATGACGCGATTTTACTAGCAGCTGCGGGCATGAAACGTGTCGGTTGGGATGACGATGTTGTGACTGAATATATGTCCGTAGAAGATTGCATTCCAGCTGTCGGTCAAGGGGCATTGGCCATCGAATGCCGCGTGGACGATAAAGAATTATTGGCTGAACTTGCAAAAGTTTCGGATGATAAAACATGGAAAGAAATTGATGCGGAACGTACATTTTTATCGGAAATGAACGGTTCTTGCCAAGTTCCGATTGCTGGATATGCGCAGTATGACGGAACAAATATCCACTTTACGGGATACATCGCTTCACCAGATGCTACTCAAGTATTTAAAGATAGCGTTGTTCACTCGGATCCAGTTGAAGCAGGGAAGCAAGTTGCAAAAACACTACGTGCTGAAGGTGCCGGGGATGTTATAGAGAAAGTGATGGCCGAGATGAATGAAGGAAAGTGAACCTTTAAAAGGGAAGACAGTCGTCTTTACCGGAACGCCGAAGTCAGAAGATGTATTTGATTTGGTAAGAACGTACGGGGGAGATCCAGTATCTCTCCCGCTAATAAAAGTCGCGGAATTAATAGAGCCTACTGATAAATTACGCCTTGAAGCTAGTCCGTCTTATGATTGGCTTATTTTCACAAGTCAAACTGCCGTATCGGCATTTGAAGCGAAAATGAAGCGCCACGGCGTATCTGCTGACATGATTCCATCAAATATCGCGGCAATCGGCACACGCACCGCAGCCGCACTTGAAAAAATCGGGTTTTCAGTGCAATTTATCCCGACAGTTTTTAGTGCAGATGTTTTCGTGAAAGAATTTGACCCAGAGGAAAATGATATTCGCCGATTATTATTTCTACGAGGATCGATTGCAGGACCTACAATCAGTGAGGAATTGCCGTTTGAAGTTGATGAATGGACAATCTATAAAACTGAAAAAGCCGGAGAAAACACAGAAGCGCTTGTGGATTTATTGCAACGCGAAAAGGCTGTTTCGGTGTTATTTGCGAGTCCATCAGCTGTCGAGATATTCGCAGAAGAAGTGGCACCCAAAACCGGGTGGGACGGCTACACTGTAGGAGCTATCGGGCATGTCACTGAAAAAGCACTGAAAGAAGTCGGTGCTACTGTTCATGTCCGACCTGAGACATATACTTTAAAGCATCTCGTCGATAAATTGGCGAGCCGAAAGGATGTTACGTTTGGATAAATTAAATTTCCGTCGAAATAGACGGTTGCGTAATTCTGGAACACTACGTTCGATGGTAAGGGAAACAGTTTTACAAAAAGAAGATTTCATCTATCCGATTTTTGTCGTCGAAGGTGACGATATTAAAAATGCAGTTGAATCGATGCCGGGCGTCTATCAATTGTCGCTGGATCATCTAGCTGCCGAAGTGGATGAAGTGGTATCGCTTGGAATCCCGTCGATTATATTGTTCGGTGTTCCGAAAAAGAAAGACGCAGTGGGGACTGAAGCGTATGCAGATGAAGGAATCGTTCAACAAGCAACTCGTTTTGTGAAAGAACGTCATCCGGATCTCGTCGTGATTGCGGACACTTGTCTTTGCCAATATACAGATCACGGGCATTGCGGCGTCATTGAAGACGGCTATGTATTGAATGACCAGTCGCTTGAACTATTGACGAAAACGGCAATTAGCCAAGCGGAAGCCGGTGCGGACATTATCGCGCCGTCGAATATGATGGACGGATTTGTCGCGGCAATTCGCCGTGGGCTTGATGAGGCAGGATTTGTCAACATCCCGATTATGTCGTATGCAGTCAAATATGCATCCGCTTATTACGGACCGTTCCGCGATGCGGCGCATTCATCACCTCAATCCGGAGACCGTAAAACCTATCAAATGGACCCGGCAAACCGACTTGAAGCAATTCGTGAAGCAGAAGCAGATGTGGAGGAAGGCGCAGATTTCTTAATCGTTAAACCGGCGCTTTCGTATCTTGATATCATGCGCGATGTGAAAAACAACTTCACTTTGCCAGTCGTTGCTTACAATGTGAGCGGGGAATACGCGATGGTGAAAGCGGCAGCGCAAAATGGTTGGATAAACGAACAAGAAATTGTGATTGAAACATTAACAAGTATGAAACGTGCAGGTGCGGACTTAATTATGACGTACCATGCAAAAGATGCAGCTAAATGGTTGGAGGGAAAATAATTGGAAAAAAATTATACGAACTCGAAACAAGCGTTTGAAAAAGCAGTAGACTTAATGCCGGGCGGAGTTAACTCGCCGGTACGCGCATTTAAATCGGTGAATATGGATCCGATTTTCATGCAAAGTGGTAAAGGTGCAATGATTACGGATATTGACGGCAATGAATACATCGACTACGTTCTTTCGTGGGGCCCGCTTATTTTAGGCCACTCGGATCCGGATGTTGTTGAAGGTATCAAGCGTGTTGCAGAAACGGGTTCAAGTTTCGGTGCGCCGACATTGGCTGAAAATGAACTTGCAGAACTCGTTATCGACCGCGTACCATCGATGGAAATGGTACGTATGGTGTCATCGGGAACGGAAGCGACGATGAGTGCACTTCGTTTAGCACGAGGCGTTACAGGTCGTAATATTATTTTGAAATTTGAAGGATGCTACCACGGACACGGCGACTCTCTGCTGATTAAAGCAGGTTCTGGTGTCGCGACACTAGGACTTCCAGACAGCCCGGGCGTTCCAGAATCCATTGCAAGAAACACAGTCACGGTTGCTTACAATGATCTTGAAAGCGTGAAAGTTGCCATCGATGAGTTCGGTGACGATCTTGCAGCAATCATTGTTGAGCCTGTTGCTGGAAATATGGGTGTTGTCCCACCGCAACCAGGATTCCTAGAAGGTCTCCGCGAATTAACTAGCGAAAATGGGTCAATGCTAATTTTCGATGAAGTTATGACAGGTTTCCGCGTTGGTTACAACTGTGCACAAGGACATTTTGATGTTCAACCAGATATTACTTGTCTCGGTAAAGTAATTGGCGGCGGACTACCAGTTGGCGCATACGGTGCGTCAAGAGAAATCATGGAAAACATCGCGCCGGCAGGAACTGTTTACCAAGCAGGTACGTTGTCAGGTAACCCACTTGCAATGACTGCGGGTATTGAAACGTTGAAAAAGTTAACACCAGCATCTTATGATCATTTCATGAAGCTAGGCGACCAACTTGAAGCTGGTTTCCGCGCGGCGGCTGAAAAGTATAATATCCCGCACACAGTAAACCGTGCAGGATCGATGATTGGTTTCTTCTTCACGAATGAGGATGTCATCAATTATGACAAAGCTAGAACATCAGATCTTGAATTGTTTGCAGATTACTATCGTCTAATGGCGGAAGAAGGCATTTTCTTGCCGCCTTCACAATTCGAAGGCATGTTCATCTCAACAGCGCATACTGAGGAACATATTGCGAAAACGGTTGAAGCGTTCCATACTGTGTTTGAAAAGTTAGCTCGATAATAATTAATTCATACCGGGTACTTGAACGTATTATTGTTCAAGTACCCGGTTTTTTCATGGATATCGAAAGAAATAGTTCGCCCCTGTCGCTTCCTATACTCCAAACGACCAAAACCGCCGTCGAAACGACTATAGTGCATCCTCAAACGACTAAAACCCCAATCGAAACGACTATAGTCAATTCTAAACGACTAAAGAGGCTGTCGAAACGACTAATGTGACTCAAAGCACCTATTTCAATTGATTTTGCCTACGAAACCGTCGATTTCCGTTCCGGGCGGACGCGTTCCTGCGGGCGAGCGCCGAGCCGCTTCCCTCGCTGCGCTCAGTCCAGGGTCTCGGCTGTCTCGCTGATTCCGCTGGAGTCGCCACCCTGCACTCCAATCAACTATTACTTTCGCTGTATAAAGAAAGTTATTTAGTGACTACTTTAAATTGTGAAACTTTGTATGTATTTAGTGCGTAACAATAAAAGCAATTTTCAAATCTTCAACTACAAAAACGTCAATCATCTACAAATAAAAATCCAGCGTAGGCGCCTCACAAGTGGTAGCCGGAGCAATAAGACTGATAGTGGTTTTCTATCAGGCTTATTGCGGGAGGCATCCACCAGCGCCGAAGCGTTCTTAGTAGGTTATGCTTAGTGGCCTTTTTCAATGGACTTGCTATATTTTGCTTAACAATATAAAACTTCCCCCAAATCATCTTCTAACAACCAATCACCAAGCATACAATTGTTTGTGAGGGAATAGGAGGAGAAAAATATGAAAACTGTACAATGGCAAATGAAAGAGGACTTTGTATTTCCGGAAGCGACGGGAACTCCAACAGGTACAGAGTCGGTCAGAGTAACGCCGAGGTTCACAATCGATCGATCCAACGAAGCATCGGTCCGCATGACTGGCATCTACCATCTAGCAGTGAATGTCCAATTTGACCTAGAAGCACCTAGAACTGAGCAAGTAGAATCTGCAATTTTAATTGACGACGTCGAGCTTAATGGGAACTTAGGCTATTTTGAATATGCAGTTCCGTTTAATATTGATTTACCGCCCGAGGCAAATGATCCTTTAAACATCGTTACGGCAAATGCGCAATGCGAAATGGAAGGACAAGGCGCAATTGCAGTCATTTGGGAAGTGCAATGTTCTTACAGGGAAATCATTGTTGTCCCAAATGATAGTACGAACCAAGCTACAGTAGAAGATACAGTAGAATCACCAGAAGTTGCTGAAACAGCCGAAGTGGTTGAAGAAAAATCTGCTCCAGAACACACTGTGAAATATGAAAACGTATCAATTCAAGATGGGGAAGAAGATGAAACATTAGGATTCCTCGCTGGATTAGAAGACGGTGTTTCAACAACGCTTTTTCGCTCAAATAATGTTTCGGTGCAAAGCGAAAGCTAATCCTCCGAGAAAGCACAGTAATAGAAAATCGCCGGCTGTCGGGACGATCAACATGCGAATTAATTGAAAAACGGCAATCGGAATAATAATGGTTTTAGCATAAAATCTGCATTTCCGTAACCAAGGTGGCAATAAGTATGGGTTATAACCTTTTCTCATAACACAATCCTTTCGTGATTTACTTGACGTACTCGCCTGTTTTCCTATATAATCAATTCAACTGCATATTGATGCGATGAACGGGAATAGTACGTGACATAATTTTCTAAAGAGAGGGTGCCAACGGTGAGAGGCCCTGTAAACGATGCACAGAATGTCCCCCGTGAGCAGTTTCCATGAACAAGATTATTCTTCATTAGTGGAAACCGGTTTGAAGCCGTTATACAAGTATGAGGTGTACATTTTTTTGCTGTGCACAAATAAAGGTGGTACCGCGAACAACTCCTTCGTCCTTTTTTAAGACGAACGGAGTTTTTTTGTATCCAAAATTAAGAGGAGGAACTAACCATGTCAACTGAAGATTTATCAATGCCGACTAAATACGAACCCGGGACAATTGAAAATGGCCGTTACCAATGGTGGCTCGAAGGGAAGTACTTTGAAGCCCAACCAGAAAGCGGTAAAGAACCTTATACTATCGTCATTCCGCCGCCGAACGTTACGGGCGTACTCCATCTTGGGCATGCCTGGGATACGACACTCCAAGATATTTTAACGCGCATGAAACGCATGCAAGGGTACGACGCGTTATGGCTTCCGGGAATGGATCATGCGGGAATTGCAACTCAAGCACGTGTTGAAGCACGTCTTCGTACAGAAGGTAAATCACGCTATGATTTGGGACGCGAAAAATTCATTGAAGAAACATGGAATTGGAAAGAAGAATACGCTTCCCATATTCGTGAACAATGGGCGAAACTAGGTCTTGGCCTTGACTACACGCGCGAACGTTTTACATTAGACAAAGGATTATCGGAAGCGGTCCAAGAAGTCTTTATCAAACTTTACAATAAAGGGCTAATTTACCGCGGTGAATACATCATTAACTGGGATCCGAAAACAAAAACGGCTTTATCGGATATCGAAGTTATCCATCAAGATGTGCAGGGTGCATTCTATCATATGCGCTACCCACTAACAGATGGAACTGGCAGCATTGAAATCGCGACGACGCGTCCTGAAACGATGCTCGGCGATACTGCGGTTGCGGTTCACCCTGAAGATGAACGTTACAAACATTTAATCGGTAAAACAGTGACGCTTCCAATCGTTGGACGTGAAATTGAAATTATTGCTGACGATTACGTGGATATGGAATTCGGAAGCGGTGCGGTTAAAATCACGCCAGCGCATGATCCGAATGACTTTGAAATCGGAAACCGCCACAACCTAGAACGAGTTCTCGTGATGAACGAAGACGGATCGATGAATGAACGTGCTGGAAAATATAAAGATATGGATCGTTTTGAATGTCGTAAAGAAATCGTCAAAGATCTTCAAGAAATGGGCGTTCTATTTGAAATCGAAGACCATCTCCACTCAGTCGGTCATTCAGAGCGAAGTGGCGCGGTAGTTGAGCCGTACCTATCAACACAATGGTTCGTTAAAATGAAACCACTTGCGGAAGCGTCGATCGACCTTCAAAAAGGCGAAGGAAAAGTCAATTTCGTTCCGAATCGTTTTGAAAACACATACCTCAGATGGATGGAAAACATCCACGACTGGTGCATTTCACGCCAACTTTGGTGGGGCCACCGAATTCCAGCTTGGTACCATAAAGAGACCGGTGAAGTTCATGTTGGCAATGAAGCGCCAGAGGACATAGAAAATTGGAAACAAGATGAAGATGTCCTAGATACATGGTTCTCATCTGCACTATGGCCGTTTTCAACAATGGGTTGGCCTGATTTGGACAATGAAGAATTCAAACGTTACTACCCGACAAATGCACTTATTACAGGGTATGATATTATCGCATTCTGGGTGTCACGCATGATTTTCCAAGCACTCGAATTTACAGGAGAACGTCCATTTGAAGACGTTTTAATACACGGTCTCGTTCGAGATTCTGAAGGAAGAAAAATGTCGAAATCACTCGACAACGGAATTGATCCGATGGAAGTCATCGAGAAATACGGTGCCGATGCACTTCGTTACACACTTTCAACAGGCGCATCACCGGGGCAGGATATCCGATTCTCCATGGATAAAGTCGAATCCAATTGGAACTTCGCCAATAAAATCTGGAACGCATCCCGTTTCGCATTGATGAATATGGACGGAATGACATACGATGAAATCGATTTATCCGGCGAGAAATCAGTCGCAGACACATGGATCTTAACTCGTTTGAATGAAACCATCGAGCAAGTAACAAATCTAGCCGATAAATATGAGTTCGGCGAAGTAGGCCGCTCACTCTACACATTCATTTGGGATGACTTCTGTGACTGGTACATCGAAATGGCGAAGTTGCCATTATACGGTGAAGATGAAGCAGCGAAAAAGATGACGCGTTCAGTACTCGCATATGTCCTTGACAATACGATGCGTCTACTGCACCCGTTCATGCCATTCATCACCGAAGAAATCTGGCAGAACCTCCCACACGAAGGCGAATCAATCACAATCGCGCCGTGGCCGACGGTTGATGAATCATTGTCCGATAAAGAACGTGCTTCTGAAATGAAATTGCTAATGGACATCATTCGATCCGTTCGAAACATCCGTGCAGAAGTGAACACGCCAATGAGTAAAGAAGTTCCGCTCTATATTTCAACAAGAGACGACAAAACAGCCGAGATTTTCGAAACGAACAGAAAATACATCGAACGTTTCTGTAATCCAAAACCATTAACAATCGGTAAAGGAATCGCAGCGCCAGGCAAAACAATGTCAGCCGTCATCACAGGCGCAGAATTATTCTTACCACTAGAAGGCTTGTTAAATATTGATGAAGAACTAGCTCGTTTAGCAAAAGAGTTAAAGAAATGGGAAAGTGAAGTCAAACTTGTCCAAGGCAAACTCGCGAATGAACGATTTGTGAATAATGCACCAGAAGCAGTTGTAGCTGAAGAACGTGCTAAGGAAAAGGATTATCTTGAGAAATATGCGACTGTAGAGAAGCGTATGAAGGAATTGAAGGAGATTTAATTGAAAACACCAAAATAAAACTGGCCCCGTCACACCGTGTGACGGGGCTATTACGTTATAAGTAACAATTTGTCAGATGGAAAGCAAAGATTCAAAAAATAGTTGAATGTGGTAACATATTCCTTGTAATCTGTGGTACTATTGATTCAAGTATGAAAGATTTAGTGATTATTAATATTGAATATAGGCGTAATGAATTACAAAGTAATTATTTTCAGGAGAACTAATCGGAACCGTTTAACTTGGAAAGGAGATTTGCTATGCAGAAATATTTTCGGAATGATAAGGGACTATCCCTTATCGAGGTTCTTGCATCCCTGGTTATTTTAGGTATTGTTTTCGTAGGATTTATGACGATTTTTCCACAGATGACATTGTTTAATAAAAAGACAGAAATAAAATTGGAAACGATGAACCTTGCTAGAGAAGAAATTGCACTCATTAAAAATAAGAAAGAACCATATGTCAGTCCCTTGAACCAGAATGATATTAATGCCATAATTTTAGGAACTAATGAAACAGTCATTAAAAATCCGGTTGATCTATCTAAAAATGCATTAAGAATTAACTATGAAAAAAATGATTATATATATGAAGCAGACTTTTATACAGATCCAGTTCCAGATCTTGATAGTAAAATTCATCCAGAAAATATTATATTATACAAGGTTCATTTAAAAGTATTAGCAGACGGGAAAATAAATAGTGAATCTTATGGCTATATTGAGGCTAAAATAGTTAAGTAGGAAAAGGAGGATAGTAAAATGTTTGTAAAAAATGAAAAAGGTATTACATTAATTGAACTTCTTGCAGTACTTGTCCTTGTGTCATTAATAGGTACACTTATTATGACGACCTTTACTATCTCCTTCAAATATAATGTCGTAGAAACAAAAAAAGTTAAAATGCAACAAGAGGCGAACTATTTAGTTTCATTGATATTACAAAAACATCGGACTTTAGATGCATACGAACTTATTGTTACTAGCGATGATAAACTAGTTTTTAAAGAATGCAATAACGTGCAAATACCAACCTCATGTGACGGCGTTGAAAGTATTATAGGGAGCAATTATCATTACTCTTTACTAGATAACCCTGGAACTATTCTTCCGAAAGAAAAGGATTTTTCGACGACTTTAATAGTAAAAGATCCGAAAAACGAGGAATTGAATGTTGAAGTAAAGACCAGGTTTGCAAGATACAAGTCAACTACAAATTAAGGAGGAAGTAAAACATGTGGAAGCAGGGAAATGAAAAAGGATATACACTTTTAATCGTGCTTTTTGTCATCACTTTCATCATGATAATTTCTGCATCTTTTGTAACTGCGTCGGTCAGTAACGCTAAACAGGAGAAAGTTATTGACACAAATAATATGGCTGTGGTCGCGGCAGAGATGGGAATAGATTATTATTTAAATAAAATGGAAATTGAAGAGGTTAAAGCAACTAAAAGTACCCTTACAACGATAATCGAACCATACTTAATTGCTTATAATTCTTGTCAGAAAAACAAAAGTCTTCCGATTTGTACGTCTATCAAAACAATAGATGATATTAAGGCCGATGCTCTGAAGCATTATAAGGATAAATTAGAAGGCTCTATCAATTCATTTGCGACTGAAGGCAGTACACCATTAGATTCTACCCATACATTACCTTCCTATAATTTAAGCAATCCAAAATTATCAATTGAAACATTTGAAAATATGAAAGATAAAATAATAATTAATTTTAAGGTAATAGGCTCATCCATTTCACAACCGGAAAGAGAATTGAGTACAGTTCTTGAGTTTAATATACCAGAGTTTATAACAACTTCACCATTGGAAGATAATCCCGGAACAGAAAATATAACGGCCCCGGAGGATGTCTTTAATTACTTTCAATCAAGAGATGATTATAAAAAAGTAACTTCACCTTGCACTGTAAATGGACATTGTGATCCAGGTAAATTTTACTCTAGCGGCAATGTAGATAGCGATAACCCAAATAATCAGGGTGGTTTGATTTGGGTGCATAAAGGATTCTTGGACGCAAAAAACAATATGAATAAAATGAACTTTACATTAATCGCACAGACTATTAAGGTGGTAAATAATTTAAAAATGGAGGTCGCGGGAAGGGTTATTTTGCTAGGAATTAAAGATGGCAACGGAATGGGAATTGGGGAATTAACTATTGGGAAAGATATAGAAGTAAGTCCCGGTGGTATGTTTTGTATAAATATTGATGGTTTTCCAAAAGACAAAGTGGAAAAATTAACTTTCGATAAGAAAACCGCAGATAATCGCGTAGTTTTTTATTCAGGCGCTGTTAAACCTAATTGGCCTTCAAATGCAAAGGACAGTCAAAAACGAACTGGATCATTATCAGCATTTGTTAATGAGTGTGCCGGGTCAACAGTTATTGAAGGTGCCAGTTACGAAGCTAATCCTGAAACACCAAATTTTGAAGTAGATGTAAAATATTAAGTTTGTCCTGATTAATCAATAATTGTTAGCTTCGTAGAATAAATCGCTACGAAGCTTTTATTGTTTGTGAAATACCTACGCATTCTATTGCTATCGATTTATTTGGCATCTCGGATTTAGGGTCTTTACTTACATACGCTATTTATTTTTTAAATCGTTACTACGATAATTACGTAGACTCAAGTAATTTGGTAATCAATTTAATGAGATCAATTTTTTATTTATAATTATATGAAACTTATTCCAAACAGGATAATACGGGAGTTTTAATCGATATAATATATTTATCGGTAATTTTGTTTTATCAATATATAATCCATCAATTTCTTTGCAACTGAAAAATCATGCGTTTGATACAACGATCGTGCTCCGACAGGGTCTTCGATTTCATTCAATATCAAACGTCCATTGGTGAGCAATAAAAAGTCGATTCCAATGTAGTCGCTTTTAAGTGCTTTTGCAATCCGAACAACTTCATTTTCCTGCCAACTGGACATTTTATATTTTTCAATAGACCCACCTAAAATGTAGTTAGATTTAAACGAATCATTACCCCTACGTTTAACAGCCCCTACAATTTTTTCTCCAATAACAAAAACACGAACATCGGTTGCATTCGATTCAGTATATGGTTGAACAATAAGGCTTCTATTTGTAAATTTAGAAATAAATCCTTTTGCTTCTACCGCAGACTTACAAAGAAATACCTCATTTCCACCATGACCATCCGCAGTTTTTATAACAACGGGGTAAGATTGAATATCATTTATTGAACGAAGTTTTTTAGTTGGAACTGCTGGCACACCCAATAGAGTGGCTAATTCAAATGTCCGAAGTTTATCATTCGCAATCCCATTCACTTCAGAACGATTAAAAACTCGAAACCCTTGTCGCTCAAATGATGCAGATATTTCCGGATTCCGGTCTCTGAACAATATGAAATCTGCATCAGCATCTGGTTGTTCATCATCAACAATCAGTTGGAGATCAATGCCACTTTTGTTCGCTTCGTCTATTAAATCATGGATAAACGCGCGATTCCTTATTGATTCTTCCCTGGAATAATAAACATAACCTTTCATCCAATTTCCCTCAATATATACGCAATCATCGAATCGGCTACATTAATCCCCGTGACATTGTAAATATTTCGTATATGGGCAGCTGCGTTTACTTCACATACAAGTGGTTCTTCATTTTCACCAAATAATAGGTCGACCCCAGCAAACTCGGCACCCACAGCATCGGCTGCACGCATAGCTAGATTCTTTTGCGCATTCGTTAATTCAATATCTTTCGCAACTCCACCATTTGTAATATTAGCTCGAAAATCTGTTTCTGAATGGCGGTACATCGCCGCTACAATTTCACCACCGACGATATTTACACGAATATCTCGTCCTTTGCTCGTTTCAATAAACTCTTGAAAAACGTAGTCGACTCCGCGCAGTTCACCTGTCTTCGCGTAAAACTCCTCTTTCGTTTCAATTAAATAAACCCGCATCCCAAACGATCCATGACCTTCTTTAATAATCATTGGAAGTTTTAATTCTTCGAGAATTTTTTCATAATAACCAGATTCAGCGATCGTAAATGCTGGATATACTTTTGGTGCAATAATGGTTTTAGGCATTGGAATGCCATGCTTCGACAACTCCAAGTATTGATTCGCCTTATTATCGCAGGTTTCGATAACGATGGGATCATTAAATATTCGAATCCCTTTATTTTTCAAAAACTTCGCAAGTAGTATATCTTTGTCTAGAAAAACAACAAAATCTGGTTGATGTTTGAATTCAATACTCAAATCCATTATTACTTCATAATTTTTCTTCAACTCAGCTTTTATGCCCGCCCGTTCAGCAGCTTCCTTAATTAATACTGCCTGATCTTTAAATTTATCACTTGTCAAACTTCCGTTATATATTACCCAACAACTAGTCATGGATTTTCCTCCGGTCATGATATAATTAAGCTACTAATATTTTACCACACGGGGGACTTATGATGATTCCAAAAATGAAAGAATATAAAGAACGCTGGGGAATTAACAGCGATGATGCGATAAAACCAGGTTTAGAAGCCATACAAAAAGCACTACAAGTAATTGGAAACCCTGAAAAGACGTTGAAAATCATTCATGTAACCGGAACGAATGGCAAAGGCTCAACAATTGCTTTTATGGAATCAATATTAAAAGAAAATGGGTATTCAACGGGCGTATTTTCTTCACCGGCAATATTCGACATTCACGATCAAATAAGATTGAACGGAACTCCAATTTCAGAAGAAGAATTGAATCAAACATTTAAAGAAATGACAGAGCTAAGTGGTATGTTAACTGATTTTGAACTCCTGACTGTCGCGGCATTCATTTCTTTTAAACGGTCTCAACCAGATTACGTATTAGTCGAAACTGGTATGGGCGGATTACTAGACAGTACAAATGTAGTTATTCCCCTTGTGTCCGTCATTACGTCGATAGCACTTGATCATACGACTTTTCTTGGAACTACCTTAAATGAGGTCGCAGTTCATAAAGCTGGGATAATAAAAAAAGGAATTCCAGTAATAACTGGTCCTTTACAGACTGAACCTTTACAGGTTGTTTCGCAAGTAGCGGGGGAGAAGGGGAGTTTGCTTCGGATTTACGGCATTGATTTCAGTATGGAAAACGAAGAACAATTTAAAGGGCAACAAAACTTCAAGTTATGTGAGCGCAAAATGAAAGGCGAACATCAAGGTATAAATTCCGCGATTGCGATTCAAGCCTTACTTATGGCTGGTATATCACTTTCGGAAGATAAAGTTGGTAGCGGAATAGCAAAAACCGAACTTGCACATCGATTCCAAGAAATTGCCCCCAGAATCTTTTTGGACGGGGCTCATAATCCTGCAGCTGCTAGGGCGCTTACAAATACTATTAAGACGGAGTTCCCGAATGAGAAGGTAGACTTTGTGATTGGGATGTTAAAAGGAAAAGACATTAAAGGTACGTTGGACGAACTTATTCCCGTAGCGGAATCTTTTACGTTTATTACATTCCCGCATAAAGAAGCTGCCAGTGGAAATGAATTAATGGAGAAATGTAATTTTAAGAAGAAAAAAGTACTAGTTGCTCTAGGAGGCACTATAGAACTAGTCGAGAAAACGAATACCAAGAGTATAGTCACGGGTTCGCTCTATCTTTTAGCAAGTCTTAAATACCGATAGGCAATAATGTTTAATTGAAAATTTATGCGATTGTGTAAGTGACAAAGTACGTTTAGTTTGTTAAGATTTCAGTATATTCAGCGAGATAGTAGATACTAAGTTATGAGAGGTGAATTATGATGAAAATATATAATAGAACTACTTTATGGGCTTTTATTGTGTGGTTAGTCATAGTTCCGCCTGGGCTGATTTATCTATTATCAAATTACAATCTTCATGAAATCAATTGGATACATCTATTCATATACATAGCGTTTGGTTTTATCACGCTGTTATATCCAATAAAAAAAGGTGGACAACCTCTTTTTCTGGTCATGTGGGTAACAATACCCGTGTTCTTGAAATATGGGATAATGGCTGAAATTATCGTGATGCAACTATCTGTGCTTGCTTTTTTGTTAACGTCTGGTAATACGTATACAATGTTAAGTCGATTTTTTCTTAACTCTGCACTATTTTTCACTTTATCAATGATTAGTGCAAATGTATTTCACCTAGTTGGCGGTGAAATAGGTATGATGGAGTTTTGGCCAGTTATTTTAGTTTTTTTTTGTTATCAATTTTCCCATTCGTTTATTAGGGATTTGTTATTAAAGCTCTATTCATATATAAAATCGACCCCTTCCAATTATTTATCGAACAAAATATTATCGGACTATGCTTCAGGTTTTGGTGTAATCCCTGTCTCATTAACTTTATATTTTTTAACAGAATACGTTGGATTTGGAGCGGTTTTTCTACTTGGCGTCCCCTTTTTAATAATGACGTATATGCTCCGAATTTATAGCAATACAGAAGAAATCAATCGTAATTTACAACAGGCTGGTGAAATAGGCCACCAACTCTCAAATAATGTAACTGAAAAAAAGGTCGTTGATCAATTTATTGAAAAGGTTTCGGAAATGTTTAATGCAGAATATGCATATTTATTCAATCATCAAGATGGTTGGTTAGAATTAGTGCGTTCCTATGAAAAAGGAGCATTCGTTGAAGTTATTTTTAATCGACTTTCACCTGGACAAGGTATCGCGGGATCAGTTCTCATGTGGAATAAACCTATTATTTATTCGAAGCGAGATGAGTGGGAGAAAGACTCTAAAGATTATGCCCCTGATCAAATGCAAAGTGTTCTTTGTTTACCAATTTCACGTGATCAAAACATTGAAACGGTGCTTTTTCTTTCAACGCAAAGAAGATCGGCATTTAAGGAATATCATCTTCAAATTTTAGACATTCTTTGTTCATATTTCACGGTGTCCGTGGAGAAAGCGCGCAACGTCGAAGAAAAGGTAATTAAAAGTGAACGTTGCGCACTTACCAAACTATATAACTTTGGGTTTTTGGAAGACCGACTAGAATACGAGATGAAACTTGTAAATGAAGGATTAATAGATGAACTATCGGTATTAATGTTGGATATTGATCATTTTAAAGCGGTTAATGATACGTATGGCCATCAAAGCGGGAATGAAGTACTTCAGACGCTTGCTCGGATTTTAAAGAAACATGTTCCTCAAACAGGAATCGTCGGGAGGTACGGGGGAGAAGAGTTCGTTTTAATACTTCCAGGAATGTCCAAGTACGATGCAAAGATATTTGCAGAACAAATTCGTTCTGAAATTGAAAGTTATGCATTTCAAGTGTACCCAAGCCTGAATAATCAAAGTGCACCAGTCCTGATATCGATTACTGTAAGCATAGGCGTATCGAATGCGCCTGAGGATGCTGATGAAGCAAAAGTTTTGTTATGCAATGCGGACCGTTCACTTTATCTAGGCGCGAAACAAGCCGGACGAAATCGTGTTGCTGGTTATATTAAATAGAAAAAGGAAGGAAGGGAATGACGGTGGATGTTTCTAGAAAACAGCAGATAATCATGTTCTTTATTTGGCTGCTTGTCGTTCCAGCTTCCTTCTTTTTAGCCAAAACTTATTTCCCTGCAAGAGAACTTGATTGGATGAATATTGTAATCTTATTTTCAATCATGTTTTTAACGATGTTACTCCCAATTCAATTTCAAAACATGACAATTTCATTGGAACGCTGGATTACATTGACAATCTTCTTACAGTATGGACTCTTCATCGAAATAGTTTTTATACAAATGGCTATGTTAGTTATACTTTTCACGGAAAAAAGCACATTGCCTATTACGCATAAGTTTTTAGTGAATTCTACGATTTTTGCATTTACATCACTTTTAAGCGGGACAATTTACCATGCTTTGGGTGGCACCATTGGGTCGATGGATTTTTCTAAAGTATTTTATTTCGGACTGATTTATGCAATTTCATATTCGCTTATCAATAATGTATTGTTGAAGGTCTATTTTCATTTCAATTCACATATTTTCTCTTTGACTTCGAAAGGTGCTCTATGGGATTATATGTCAACAATAATCATGGTGCCGTTCGGAATTGCACTATACTTCTTAAATGAGCATCTCAGCAATAAATCGCTTCTACTCATCGGGATTCCTTTCGTAATTGTTTTGTTCATATTAAGAATGTTTAACAGTTCCACAACAGTGAAAGACCAGCTATCAAGTGCTTCTGAAATTGGACATGAACTCGCTGACCGATTATTATTCGACGAAGTTATTGAAACATTTCTTGTGAAATTAAAAGATGTAGTTCCGTATGATAACGCGTATGTGGTAGATCTTCGTGGCGGTATTAATTTTGTGCCTCTAATGGGCAACGGACCGAATGGTATAACGAAAGAGGTAAAAGGCCTTTTATTTCACGATATTAAAAAGGCTGATGACGGTCTGGATGCTTTTTTTACAAGGATTTATTTTAATGAAAAAGATATAAAAACATTAACGACTATTGAATTTATCGGTACCATTCGAAGTGTTTTAACAGCTCCGATTATTCGTAATGAGGTTACAGAAGGCTTTCTCATTCTAACTTCTTTTCGTAAAAACATGTTCCAACCAGAGAGTTTGAATCTCATTGATATTTTGACAGGCTTTTTTGCAATTTCATTGGAAAAAGCTCGATTTTATGAAAGTACAATCGAGAAAGGTGAGCGATGCGGGTTAACGAAACTGCATAACTTTTCCTATTTAGAACCTAAACTAGAAGAAAATATGAATGAACTTCATGAAGGGAAGTTATCAAGCCTTTCTGTCATTATGTTGGATATCGATCATTTTAAAAAAATTAATGATACGTATGGACACGAATGTGGCAATGTCATCTTAGTCAGCCTGGCCGACTTGCTCAAAAACTTTAAAACAACTAACACAACGTTGGCAAGATACGGTGGGGAAGAATTTGTTTTCGTGTTACCGAATACCACAAAAGAAGAAGCCTCAGAACTTGCAGAGGAAATTCGTGTTGAAGTGGAAAGAACAAATTTCGTAATTACACCAGATCTAACAGAAGAAGAACCTATCGATAGAAAATCGATTGACGTCAATATAACGATAAGTTTAGGTGTTGCCACTGCCCCGGAAGATGCTGAAAATGCAAAAGATTTACTTCGTAATGCAGATCGTGCGCTTTATATTGGCGGAAAACAATCGGGTCGAAATTTGGTTGGCGTTTATAATGACAGTGAAGCTAGGGGTGCTAGAGTTTAATTAAAGGCCGATGTCTAATATTATCGATTCTTGATGGGTGTTAGTGCTTATATATTAAAAAATAGCGTGTACAAAGTGATAAAGTCACTTCGTGCGCGCTATTTTTTGGTTGTTTTCAGTGAGAAGAGTACCACGTATCGAGGTACAAGTTCCCGGTTTCTAATACATTTTATTAAATCTAGTTGCTTTTTACTATACCATTGTATAAACTAAAAATGAGGAAATCATTCCCTGTAAGAATAAACTTATTTAATAGATAAATTAGTAATTTATTCGATAAAACTATCGAATTGAGGGGGTTTATCATTGAAAATAAAGTCCTTTTTACCCATATTATGTTTAGTCGCCATTATATTTCTAATCTATCAAATGGTTAGTCCGGGCTTGCAAGCATCCGCTAGAGATGGTTCTTCAAATGCTACGATTGCGGGAATTGAAATTACGGAAACGAAGAAAGCGGCAATCCAAGCGCAAGTAGCTTCTGAAGTTGAGAAATGGAAAAGTAATGATGTGATCGTTGAAGGTACCACTGCAAAAATTAGTGTGCCTGGCTCTTACTTTACATTTGATATTAATAAAACAGTAGATCGGTTTATAGCATTAACAGAAACGCCTTGGTATAAGTTTTGGGAAGATACTAAAAGTACCCAACTGCCAATTGAAGTTGTCATCGATGAAAACATTCATGAGTTACTGAAAGAAGCGCCTTTATTTTATGTGGATGAAACAGTTAATTCGATCATGGAACACGCACAATTATTAAATGCGGGTTCTGTCGAAGCAACAGAAGTAGAACTTTCCATAGATAATCTAGAACGAATCTCCTTTGAAATTCAAGACGTTTCTGTGGATGGGACAGGCATTAAAGCAATAGCCGAAGCACTGAATGATACGACAATCGTCAATGATGAACAATTCTCATTCCTAACAATGTTAGGAGAAGTAGATGAGTTCTATAGTGAAGAAACAGCCGATTTTGTTGCATCTACTTTGTACAGCGCAGTCTTGCAAACTGACTTAACAATACTAGAAAGGCATTCTCAAAATGCTATGCCGAAATATTTACAGCCCGGTATTGAAGCGAAGGTAAATCAGGCAAGAACTCTGGATTTCAAATTCCTTAACAAAACTGAAACGCCATTCATGATTTCTGCATCGCTTAAGGGAGGCAAGTTAGCCGTCGAATTGCACTCATTTAAATCGAAATACGAGATTACCTATTATGTTTCTGATAAAGAGCATGTCAAACCTAGAACAATTTACAGACTTTCACCTGAATTAGCGATGGGACAAGAAAAGGTAGTAGAAGAAGGTAAAGATGGTTTGCGCATTCAAGTCTTTAGAAAAATTTCTGAATTGAATTCTTCATTCGAAGATGATGTACTCGTTAGTCGTGACTTTTATCCACCTAAGAACAGGGTGGTTTTAGTATCTTCGGCGGCGCCAGTAGAAACAACGACAAACGAAGAGTCAACTGATTCCACAACGGATGATAAGAATTCAGATGAGAGTCCTTCGAAAGAGACGACCAACGACGAAGTGAAATCAGACACTGAAGAAAAAACAGGTACCGAAGGGAAAACAAGTGATAAAGATGCTAAAGCAGATGAAAGCGCTGAATACGATAAAGGCGGAAACTTAATTACTTCCGACGAAAAATAAAGAAGTGGAGGTACTTCATGTGAAACGTGCCACACGGAAACGACTTGGCGACTTGCTAATTGAATCGAATATTATTTCAGAACAGCAATTAGTAAAAGCATTGAACGATAAAAGCCGAGAGGAAAAAATTGGTGATTATTTAATAAAACAAAAACTTATAACAGAACAGCAGTTAATACAGATTCTTGAAATGCAACTCGGAATTCCGCGTATCCATTTGAGCCAACAAACGATTGACCCGGAACTGACGCATATCGTCCCGAAAGAATTAGCGAAACGTGCAAATATTATGCCGGTCCGAAAAAATGGCAATAAATTATTAATTGCCATGGGAGATCCAATGGATTATTTCATCATCGAAGAAGTTCGAATGGCTACTGGTTATCAAATTGAAACGAGCATTGCCGCAAAGGATGATATTTTTCGGGCGATTACAAAGTATTATGACCTGCAAGAATCAATGGATGAAGTCATTCAGGATAATATGCCATCGGTTCAGGAAGATGATACGCAAATAACAGATGATGACTCGCCGATTGTACGTCTCGTCAACCAAATTATCGCAAGCGGCGTAGCGCAACAGGCAAGTGATATTCACTTCGATCCGCAAGATACAGAATTGAAGATTCGTTACAGAGTAGATGGAGTTTTACGAAACGACCGCTCGGTTCCGAAAAACATGCAAAACATAATTATTGCCCGTGTAAAAATAATGGGGAATTTGAATATAACCGAAAACAGAGTTCCGCAAGATGGTCGAATAAAAACAGTCGTTAATCACCGACCGATTGATATACGTCTTTCAACTTTGCCGACCATTTACGGTGAAAAAATTGTTATGCGAATCCTCGACCTTGGCAATGCCTTAAATGATTTGGATCGACTCGGATTTTCTGATAGGAACTACAAGCTTTTTCATTCCATGCTGGAAAAACCGAACGGCATTATATTAATAACAGGGCCTACCGGATCAGGTAAGTCCTCTACGTTATATGCCGGATTGAATTACTTGAACGATGAAGAAGTAAATATTATCACGGTAGAGGATCCGGTAGAATATCAACTTGAAGGGATTAACCAAATTCAAGTCCGTGAAGAAGTCGGTTTAACTTTCGCGGTTGGTTTACGCTCCATACTTCGTCAAGACCCCGATGTCATTATGGTCGGTGAAATTCGGGATATTGAAACGGCTCAAATTGCCATTCGTTCTTCATTAACTGGGCATCTAGTCTTAAGTACATTACATACGAACAACGCTATTGAATCCATTTCAAGATTAATCGATATGGGAATCGAAACATTCCTATTGTCTTCTTCCTTACTTGGAATCATGGCGCAACGACTTGTTCGACAAGTATGTCGTGATTGTAAGGTTGAGCGGGCACCACTTGAACATGAAACTAAATTTTTCGAAGCATACGGCGTGACGATGGAGACGATTAGTGAGGGGAAAGGTTGTCCTTCATGTAACGACACCGGTTACCGCGGTCGACTCGCAATTCACGAAATTTTATCGATTGACGACAAGATTAAAACGCAAATTTTGAATAAAGAAAACCCTGGTGTTATTCGTGAATACGCAAAAAGCCAAGGGTATAATACGCTTGTCGAAGACGGCTTAGATAAAGTAGCAGCTGGTCTAACTACTATCGAAGAAGTATTACGCGTAGCGACATCAGAATAAAGGATGTGATGATATGCCAAACACAATTGACAAATTGTTAGAAAGAGCGAATGAAGAAGGCGCATCGGACTTGCACCTTTCTGAAGGGATTCCAGCAGTTTATCGGATTGATGGGCAGCTTCGCCAATTGGATGAACGGGTTTTCTCAACCCCGGATTTAGAAAAAATGGCGAAAAAGATTATACCAAAAGCTAAGGCCGATGAATTTGAAGAGAAAGGTGAAACCGATTTTAACTACGCACTCGGCGACATCTGCCGTTTCCGTGTCAATGCGTTTCATCAACGAGGCGAAATTTCAATTGCAGCCCGTCGAATTCCTTCAGAAATTCCATCTTTTGAAAAATTGGGAATGCCGGCCATTCTCTATGATTTAGCGAATAAACCGCAAGGACTCATCTTAGTGACTGGTCCTACTGGTTCCGGAAAAACGACAACGCTCGCATCCATGATTGATTATATTAATACAAATACGGCTCGACATATCATTACATTGGAAGACCCGATTGAATATATACATCAACATAAAATGTCAATCGTCAACCAACGTGAAGTCGGAGTAGATACAAACACCTTTGCCAATGGACTACGTGCAGCACTTCGACAAGATCCAGAAATTATACTTGTCGGTGAAATGCGAGACCTTGAAACGATTTCAACAGCTATAACAGCTGCTGAAACAGGTCACTTAGTATTAGCAACCTTGCATACAAGCAGTGCGGCAACAACCATTGACCGAATCATCGACGTCTTTCCACCCCATCAACAAAGCCAAGTTCGAATACAACTTGCAAACGTCTTGCAAGGGGTTGTTTCACAAAGATTATTCATCAATAAAAACGGAAGTGGCCGGGTAGCAGCAACAGAAATTTTAATTCAAACAGCTGCCATTGCGAATTTAATACGATCAGAAAAAGTGCATCAAATTCAAAACGTTATTCAAACAAGTCGAAGCTTAGGCATGCATACCTTAGAAGTTTCCATTCAACAACTGATTACAAACGGCATCATTAATTACAGTGAAGCGAAAGAGTTTTTGACTGAAGGTGATTATTAATGTCAACAGTTTTCAAATATAGCGGACGAACATCGACAGGTGCATTCAAAAAAGGTGTCGTTTCTGCCGATACAGAAGCCGCTGCAGTTGCAAAACTTCGAAGACAAGGCATAAATCCTAGGGAAATTGCGGAGTCGACAAGCCTTTTGCACGCGCAAATTTCACTTGGCGGTAAAGTTAAAAACGAAGACTTTGTCATCTATTGCAGACAATTTGCGACACTTATCCGTGCAGGCGTTACGCTTGTTGAATCTACCAAAATATTAGCGGATCAATCAACAAGTAAGATGTTGAAAAAAGCGTTATTCGCGGTAGAAGAAGACGTTCGATCGGGTACATCATTTTCAGATGCAGCAGCAAAAGAAAGTAAAGTCTTTCCACCGCTTTTCGTTAATATGATCCGGGCTGGTGAATTGACAGGAAACTTAGATGAAACTTTAGATCGGCTCGCATTCTATTACGAGAAACAGCACGCGTTAACAAAGAAGATTCAATCGACAATGATGTATCCACTAGTCTTATTCGTTATTACGATTGCTGTAGTTATTTTTCTGATGTTAACGATTGTACCGACTTTTATAGCAATGTTTGAAGACTTTGGTGCAGAATTACCGTTAATAACAATTTTTGTCATGGGGATTAGTGAGTTTGTGCAAGGATTTTGGTGGTTATTATTACTTCTTATATTAGTTTCTGTATTTGGCTTTAATTATTTATTTAAGAATAACAATTCGTTTCATTACAAGGTTCATTATTTCATGTTGAAAATGCCGATTTTCGGAAAACTGTTTCAAAAATCAGCCATTGCACGAATGACTCGGACCTTATCTTCTTTATTTAGCAGTTCGGTGCCGATATTAAACGCACTAACAATTGTTGAAAAAGTAATTGGTAATCCTGTGATTGGAAAAGTAGTTTTGGAATCTAGAGCTAGTTTAGAACAAGGAAGCACATTGTCAGCACCGCTCGAAAAAAGTTGGTTATTTCCACCACTTGTAACACAAATGACGGCAATTGGTGAACAAACAGGTTCACTTGATTATATGTTAGAAAAAATTGCAGAATTTTACGAGGATGACGTGGACCGGACGGTTGACACGTTAAAATCTTTAATCGAGCCATTAATGATTGTCTTTTTAGCGGCAATTGTCGGAACAATCGTCCTCGCAATAATGGTTCCAATGTTCAGCTTGTATGAGCAAATCTAACAAGTAATTCAGTTTTAAGGAGGTGATGAAAAGAGTTGAGTGACCGCTTTTATTAATACGTACTAAAAACTAAGAAAATGTGGGGGTAATGAAATGTTTAAGAATATGAAGAAACAACTTAATAACGAAAAAGGTTTGACGCTTATTGAGCTATTAGCAGTTATTGTTATTCTAGCAATTATTGCAGTTATTGCAGTGCCGGCGATCGGAAAGGTAATTGCAAACACGAAAGATAAAGCGGTTTTGGCAGAAGCATCTAATATACTTTCCGGAGCAAAAATTGCAGTTGTTGACGGTGCTTGTAAAGATACAGAAGCTACTGTTGGAACCGAGAAAGTGATTACTACAACGTGTAATCAAGCAGCTTTGAAAGGTTTTGTTCAGGGGATTCCGGAAAAGGATGGAACGGTTGATATCACTTATTCTGCTGAACGGGTAGGCAACGATTGGTCAGTATCATATTCACGATTCGCAAATATTAGCAACAGTAAGTATAATTCCGGGATTGTATTAGGTAAAACTGATGAAGCAAACCTTAATAAACTTCTAAATAATGAAGGAACAGTACCAGCTAATTAATATTAACGAACCTACAGCAGCCCACCGCTGCTGTAGTCTTTCTTTTCATTTACCATCAAAGCAAACGACCCATTCGTTTCCTTCGATGATAAATGAATTGATTGTTTCTTTTAAGGGGGCCAACAAAGTGTTTCGTAGAAATAAAAATAGAGTCGTTGCGATTGAAATGAATGATTATGTCATTCGTGGTCTCATTACTCAAGATAGCGATTTAGAAACGGCAAAAGTATATGAATATGCGCTACCACCTGGGGTTATCGTTGATGAAGTTCTCGTCGATGAACTCACGTTTTTTGAGATTCTTAAAAGTCTCGTAAAAGATTGGAATATTTCAAGGCACGACTTGCGCTTTTTCGTTCCGGATCATTCCGTCATGATGCGAACATTTGATCACCCGAAAGAATTGACGTCAAACGAATTAAAAGGGTATGTTGAAATGGAATTAGGCCGCACCATTCATTTGCCTTTCGAAAATCCGCTGCTTGATGTTTATGACCATGAAGAAGGGGACGGGGAGGCGGTTATCTATGCTTCTTCATCAGAGGAAGTCGTTAAAGTTATGCAACTTTATCATGATATTAATCTAAATCCCAAAATATTGGATGTTCGCATGCTGTCCATCATTCGATTTTTAAAAACGATTGATTATTTCAATTCCGAAAATACATATTTAGTCGCTGATTGGTCAATAAATGCATTATCGATTAGCATTTATTCAAATGAAAACGTGGATTTTCTTCGGTATCATTCAGTAGAAACGCCGAACCGGAGTTGGAAATATGCGCCTGACTTATTGGATATTAATGTATTTACATATGATGGTGAAATTGAAGAATATAAGATGTCTTTATCTGAACAAGTGTTAGAAGTGGAACGGATTTTGAACTTTTACCGATTTTCGTTTCATAAAGGCGAAAAGTCTGTTGATCAAATTGTCCTTGTTGGTGAAAACCCGGAGATGCCCTATATTAAAGAGCAATTGGAAGGTACTACTGATATGCCCGTTGAAATCGTTGATGATGCTTTCGTTCGACAGCATTATAAAGAATTGAATCGAAAACATGTCGCGTTGATTGGTCTTTCATTGAAGGAGGAAGATTCACTTGGCTCCTGAGATTAACCTGCTTCCGCATATTGACAGACCTTCACCTGGTAGGCGTTGGCTCACCATTATACTGGCGGTAGCTTTTGTGTTACTGGTGATTTACCTTTCATTTCAATACATTTCATTGAATAAAACGATTAAATCGCTTCAAAGCGAGGAGCAACAATTGCAAGTGGAAAAAGCGGAATTGGAATCGTCGATTATCGTTTTAGACACACCAGTAAAAATTGATCTTGCAACTTCGGTGGAGTTTGTTGAAAGTGTGTCCTATCCTGTATCTCCACTGCTTATTGAAGTTAATAAATACGTGAATGAAAATACATATTTACGAAACTATGTTTTTTCTGAGAGTACGATAAAATTTGCAGTCGATTTTGAAACGTTGGCTGAAGTTGTTGCGTATGTCAGCGATTTATCTAGCAGTCCTTATTTCCAAGATGTGAAAGTTGAACAAATTTATACGTTTGACCCGGCTCCAAGTAATGCGGAAGAGGACGAACAGACGGAAAGCTTCGAGAAGGTCGAACGCTTTGCGAATGAATTGACGGTTGTGATCGATCCGTACTATATACGGACAGGCGGTGTCGCGGAATGAAACAAACGGGTGAAAATAAAGGGTTAGTTGCGCTGGTGGGGTTAATCGCTTTTCTTTTAATAGGCGTCGCTTATTATTATATAATTCTTCCTAAAGGAGAAGAAGAAACACGGATTAAATATGCGATTCAAGGATTGAAAATCGAGAATAGCGAATTGGAAAATCAAGTGGCTGTGTTAAGTGTCGTCGAAACAGACGATGCCAATGAATATGACTTGCGAAAAAAACTTCCTGTCAGTCGTGAATTGGATAATTTGCTGCATACGATTCAAGAAGTTGAATTGATGAGTGAGTCTAAAATTGTTTCGATTTCGTTTAATAATTATGATGCGGAAGTATCACAAACGATTACGACTCCAGAAGTTGAAGAGAAGGAAGAGGAGTCTACGGAAGAAGTGGATGAAACTGAATCTGATGTTGAAGAAAAAGAAACTGAATCAGACGAAGAGAAAACAGAAGTCGATCTTGTAAAACCAATTACGCCAATCGATATCAGTTTATTGCCAGAAGAATTAAAGCTTATCTCTCTGAAAATCGATTTAAAGGTGTTGGATTATGATCACCTACTTAAGTTTTTACATGAAATCGAAGGTCTTGATCGGGTCGTTCGAATTGATGAAGTGAATTTCTATCAACCTGGTGAACTTGAATTGGCACAAGAAGAACCAGATAAACGGCTGGATGTAACTGTGCAGCTTACGACGTTTTTCTCTGAGGATATGGGGGATTAAATGGACATTGTTATTGGGCTTTTATTTTTCATATATGGCATTGTCTTCGGATCGTTTTTCAACGTTGTTGGTTTGCGAGTTCCGAAGAAAGAATCCATTGTTTCACCGCCGTCGCATTGCACGAATTGTAACCGGAATCTTGGGGTACTTGACCTTGTTCCGGTTTTTTCCTACATCTTCTTGAAAGGAAAGTGTAGGGGATGTAATACGAAGATTAGTTTCATTTATCCATTTATGGAATTTGTGACTGGTGCTTTATTCGCGTTGGCTTATTTTCAGCTTGGATTTAGTCTGGAATTAGTTGTCGCGATATTATTTTTGTCTCTTTTTGTCATTATTACGGTATCTGATATTGCTTATATGCTTATTCCCGACAAAGTGCTTCTACCGTTCGCTATCGTGTTGTTGGTGTGCCGGATACTAATCCCTTTAACGCCGTGGTGGGACGCCTTGTTGGGCGCTGTAGTCGGTTTCGGGGTGCTGTATTTCATCGCGGTCGTGTCGAAAGGTGGAATGGGCGGCGGGGATATAAAATTGTTTTTTGTCATCGGTTTAGTTCTCGGTACTGTCAATACGTTACTGACGCTGTTTGTGGCCGCGTTTATCGGTTCGATTATCGGCATTATTATTTTGAGGAGAGCGGGTAAGGGAAGAAAAACGCCTGTGCCTTTTGGACCTTCCATTGCGATTGGGGCTATCCTTTGTTATTTCTGGGGGGCTGACCTTGTCGAATGGTATATGACAATGTTTACATAAGTCGATAAATTTTCATGGGGTCTCTGACAGACCTCATGTTTTTTTTCACCTTTTTTCTGCTACGGTAACAGTAGGGATACTTCATTCGCGGGTAATTTTTGAATGATGGTTGAACGAATCGGGCTTAATGGGATCGGAAATCTTACCGGCCGCTTTAAAGTGGTGGCTCGGTGGATATACTTTCCATTAAAGCAGGACAAAACGGGGTGAAGGAAAATGAAATTCGGCAGAAATTTTAAAAAAGGCACTTATGTAATGGCAATTATTCAAGGGATTATTATTGGGATTGCTGCTGTGGCAGTAGTCGGATTCATCATTGTCGGGGCAAACGAAAAACTTGGTAGCGAACCTAAAAAGCCGGAAATCCCGACGACTGGTCCAGCCGCGTCAGAGGACGAAAAACCAGTAGACACGCAAGTTGTTCCACTAAAACTGTTTGCGAGACAACATGGTGTTTTTTCAAGTGCGGAATCTGCTGCAACTTTTCAAGCCGCTGATCCGTCATTAGCTTCAGCTGCTATTATTCAAGGTGATGGGGTCTCCAAAGGTAAGTACTACATTTGGTCATCGGTTGGTTTGTCGGATGCGGAAATCATGGATAGCGACAGCGGGGAAACATTTCGCAAAGAAGTCACGGCACATGTAGGTAGTTGCGAAGCGGTAGGGGCTAAATTGCTGCGGGATTCGTTGGTTGCCGATACAGTAGCGAAAATAAAAAATTTGGAAACTGAAAATGAAAGCGAAACGGTGTCAGTTTTCAATGAACAATTGACTGCGATTACGGCATTTACAGACGATGTTCGAGTCGTTCGACTACATTTGCTTGCCCATTATGCGAGTAAGCAGGACTGCGTGAAGATTGATTTTTGAGGTTGAATAACAGGTCGAAATTCCATTATCTACATTTATACTCAATTTTCTCATTGAATGTTCTCCGCTAGAATGATGGCAAGGAGGAGATTTAATGAAGAATTTTTGTAAAAGCGTTGTTGTACCTGCATCGACCTACATAACTTTATTGGTGAGTCAGGGGTGTTGCAGGAAATGACAATTAACCTGGAATTGGACCTCGAACCCAAAATGATGATTCGTGATGTTCACATTGCGGACAGGCCGCGTGAACGGCTTGTCAGGCAAGGTGCGCCTAGTTTATCGAACCAAGAATTGATCGCGATATTGCTTCGGACGGGGACAAAGGATGAATCTGTTCTCGTTCTGTCAAATCGCGTGTTATCGTCATTCGATAAGATTCAAGATTTACGTAACGCTACCGTCGAGGAGTTTACAAAGATTAACGGCATTGGACAAGCGAAAGCCGTGCAATTGTTGGCGGCCGCTGAGTTAGGAAAACGTATGTATCAAAAGCATTCAGAAGGCCGGTATACCATTCGCTCGCCAGAAGATGCAGCAGCTTACTTAATGACGGATATGTCTTCGCTCACGCAGGAACATTTCGTCGTCTTATTTTTAAATGTGAAAAATGAAGTGCTTCATAAGCAAACGATTTTTATCGGATCATTGAATTCCAGTATAGTACATCCAAGGGAAATTTTTCGCGAAGCGGTAAAAAGATCTGCGGCTTCCATAATTTGTGCTCATAACCATCCCTCGGGCAATCCGACGCCGTCACCGGAAGACATCGAAGTGACGAAAAGACTAACCGAGGCTGGGGCTTTAATGGGGATTGAAGTTATCGATCATGTCATAATCGGGGACCATCAGTTCATCAGCCTTAAAGAAAAAGGGTATATGTAACCCTATCACTTTCTTCGCTTTTCCGCTATAATGTGGTGTATGATTTGATGAATGCCGTATATAAGCGGTTCAGAAGAAAGGAAGAACAGATTTGTTTGGATTTGGTGCAAGAGACGTAGGAATTGATTTGGGAACAGCAAATACGCTAGTTTTTGTAAAAGGGAAAGGTATCGTATTACGCGAACCTTCAGTCGTGGCAAAAAACACACATACAGGTGAAATCGTCGCTGTTGGTAGCGAAGCGAGAAACATGATTGGACGTACACCTGGTTCAATTATAGCAACGAGACCGATGAAAGACGGAGTCATCGCTGATTATGAAATTACGACTGCGATGATTGAACATTATATGAGAGAAGCCATGAAAGCTTCTGGCGGATCATTTAAAAAGCCGAACGTAATGGTTTGTGTGCCTTACGGAATTACATCTGTCGAACAGCGTGCAGTTATTGACGCATCACGTCAAGCTGGCGCGAAAGACGCGTATACGATTGAAGAGCCATTCGCGGCTGCAATCGGTGCGGGACTTCCGGTTTGGGAGCCAACAGGTAGCATGGTTGTCGATATCGGGGGCGGAACGACTGAAGTTGCAGTTATTTCACTTGGCGGTATTGTAACAAGCGAGTCGATTCGTGTCGGAGGCGATACGATGGACATTGCGATTACAAGCTATATCCGTAAAACGTATAACTTAACAATTGGTGAACGTACTGCAGAAGCGATTAAAGTGGATATTGGTTCAGCAAGTGCGACGACTAAAACTGAAAAGATGGAAATTCGTGGACGAGACCTATTGACTGGTTTGCCGAAAACGATTGAAATTACTTCAGATGAAATCGCGGACGCGTTACGCGAGTCGATTACACAAATTATTGAAGGCGTTCGTAAAACTTTGGAAACCACTCCACCTGAATTATCGTCAGATGTTATGGAACGCGGAATCGTTCTAACTGGTGGTGGGGCGCTTCTAAGAAATATCGAAAAAGTGATTTCGGAAGAAACAAATATGCCTGTCTTCATTGCAGAAGAACCACTTGATTGTGTTGCAATTGGTACAGGTAAAGCGTTAGATAATTTTGATGTCATTAAAAAAATGCAAGCTAGATAATTAGGTTTGGCGCAATCTCTCTATTAAACTAATAGAGAGATTTGCATCGCCTAAAAAGGATGCTTGAGGAGGAATAAGGCAATGCCGCGATTTTTTTCAAATAAACGATTGATTTTATTGCTCGTGGGCGTAATTGTCCTTGTGGCTTTAATATCATTCTCTCTGCGTGATCGGCAAAACGCCTCCTTACCGGAACAAATTGTAAAAGATGTCGTCGGCTTCGGGCAATCGTTTTTCTCTAAGCCCGCGCATTACATAACAGATGTCATTGGCAATATCGACGGGGTTTTGAATACATATGCAGAAAATAAGAAGTTGAAAACACGTCTAAGTGAATATGCAGCAATCCAATCCGAACTTGCAGATGTCCAAGCCGAAAATGATAGTCTTCGTGAAATCATCGGTAAAAAAGAAGATTTGCGAGCTTATGATCCAGTTCACGCAACGGTCATTGCGAGAAACCCGGATCAATGGGAAGAAAAGATTATTATTGATAAAGGCCAAGCCCATGGAATTAAGAAGAATATGGCAGTTGTCACGGCGGGTGGGTTAATCGGAAAAGTGATTAATACTTCATCTACTACTTCGACGATTGAATTGCTTTCAACGGAAAATCGAAATTTCCGTGTTTCTGCCGTTGTTCCAGGTGATAAACCCGCATTTGGACTTATCGAAGGCTATGACCAAGCGCGCGGAGAGCTCATCATGAAGCGTATTGACTCCAGTTTTGAGATTGAAGTCGGCGATAAAGTAATTTCTTCGGGACTTGGCGGAATTTTTCCGAAAGGGCTTTCCATCGGGGAAATAACCGAAGTTTCAACGGATGATTACGGGCTGACGAAGCTCGCTTACATTCGACCGGCTGCCAAGTTTTCCATGCTTGACCATGTCATTGTTGCGATGAGGAAATCTGAAACAGTAGAGGGAACGGATGGCGACGGGACGGCAGGTACGGAGGGGGAGGATGGATCATGATTAGGTCTATCATCCCTCTTATTGCCGTTTTACTTTTCTTCCTGGAGCCCGTTTTTAGCTTGTTTTCACCGATAGAGGTGGGAGAGACTCTTTACATTCTCGTGCCACGTTTTGTCATCGTTTACCTTGTTTTTATCGCAGTTTATTATAGCCGACAGCGCGCAATCATTTACGGAATTGTCTTTGGCCTCTTGTATGATACGTTTTACATTGATATTATTGGATTATATGCATTTCTATATCCATTGATCTGTTATATCGCCGCCGGAATTATCCGCTATGTGCATAAACATATTATTACAGTTATGATTTTAACTTTATTACTCGTAGCCTTGCTAGAAGTTTTATCGTACTCATTTGTAAGTTTAATCGCCTTGACATCGATCGAACCAGATGTGTTTATTTCGACTAGGCTTATTCCGACGATGATTGCAAATTCATTATTTGTCATTATGTTCGGGTGGATATTTAAGAAGTTAATTGATAATCGAGTTTTGCTTAAAGGAAGTGAAGCTCTTTAAAAAGAGGAGAAATACGAGGTGACGCAATTGACGAAACAGCAACAGTATGTAGTAATCAAAGGGACGAAGGACGGTCTCGTTCTACGTCTCGATGATAAATGTTCCTATTCGGATTTACTTGCCGAACTTCGTAACAAAGTAGCCGAAGATGGGTTAGATGGCCTTGCAGAAGTCCGTGTCGACACGGGCAATCGGTACTGTAACGAAAATGATTTGCGGGAAATCATGAATATTATTCATGGTTCGCCGAATTTACGAGTTTCAAGAATTCAAAGTGATGTCATCACTATGGAAGAATGCAATACTAGAATACAAGAAAAGCAATCTGAAACTTTTATTGGCATCGTGCGATCGGGACAAGTCGTGAAAGCGGACGGCGACCTGGTCGTTATCGGGGATGTCAATCCAAGCGGCCGCGTTGAAGCGGCGGGAAGCATATATGTACTTGGACGTTTAAAAGGGATTGCTCATGCTGGATCGAAAGGCAATCGCGAAGCTGTTATTGCGGCATCTTGGCTTGAGGCGACGCATTTATTAATCGCTGAAGAGATGCAGTTGATGACGGATGAAATTACCATTTTGTCTGAGCAACCGGAAATGGAATGTGCATATATTCATCCGAAAGGCTTCATCGCGATTGACCGGTTGCAGGAGCTCCGGATCCTCCGACCACAACTATCTACATTCAAAGGGGGCATCTAGTTTGGGAGAAGCTATCGTAATTACATCAGGTAAGGGCGGTGTTGGTAAAACGACGACAACTGCGAATCTTGGGACTGCATTGGCACTTCAAGGGAAGAAAGTTTGTCTCGTTGATACTGATATCGGCTTACGAAATCTTGACGTCATTCTCGGACTTGAAAACCGGATCATCTATGATTTGGTTGATGTCGTTGAAGGACGATGCAAAGTTCAACAAGCGCTTGTGAAAGATAAGCGCTTTGAAGATGGTCTCTTTTTATTACCTGCTGCGCAGACTACAGATAAAAACGCAGTGAACACAGAACAGATGAAGGCGTTAATAACCGAGTTGAAACGTGATTATGATTATATTTTAATTGATTGCCCGGCTGGAATTGAGCAAGGGTATAAAAATGCGGTGGCGGGTGCGGACCGCGCGATTGTTGTGACGACGCCGGAGATTTCTGCTGTTCGTGATGCGGACCGAATTATCGGGTTGCTTGAACAAGAGGATATCGAACCGCCGAAGCTTATCATCAATCGTATTAAGCGAAATCTGATGAATTCTGGCGATGCGCTTGATGTGAATGATATTACAACGCATTTATCTATTGATCTTCTGGGTATTGTCATGGATGATGAAAATGTTATTAGTTCATCCAATAAAGGCGAGCCCGTCGTGATGGATCCAACTAATCCGGCTGCAATCGGCTACCGGAATATTTCACGCAGAATTCTTGGAGAATCCGTTGCGTTGATGTCATTTGATCAGAGCAATAAAGGATTTTTTGGTCGAATCAAATCGATATTTTCGAAGGTATGAGGTTATTAATAGTATGGGAGGTGAGTTTTATACGCCTCTTGTACTATTTTTTAATTTCTGGAAAGGCGGTATCTGTCGATACCGTTGATTGGAGTTCCGGGCGGACGCGTTCCACGGGGCGGGCGGTGAGCCTCCTCGTCGCAAAAAGCGCTCCTGTGGGGTCTCACCAAAGGAGAAATGAACTTCTTTCTCCATATGTCCCGCTTCATCCCGCTGGAGTCGCCGCCCTCCACTCCAATCAACTATAGATTTCATTATATAGAGAAAATTTATTTTTTTCGTCTTCTTTTCAATGTGTAAATTTACAAGTACTAAATGAATTTAAAGAGATAATCTTAGTCTAACATCCCCGATATAAACAATTTCAAAATCTGTACTTGTTATAACTTACACACACTGACTAAAGAAACTCCAACTTATTAGATATAAACAAAAACATCCATGTAGCAGATTGTAACGGGCTTGTCTTAGAGGTACAAACAAGCAAATAACATACAATTACGCACCTCAAATAACATCATATTAGACCATCAATTAGCAGTTCAATCCTAAGTGCTAATTTTATTTTTAAAAACAACGAAAGATCGTTATGACGAATTGATAAAAAACCATACAATTCATATTTGAACAAGTTGGTCACGTTTAAAAACAGCTGAAATTTTTAACTTGTATAGGAATTTATAAGCTTTGGCGGTAATAGAATAAAGGAATTATTTCTTATTGAACTAACGAGTTTGTTCAATAAGAAAGTACAAAAGGAATAAGCATGGAATTTGTGAGAGAGAATACAAAACACTTATAAGGAGGAGAAAAAATGGGTAAAGGACATGATGATTGGGGATTGACAGAAGATGAACTCGACAGATTAGAAGATGCGGTTGAAGATGGAATAATACCAAAAAGTGAAGTTATGGCTAATCGTGAAAACTTAAAGAAAGGAAATTTGTTAGTTGGTGAACTTATTGATATATGGTCTAATGACGATGATGATGAATATTAATCCCTAAATTGTTAAGACAATAGCACAAAGTGTTTATCTGAGTAAAAGAAAAAGAAACGGGTTTTTGAAACAATGTACTTAAACTATATAATTATGTATGTGGAAAATGCTGAAGATTAATTCGGCATTTTTTATTGTATATATATAATATTATCCGACCTTTGCACTTGCTCGCCCGCAGGAAAGGCGAAGGGAGAGCGAATGAGAAGTTCGCTCTTTCCTTGGAGCACTAAATCAAGTTCAATGACGGAAACTATATATTAACCATGCTTTTTCAGCGGCTTATTAAAAGAAACGTCACAGTCTATCAAGATAATCCAGCGTAGGCGCCTTGCCAGTGGTTATCTTGAAGCTGTGATCTTCTATCAGGCTTATTGCGGGAGGCATCCACCAAGTGCGGAAAGATACAGTTCAATCTTTCCCTAGCGCCGAAGCGTTATTAATGAGATGTTAGCCGTATACACTTCTATTACTACATTCTATTAATTTAAATTCAAAAAAATATAATCTTCACACTGCCCATTACTATTTTCCCCCCACGCTACATATACTGAGAAAAATGGGTGGTGTGTGTGGATGAAATGGCGTGTGAAGTGGGTAATCGCGATACTATTTACGATCGGCGTCATTGGTGTGGCTAAATTGGAAAGTGCGGGGACGATTGGGAAGCCCGTCACTCAATATGTCACAACAGGTGAAGACTTTTTAACGATGAAAAAATGGGTATCCTCCATAATAAAGGAACCCGAAGACGACACGACAATCGTGAGCCATGAAGGCGGATTACTACCGGCGTATGAGTCGATGCAGCCTTTTAAAAACGGCGTTCTTGTGTCGTATACCGTTCCAATCGCAATTGAAGCGCAGTCGAATGGACTCGTCGTTTTCACCGGATCGACAAGAGACACTGGAAAAACAGTGACCGTTCTCTATGACGACGGCGACGAAGTGACGTATGGTTTTGTCGGTACATTTGAAAAACTTCCTTATACTTCTGTGAAAAAAGGGGACACGCTGGCATTAATGGATGAGGAAGCCATATACATTATGGTGAAACGCGACGGCATTCATTTGGATTCTTCTTTACTCCCAGCTTATTTATCAGGTGCGGTTGAATGAAATTTCGTTTGCATCCAATACTTCTCCCGGTATTTTTATTCCTGATCATATCTGGAGATTTATCGGTCTATACGTTAATTTTCATTTCTCTTTTGATTCATGAAGCAGGTCACCTCATTTGCGCATACATACTGGGGCTGCGCGTCCGATCTTGTACAATTATGCCTTACGGTGGTGAACTGGTTATACCGGGCAGACTTACCGCGCGCAGAAAACATCGCATCTATCTTGCTCTTGGGGGGCCAGCCGCAACGTTAGTCCTTCTTTTTTTCGCGTTGGTACTTGAGTTTCCAGGTGATGACTTTGTAGCAAAAATTCAATTGTTTTTACTTGGGCTAAACTTGCTGCCGATTTTGCCGCTGGACGGCGGACATGTAGTTGCTGCCGTATTGGAAACGAAAGGTTTTGAAGCGCGCGCAAAATCGATCATGCTAATTTATTCGATGTGCATCTTAACTGTCATTTCGATCGCATTGTCATTCCATCTTCCAAATACAGTTCCGTATCTCTTATTAGCGGTATTTCTACTCATTCAAAACTACACTTCTTTCCGTTTTCGAAGATATGAACAGGCCTTTATTAATTTAAAAATAAATGTGTTGACGAAATGATTTCTACGTGGTAATATTTTAATGTTATTGTTTGTAGCGCACCTGTGCTACAACCGCACTGAAAAGGTTCAAGAATCCGATGAGGGTCACCTTTTAAGGCGAGTCTGAGTCTATGAGGAGGTGCAAGTATGTACGCAATTATTGAAACTGGTGGAAAACAAGTTAAAGTTGAACAAGGACAAGAGATTTTCATTGAGAAAGTTGCTGGCGAAGTCAACGATGTTGTCACTTTTGACAAAGTTTTATTCGTAGGTGGAGACGACGTAAAAGTTGGCGTTCCATTCGTGGAAGGCGCTACTGTTACAGCTAAGGTCGTTCAACAAGGCCGCGGTAAAAAACTTACTGTTTTCAAATATAAGCCAAAAAAGAACTATCACAGAAAACTAGGTCATCGTCAGCCGTTCACAAAAGTAGTTATCGACGGAATTAACGCATAATCCATCATGATTACAGTGACGATTACGAAAGATCGATCAGACCGCATACATGCATTTGAAATGTCAGGTCATGCCGATTTCGCGGAACATGGAAAAGATCTTGTTTGTGCAGGTGCTTCTGCAGTATCATTTGGTGCTGTGAATGCCATCATCGCACTTACAGGCATTACTCCCGAAATTCTCCAAGGAGATGACGGCGGGTATTTGAAAGTCTTGCTTCCGGAAGACGTGGAAAAAGATGCCGATATTCAACTAATTGTACAAGCGATGATTGTATCTTTGCAGACGATTGAAACAGACTACGGGCAACATATAAAACTCATCTTCAAAAAGTAGGAGGTGGCACACATGCTACGATTAGATCTCCAGTTTTTCGCATCGAAAAAAGGAGCAGGTTCAACTAGAAACGGTCGTGACTCAGAGTCAAAACGCCTTGGCGCAAAACGCTCTGACGGACAATACGTTTCAGGCGGATCAATCCTTTACCGTCAACGCGGAACTAAAGTTCACCCAGGTGAAAACGTTGGTCTCGGCAGCGACGATACACTTTTCGCGAAAATTGACGGCGTCGTACGCTTTGAGCGTTACGGCCGCACGAAAACGAAAGTAAGCGTATATGCTGAAGCTCAAGAAGCTTAATTTTAAACCAATTAATAGATTGAGAGGACTGCAGAATTTCAAGCAGTTCTCTTTTTTGTTCTTTAGGAAATAACTTATACCACTTTCGACCATACTATTTTTCGTTCTATATCGTAAATTCTGGAAGAAATGCTATACTGTATGTAGATATAGAAGTGATGGAGTGTGGGGAATGGGTAAAGAGGAATTGACATCAAGCGAACTATTAGCATTTGCACGCCATGATTTTCTAAATGATCTCCAAATCATTTTAATGCATCTTGATCTTGGGAATCCTTCAGAAGCTAGAAAAGTAATTCTCAAGACGACAAAAGCGATGGGCCAGCGCACTTTATTGTCCGGATTCGGTTTTCCAAAAGTGCAGCAATGGTTATTAACATTCGACTGGGTCTATACGGCATTTCGTAGTACGTTGACATGCGCGATTAAAAAAGGACCTCGAAATGTAAATGATGATACTCTTGTCGCCTATTTAGAGGCTGTTTTCAATGAAATTGAAGAAGTGATTGATCCGCTATCTGATTATGACGTTCACTTTGACATTTTTGCTGAGGAAAAAGAGTGGTCCATAACGATAACGATAAATGGCGAGTTACCTGAAACTAAAGAGACACGAATAAGTCCAGATAACCTCAAAATTGAAGAAACGATTTCACATAATTTATGGGTGTTCAAGTTAATTGGACAATAGGAGGAAGTTATATGTTTGTAGATCACGTAAAAATATATGTAAAAGGCGGTGACGGTGGTGATGGAATGGTTGCGTTCCGTCGGGAAAAGTATATTCCGTTCGGCGGTCCTGCAGGCGGTGACGGCGGTGACGGCGCGGATGTCATTTTTATCGTTGAAGAAGGTTTGCGCACATTAATGGATTTCCGTTATCAACGTCACTTTAAAGCGCCGCGTGGAGTCCACGGAATGGGTAAAAATATGCACGGAAAAAATGCGGAAGATATGGTCGTCAAGGTCCCGCCCGGAACAGTCGTTACAGACAGCGAGACGGGTACTATCATCGCGGATTTGGTCGAGCATGGGCAAACAGCAGTCATTGCTCGCGGAGGCCGTGGAGGACGTGGAAACAGCCGTTTCGTATCCTCGCAAAACCCGGCGCCTGAACTCTCCGAAAAAGGCGAGCCAGGGATCGAAAAAGAAATCGTATTGGAATTGAAAGTGCTTGCGGATGCTGGACTTGTCGGTTTCCCGAGTGTCGGTAAATCCACGCTTCTATCTGTCATATCGGCAGCAAAACCGAAAATTGCGGATTATCATTTTACAACGCTCGTTCCGAATCTTGGCATGGTCGAAACGGAAGACGGCCGCAGTTTTGCCATCGCCGATTTGCCCGGTTTGATTGAAGGCGCGCATGAAGGTGTCGGCCTTGGACATCAATTTTTACGTCATATTGAGCGGACGCGTGTAATTGTTCACGTGATTGACATGTCAGCGATGGAAGGCCGCGATCCGTACGAAGATTATGTGACGATTAATGAAGAACTAAAACAATATAATCTACGTTTAACAGAGCGACCTCAAGTCATCGTGGCCAATAAAATGGACATGCCTGATTCGGAAGAAAACCTTCGTTTATTCAAAGAGAAATTAGAAGATGATGTAAAAATCTTTCCGATTTCAGCCGTGACTCGAAAAGGACTCGACCCACTTATTTTCGCGGTTGCTGATTTGATTGATGCAACGCCTGAATTCCCGCTAACGGATATCGAAGAGGAAAGTGAAAACGCAGTTCTTTATAAACACGAAAGAGAAGCTCCGGAATTCGAAATTTCGCGTGATGACGACGGTGCATATGTGCTTTCAGGCAGTACAATCGAACGTTTATTTAAAATGACGGACTTTAACTTTGATGCATCTGTACGGAAATTTGCTCGACAAATGCGCGCGATGGGTATCGATGATGCACTTCGTGAACGCGGAGCGAAAAATGGAGACATCGTTCGACTTCTTGGTTTCGAATTTGAATTTATCGAATAATAACGGTTAAAGCATGGGGGAGATTTTATGAAACGGTTAGGCGACGGCCGTTTTTATCTTGTGAGGGAAGATGTCCTTACAGAGTCAATGCTCAAAACGATTGAAGCAAAACAACTACTCTCTACCGGGGAGGCGACAACCATTCAGCAAGCAGTGAAAAAGGTTGGGCTTTCTCGGAGTGCTTTTTATAAGTACCGCGACACGGTATTTCCTTTTGAATCAGTTGCGCGCGAACGGATTTTAACGATTTTCATACAGCTTGAAGACCGGAAAGGATCCCTTGCTACCTTGCTTAGCATTGTTTCAGAAGCGAAATGCAATGTGCTCACGATTCACCAAACGATCCCTGTCCAGGCGAGGGCGAATATTACGTTATCACTTGATGTAACGCAGATGGAAATAAAGATGGATACCTTTATTCAACAATTGAAAGCGCCAGATTTTGTCGAGTCAGTCTCCGTCATAAGTTCTGGAGCACTCTAATGAGGAAGGAAATGATAGTTTGAGTACCGAAGAATTCACACCAATTATTGCCTATTTAGGACCTGAAGCTTCGTTTACACATGTCGCTGCTACTTATCTATTTGGAAAGTCGGGTTTATCGCCGCAGCCAACCATTCCGGATTGCATTGAAGCGGTGAGCGCCGGGCGAGCAACATACGCGGTTGTCCCTTTGGAAAATGCATTGGAAGGGACTGTTCCGTTAACAATCGATTATATGTACAATGACAGAGAATTGTTTATTAATGCGGAGCTTTCGATTCCAATCCAACAACATCTCATGGTCAATAAAAAACAAGCCGAATTTACAGAGGAAATTGAATCCATTCAATCTCATCCACACGCGCTTGCACAATGCCATAAATATTTATTGTATCAATACAGACGCGTTCCGCTCATTCAAACGACATCGACAGCGGCGGCCGCAAAATATGTATCTGAAAATCCCGATGAAAAAATTGCAGCGATTGCGAACCGTCTTGCCGCTGAAAAGTATGGCTTACATATTGCAGAAGAAAATATTCATGATTTTCATTTTAACCATACGAGATTCGTAGTTTTATCATTGCGAAAAGGTCAGTTGGAGATTCCGAACCATACGGAAACGCCTAAAACCACGTTGATGGTTAAACTTCCTGAAGATGATCGTTCGGGTGTGCTTCATCAAGTGTTATCCGTTTTTTCCTGGCGCAAATTGAATTTGAGTAAAATCGAATCGCGTCCTCTAAAAACGGGTCTCGGAAATTATTTTTTTATTATTGATATAGTAGAATCAGAGGAAACGCCGATGATGAAAGGCGCAATGGAAGAATTAGCTGCGCTTGGATGCTCTGTCCGATCATTCGGCACCTATTATACGTACGAAGATAAAACCGTTATGTCCGAATAAGGACGTAGCGGTTTTTCGCATATTCAGGCCCCGCTCGCATATAAATGACAATAAGGGACTGCTGCCTAAAATAGGGTCACAAAGGCGAGTGTCTGCTCATACGATGAGTTGATGGAAGGGGGAAGTTTTTTAGTGGAAGTTCATGTTGTTCAAAAAGGTGACACACTTTGGAAAATTTCAAGACAATTCGGCGTTTCTTTTGATGAATTAAAAAGGGTGAATGCGCATCTAGCCAATCCTGATTATATTGTCCCGGGGATGAAGATCACTTTGCCAGCGAAATCAAAGGAAAATATTGCGGTGAAAAAGCCTGCTGTAGCTGCTGAAAAGAAAATGGAGAAAGCACCGATTCAAGCTGTTCCAGTAGAGAAAAAACCAGCTCCGCCAGTACAATTAAGACCTGTACCTGAAACACCAGCTGTTCCCGGATTAGGCGATTTGGCGGAATTACCAGAAGCGCCTCCAATGCCTCCAGTTCCTATGCCTGAGGTACCAAAAGCGCCTGCGATGCCTAAAATGCCGAAAGCGATTGAAGTAGAGATGCCGGAAATGCCGCCAATGCCACCAATGCCGGAAATGCCTCCGCAAATGCAACAACCGATGCAACAAATGCCTTATCAAATGCAGCAACCAATGCAACAACCTATGCCGCCGCAGTTTTTCGGAGTCCCATGCGGTTGGATGCCGATTTATGATGCGGATTGTTATCCATTCATTCATCCGGCTCAAATGCAACAACCCATGCCTTTTCCGACACAGCAGTTGCCAGTGGAAATGGAAGCTTCACCAATGATGCCTAATATGCCTGTGGCACCAAATATGCCTATGATGCCTAATATGCCTATTGCGCCAAATATGCCCGTGGCACCTAATATGCCAATGCGTGAGGAATGGCAAATGATCGAGTCACCGAATATCCAGTTTGAAGAAGACATTAAATTTCAAAAAATGCCAAATATCCATTTCGAGGAATCGCCTACGAGAGAACTTGAAGAAATGATTGCGGATGCAGAGGCGATGGGGGAAGTGGCAGCAGAGAAAAAAGTTGAAAGCATCGTTGAGGAAGATTTTTGTTTGGAAGAGTCACCAATGATGCCTATGGGAATGTCGTCAATGCCTCCACCTTTAGGTATGGGTGCATATGGACAATTCGATGGCTATTCAGCTTATCCATCTTCACCTTGCGGGTGTGGTCACTTCGATTGTGGATGCGGTCAACCATATCCGCAAATGCCGCCATGCGGTTGCGGGCAAGGGCAAATGTATCCAGTAGCCCCCGTTCAGCAAATGAACTATTGCAACTCATGTAACCAGCCAATCCAGGCAATGCCTTATCACCATCACCACCACCAGCAGATGATGCCGTATCCGTACACAAATTGGCCAGGGAACTATTAGGATGCTATGAAACTAGATGGGAAGTTAGAGCAAATAAATAGCAATGTCTGGAAGCTTGAGCGAGATGGGCTATTTTATTCTGTAAAGCAATATGACTTTTCAGCTATCGCTTTAAAAGTGAAAACAGTGCATGATACATTGCGTTCGATTTCATTTCCGCATATCGTGCCTGTGTTACCAAATGAACACCAATTAACGTTTATGCAACCGTGGTTGGAGGGAGCCAGATCCGTGAATTTCAAGAAAAGAGCAGATCGAACCGACTCCCTCGAAGCGTTAATGTCATTACACGATACGAGTTCGATCATTAATTGGCCAGGAGAACCTTATTTGCATCCGTACCCATTGGAAACCAAGTGGGAGGAGCGGATAAATCGTTTTCAAAACATACGGGAAGAGTGCGAGAAGTACATCGGAAAAAGTAATTTTGATGATATTCTTTTTTACGCGAAGAATGCGCTTCGGCTTGTACGCAAAACGGGGAAGTCCGAGCAAGCTGAAACCCTTCTTCACGGCGACGTTGTTCACCATAATATTTTGCGTGACAAATATGGAATCATTCGCTTTATAGATTTCGATTTAACATGCACGGGACCGCCTGGAACTGAAATCGCCTTATGGATTCATCGTGTGCTTCCGCAAATCGATTACGATATCGAATTTCTTGTCAACGAACAGCCATCGTTGCAAAACTTAGATGATTGTTCAAAATCATTACTTCTTTATCCAAATGAGATGCTGCGAGAATGGCTGCATTTTTTCACGCTGCCTGAGCGTTCACAAGAAAGACAAGTGAAAAATCTTATCCCTTTTACAGAATCCGCACTCTCACATTGGCCGAAATTATGGTACAATGTAGAACGGATGAAAAATTAGGGGGGCTGCATCATGGCAGGACATTCCAAGTGGAATAACATTAAAAACCGTAAAGGCGCACAAGATGCGAAACGCGGGAAAATATTTCAAAAGATATCTAGAGAAATTTATATGGCGGCGAAATCAGGTGCAGATCCAGATATGAACCCCGGTTTGCGGTTAGCGATTGAAAAAGCAAAAAGTGCAAACGTTCCAAACGATGTTGTGAAACGTGCGCTCGATAAAGCAACCGGTGCAGGAGCAGATGAAAACTACGAAGAAGTCATTTATGAAGGATACGGCCCAGGCGGCATTGCTGTTCTCGTCTATTGTTTAACTGAAAACAGAAACCGAACAGCACCAAATGTCCGTTACGCATTTTCCAGAAATGGCGGAAATCTTGGCGCAAGCGGATCCGTCGCTTATATGTTCGACCGCAAAGGACGTTTGTTCATTGAACGAACGGAAGAAACCGACGAAGATATGATCATGATGGCAGCACTAGAAGCAGGGGCTGAAGATATCGACTCAACCGAAGACGGTTTCGAAATCGTTACAGAACCTGGCGACTTTTTAGAAGTGAAAGAAAAGCTGGAAGAAGACGGCATTGAATTCATTTCAGCCGAAATCGAAATGATCCCGTCGATCTACACACCAATTCCAGAAGGCAGCGAAGAAGAATTCGAAAGAATGTTAGAAATCCTCGAAGATGATGACGACGTGCAAGATGTTTATCATAATGCGAGTGAAGAATAATATTTCGTCATAAACGCTGTTATACAAGGGGTTGTAAGAGTTTATTGTTCAAGTTTTAACATGAATTTTCAGGTTTGTTACGATATACATGTTGAAAACGAGACTTTTCTCTTATGATGTTTACTATAAGGCATTTCCTTCGATTTTTGTTGAAAAACAAATTCGGAAGGAGATGCTTTTTTTTTTGCTACAGGATATTTTAGAGAATATTTGCACCATATTCAATTTCAAAATTACTCACATCGAACAGAAAATTGATGCAAAAATAACAATTTATCTTTTTCAGCTACATTGAGGAAGATTTTAATATTGAAAAATTAGAAAAAGTTAGCGCGCAGAACATCAAAGCATATTAAATGTACTTGAAAAAACTAGGCAGGAAGTCAAGCTATGTAAACGGGATATTGAATAATATACGATCATTTGGAAAACCGATCTGAAGCTCGGTTTTTTTGCGATTTTACACTTCATATTGACGTTAATTAATCATGTTGATTACTATATACAATCAAGTTCAGCAGAATGTTACTGGTATGGTCATTATGTAATGGGTAAGGTATAATAGAAAAAAGAATAATCAAAAGTATCAGACTCCGAAATATGTACCAGACAGAAAAAAGGGGGGGAGTATCAATGTTACAAGCAAGAATCAATGAATTAAATAGCGGTATCATTAATATAGTGGGTGATACGGTCATGACATTAGGTTTTTTAAATGCTGATCGACTTTATTCCTATGAAACTAATGGTATTAAGAATTGGTATTCAATGGGTCGCTATAAGTATGAGAATATTGAATTTCATAGCATTAAGAGTGGAGCAATCTTTGTGCTACAAGAGAATGGACAGGAAATAGCGCGTTATCAATTCCTACCGATTTTACGTGATACAGCGAGCTATCTAAATGAAAAACGAAAGAAAACAACGCTTGCTTTTGAAATACGTAAGGATACATATAGTACCCACTATAACTTTAAGACGGAAAAACAGTCATTGTTATTTGGAAGTATTGTAGAAATAACGAAACATATGATTCAGACCTACGACTATACACTAAATATTGACTTGGGAGTGGAACCCATGGATAAAATGATTCTCGTCGATCTTGAAACAGGTGGCTTTCAAGTTGAAGATGGCATTCTGGAAGTCGGAGCTGTTGTAGTTGAAAATGGTTCTATTGTTGAAATGCTACATCTTGGCAAAGTGGAGGACGAAGAGATAATATATGAAGGAATGGGCGCAGGGTATGATTTTATAGAACACGATGAAAAATATCTTAGTTTATTTAAAGAGTTAGTTGATAAATATAATTATCCGCTGGTGGCACACAATGCGTCATTCGACCGTAAATTCTTAGTACATTATGGTTGGATACCTGAGGACTATCCCGTGTATGATTCTATACGTGCTTTAAAGATTCGCCATCCTCATCTATTTTCTTATTCAATGGGCTTTGTGACAAATTACTTTGATGTGGAGCAAGAACACGCTCATACCGCACTTAGCGATGTATTAGCTTTACATATGGTAATCCAAAAGGCACAACTAAGCACATGGATTCCACTTTTTAAACCTTTACCGTCAAAATTTGGCTCAAAAGCAAAATCATTCATTGAACGTGGTATGAAGTTACAAGGTGAATCAGCGGTCTTTAAAGGAAAACATATGGTATTCACAGGGGTATCACAATTCCCGCGTGTATTAATGCAAGAAATAGCGATTGCGTGTGGAGCGTCAGTAGGTAACAGTGTTAATAAGAAAACTGACTACCTAATTTGTGGTGAGAAGGTCGGTCAAAGTAAAATTAACAGAGCGATTGAACTTGAAGTGCCAATTTATCACGATGATTGGTTCATTGATATTGTATTCAAAGATCTTTCCATAGAACATGTAAAGAGCGAAGTAAGTGCAACCCTACAGGTTGAGGAAATTAAGAAGAATGTGAAACCAAATCCGTTTGAAAACTCACCATACAAGAAACTTGTAGAATTTGAAGGCAAGAAGGTTAATGTAGCTTGTCTAAAATTGAATATACAAAGTAGAATCATTGAGCTACTAGAAGGCATGGGCGCATCAGTTGTAAAGAGTCCTGGCGGTAAAAAAGTAGATTACATGATTTATACAGATAATGGAGATTACGCCCTACTAAAAGAAGCAGACAAGTTGAATATCATTGTCATACCAGTTTCTCGTTTTAATCGCATGCTACTTGATTAAACGAATTGTTTTATAAGATAAAATTTTTCTTATTACTTGGGCAAGATAGAAAATCAAGGATTTCAATACAAAAACTTAATTTAAGCTGGGGCTAATATTGATCAAAAGGGAATTTGTTATGACAAGGATTAATTTGAAACGATTTATATTTTTCAAGTTTACTAAAATTCGCAACAAGTAATGGGGAAGGTTTAAGAATCGAATATGAAAAATCAAACTTAATGTTTGATATGAACTTTTATTCAAATGGAAATAATCACCCATCAGAAGAAAAGCTAATTGAATTTAAAGAGCACTATATGTCAATATTGGAACTGTCGCTTTAGAAGAAAATACAAAAGAACAAATACAAAAATTAAATAATGAATACAGATGAACGCTCCAAACCAGGGCGTTCTTTTTGTTTTCACCGGTGTTTTCAGAGTAGTATAAATATCACAAAATGAAACTTACTGCTAACTAGTCCGTATACCTAATAAAGAGGTGATTTTCGTGAAGAAAGTAGAAAGTTTTCTTGAAAGCACTAAATCAAGTTCTATTGCATTGAGATTGTTCGGAGTAATTGCTTTAATAACGGTGATCTATTTATCTTTTGCGATACCAACTGAGGAATTAAAAAATAGTTTACAAGGTCTAGCGCAATTAAATGTAACTGTTGCTATTGGGATAGGAACTTTGGCAATAGCGCTTCGAACTGAAAATACTTTAAAGAATAGACTGATTATGGAAATATTAGTTATTTTAATGATAAGTATTTTTAGTTTTTTCTTATCTTATTTTGATTTTCCGATGGTTCAAAGGGGATATTTTTGTTTGAGCGGACTAATTATAATTTCAATTCTAATTATGACGGGAAATTATATCATGGATAGCACCGGGAACAGAAAAGATAAAAGAAGTGAATCGAATCGTAAGAAAAAGTAGAAGGAAACATAGTTTTGAGGACGTCCAATTGAGGGCGTTCTTTTTGTTTAGTAAATTTTAGAAGGAAGTTTCTCCTTTGGTGTCGTATCATGAAGTCATCAGATCGAAAGGAGTGTTTTAGATTAATAATAAAAGATTAGACGAATTAGAATTTAAATATGACAATTTATTAGATATGGTGAAGTTAATTGATGATTATTCCAGGCACATAATGAGCCAGACAATGAATCAGTTAGCTATTATTATTGCTATTGCAACAACTGTGATTTTAGTTGCTGCATATTTCATGATTAAAACAATCGTTGACCAAAAAGTCGATATAGAGGTTGAAAGAAAAGTCGCGGATATACTTAGCCGAAATCCCCCAATCTACTCCGCTCGGGGTAAGGATATGCCGGATGAAAAGAATAAGTTATACCTAAGCCCAGACCTTAATGGTATAGAAGAATTAGATCCCCAGACTTTAATGCTGATAGTTGTTGAGCCAGAACGCGCGACATGGGGGCAAACAGGTAATAATTTGAACCCAAAAATAAAAATCAATGAATACGGTATTAGAGAAATTGAAGTTGAAAACTATGTGAATAACGGAGAACTTAGTTGGTCTTTAGTTTGGATAAGGAAAAATTATAAGTGATATCTATATAAGAGGAACATCCACTCGGGCGTTCTTTTTAATTAAAGGATTTTCTAATCTCTTGTCGAATGGTGAGGAAAGGGAGGGGATAGAATGATAGAAGTTATAGTGGATCATTCCTATGCAGAAGATTATTTTCAAATTGATACGATTACCGTCAATCTTGATGATAATGTGGAAAAGGAAAGAATCGAAAGATCTATTAAGAAATCGAATCTAGAGGGGAGTTTAGTAGACCCTGGCGATTTGAGAGAACATTTAGCAGTGGTGCTAGGTGTAAGGAAAGAAATGATTGATATAGATACGCACGAAATAGATATGTATTAAAATTTAAATACATACGAGAACGTCCACATAGGGCGTTCTTTTTTTATTTCCAAAATTAAGGAGGTTGAGTATGCCACCATTCTAAGATGGGTCCTGGTGAATAAAGATATTTTATAAGTAAAGATGAACTATTCCTAAAACTTGGTATAATGAAACTACCAATGCACTGACTGTTTGGTAATTATTTCTGTGGGGAAAGCGAAAGTAAGAGAACTGCCAGAACACGGGGATATAGGATTGTAACGCATCAAGGTAAGATTAAAGGGATGCGGAGGGGAGGGGGAGGAATTTTGACTATCGGAGTATTTCTGGATTCAAATATTATTATGAGTGATTATAAAATGCAGGGAATTAGCTTCGTGGATTTTTTCCGAGCTCATGAAGAACTAAATAATGATGAAAAGTTCAAGTTAATATTAACTGAAATGAACTATTATGAGATTATTAGTAACTTTAAAAGGGAGTTGAATAAATCATTAACGAAATATAGTAGTTTTAAAAATGAAATTCTGAAATTAACTGAATTGGATTTTGATACAAATATTAAAGAATTAAAAACAAAAATAATAAAAAATTATGAGCAAGAGATAAAAGCGTTATTTTATATTAAGTCACCTACTGAAAAAGCGGCATCCAATGTTTTTAACAGGTTTTATCATCAAAAAATGCCTTTTCGAGATAATAAAAGCGAATTCAAAGATGCCCTGATATGGGAAACGGTGTATGAATATGCTATTAATAATCAGGATGAAAAGATTTATTTTATTTCAAATAACCATAAAGATTTCGCTCCCCGAAATGGGGAAAAGGCATATGTTCTACACGAGCATTTTGATAGCCTAAATAACAGAATAAAATATATAAATGGAATAAGCGACTTCTTAATTGAAATTAATCACCTAAAGATTCATCACTTTGATTTTAATGAAGAAGAGGAAGTTCTTTCAACAATTAGTCAAGATTTAAGAGATAATTATTTCTATAGTCCCGTATTCGAAGGCGAGATGTACGACTTCTTTTCTAATAATGATTTTAGTTACGAATTTTTCGAGGGTTGGGGAACAGATTATACCGCATTTGGGATTTATGACATTGAAATAACTGACTCAAGTCAGGTGTTAGAAACCGAAGATTTTTTTTATTTGCCTATTAGATTTATTGCAGAAATAGAATACTCTGTTGAATATAGGAATCCAGCTTATGAAAAAATGACTGGGGATGAAGAGTTTCTGCAATCAGGTAGTAATTTAGGTTCTTTTTATATAAAATGTTTAGTGAAATATGATCCAGAAAATAAAAAAGTGGTTGAAGTTGAAGGTTTAGAAATAGACTTTATATAGTCCCCCTGGCCAACTAGAGGACAACGATGAATACAGCATTGTGCTGTGGCATTTATTGTCCTTTTTTTGTATTTCAAAAAGAGTGAGGAAGTGAGAACGTTGCAAAGTGAGTTGATTGAGAAGGCTTTTTTCAAGGGACAGAAGGATGAAGTGAGGTTGAGTAAAGTAAACCCACGGGGAAAACCAAGAGATGAAGAAAAATTATCAGATAAGGATAAGGCAGATTTGAAGGGCGATTATCGGGATACCTACATCATCGAGCAATCCGCAGACGATAAAGGAGTGGGCGCGCAAATGGAAAAAAATGCACAACTTATCAGAGATTATAATTGGATGAAAAATGAGATAGATAGATTGCAAGGAATCATTTGGGGTGGGTCTGCACCTATTCGGTCTTGGGGCGTCGCTCAATATGGAATTGAATCAGTTATGCCTAAAGTGAGCAGAGGGAAAAGCTATGCAGAACTGGAAGCACTGGATATTCGGGAAAAAAATCAATTGGATCGACTCGAAAAATATGAGAGACACGTTTACGCATTGGAGAAAGCACTCGATGTACTCAAAGATGAACGGCAAAAGATAATTTACGATTGCTTGCTCGATGAAATGACATACAGACATATTGCGTTACACTTGGCGAGGTCAAAGTATTATGTAAGAAATCAACGAAACGACATTATAGGACAGATTAGCCAAAGTAGCCAAATTAACGCTATTTTGACGGGAGAAAAACAAGTGGTGTAAACTGGAAGGCAGGTCGAAGAGTTAAAAGGTTTTGTTGTGCGAGGAACTTCCCGATATATTTTCTTTAAGTAGATTCCACCATCAAATAAATGATGGAGGAATCTCGATATTGGAAAGTCAGCTTAAGATAATCTTAACAAAGTCGTTCCCTAGAGGAGTAAGCTGAGCTATCCCTTTTCCGAGTGTAATACTCGAGTAGTTTTCAATACCAAGTTTTTTTTTGGCATCCTCTGATTCAAGGAATTGTTTATAGGATAAATAAAATGAAGTGTTCTCAAATTCATAATAAATATCCTCTTTAATTAAACTTGCTGAATAGTCTAACGAGACTAAACCGAGTCGACTTAGATTTGATATCGATGTTGCTTGTAGATCAATATCCTTTTGAGTCGGGTTGGCTAAAAAAACATTGACTTTCAAATCGACACCTCCTCTATTATCAGCGTAGCTTAACCTATAATTTGTTATTGGAAGTGATGATTGCTTTTTAAAAATACTTAAATTACCTGCATCTAATGGTGATAACTGTTTAATGATTTCTACAAATGATGGGTGCGTAAGTTGGGACTCTCGATTATCGATTGATGACGCTATTAAGTTAGCGAACATTTCTCGGAGTTCTTCGTATTCGATATAATACTTTGAAGCTTCTATAGCGGGACCAATTATATGAAGCTGTGGTTCCACTAAATTTTCTTCAGGAATCGCTAGCGTCTTTTCTTCAATTTTCTCTCTAAACTTTTGAAGGTTTATTTCTTGTTTGATACCTTGTTTTTGTGTCCATAATGATATGTGGTTACCTATTGTTAAGCCCCATAATTCCGAAAGTGTATTTCCTACCGCCCGTGCAGGAGCGCTAGCAGCTTCATCAATAAATTTGGGAATAATATTGATTTCCATATTTTCACCGCCTTCTCGATAATTTCATTATAGGAGGTAAGGACTTTGTAATCAATTTTTATCATAAATCATATCTCACTACATGGTTTATTATAAGTATCGGATTTTGGTTAACTGTTGCGGCAGGGAATTTTTAGATAGAATGAAAGAATGATAGAGGATTTCCACCTTCTTTGGCGAATGGTGTCCGAGGGGGAGGTAATTTTAAATGGAGGAAGAAATGGTGAAGGTACTAAGCGACAGTAGGATGGATGCATCGAATTGGGTTGCTATTATTGTTGCGATTATTTCTTTATTGGCATCGAGCATCACTGTTTATTTTTCAAAGAAAAGCTCAAACAAATCAGATAAAGTGTCGGAAAAATTGGGAGAATTAAGTGCGTCTACACACGAAAAGCAAAGAGTGGTTGAAAATATAGCTTCTCAGAGAGTGATTTGGATTAATGATGTGAGAAAAAATTTCGTTGAATTTAATTCTGATTTACAGAAACTCCATATTTCAAGAGTTAAAGGGGACTGGGATAGTGTAGATGAAGTTTTTGATTCGGCTATGGAGTTAGCTGGAAAAACTCTAAAAACGATTTTTACAATAGAGTTATTCTTGAATGGTAATGAAGCATATTCAGAACGAGTCATTTCTACAATGAATAAAAGTAGAAGCAAAATAATACAAGGAAATGTAGAGGTAAAGCAATTCAATCAGATATTACAAGTACTAGTTTTTTATCAAAACGTTATACTCAAAGCGGAATGGAGACGAGTAAAAGAAGAAACTATAAATGGTAGTTTTTTATCGGACGAACGAGTATTAGAGATTTTTGATGAAGTCGGAAAAGAACTAAATGAGAATTTACACATAATAGTATTAGATCTACATATGAAAAAGCGGAATTCAGAGACGCCTCAAATTTGAGGCGTTTTTTCTATATCTAAAGATTACGGAGGTGGTGATGTGATGTGCCAAACTGGAACAAGATTCGTGAAGAATGGAAACAACAAAAATAACTTTCAAAGCGTTAGCAGACAAACATGATGTAAAAGAAGGTACTTTGAAGAGTTGTCGAAGTCGTGAGCAATGGTCAAAGGATGCAACGCATAAAAAAGATGCAACCATTAAAACAATATATAGAACCTAACAATAGATTTCTAGTATGAAAATAACCCATAGATGAAAGTGGATTGAGTTCTTTATATAAGGAATTTAAAAATATATAAACGAAATACGTAAGGCGCTAGTTCATTACACTGCAATCCAGTCTATCTGGAAGTGATAAGGCGTAGCAAGCGTTACAAGAAAATTAAAGGGTACGAAAACAAAGTAAAACTAATTCAGAATGCATTCACGTAATAAAAGATGTTCGTGAAGCAGAGGATCTTCATTGGATTTTAGAAGGCAAAGGTTACTCTTGGATAGTACGACATATGAGTTTATCAGAGCGTCATATACGGAGATTAGTCAGAAAATAAATCACTTTGAGGTTATTTGTACGTGGATACTGTAGATGAATTATTAAAAGAGGTTTTTAGAAAGTACCGGGAACAATTTTATACTAGATTAAAAACATCTGAAAAATCGGGTGTTTTTATTTAGGATTACTGTAAGATGAATCCGTGAATTATTATATGACAGAATAGAATTATCTAACAAAGGATGTGGTTATTCTATGTTTGGATTTTGGAAGATGTTTATCATAATGCAAGTGAAGAATAATACTTTTTTAAATCCACCCTTGATATTTTGGGGTGGATTTTTGTTTTTTGAAGGATATCCGCGCGTTAGGACGTTATTTCCGACAATTCAAGCCATATTTCCGCTCATTCATAAGGCATTTCCGACAAAAACCACTTTATATCCGCACATTATTGACACATATCCGCAAAACAGGACTTTCCTCCCGCCCAAGAACACATAAAATCAAGTGTATCCGATGCACAATAAATTAAAACCATAAAGGGCTTCCAACACAGCTTGTTGAATAAGAGGTTTATAAGAAAAGTGTTCTTTATGATAGGGGGTGGATGATGATGAGCTACAAGCATGAACTGGCGAATAAAATAAGTAACCATTATAGGAGCAGCACGGATGCAGCCGAGGAAATAAATATTGTATGGACAGAAATTCAGACATATTTTCAAGATTTGAATTTGAGTTTGACGAAAGAAATAGAAATGCTTGGGGATCGTGTTAACATCAGTGACGACGGTAAAATCATTGAGTTCAAACTTGGAAAAGATGGGATTAGATTTGTCAAAGAAGTTTTCGATATACGGGTTGTAAAGATAACACATCCTAACTCAGCTGAACTTTTGGCGGTACTGGAATTCAAGAACAACATTGTTGTAAATGAAGCAGATAACAAAGCCTTCTGCGAATCGCTGATTGATGACTGGGTAAAGGATGCAGTTGAGGTTCATTTATCCTGACAGTGTGATGATATGGTTCCGAAAATCTATATTATAACTATCCATCCTTTATTCTTTGGATGGATTTATATATTTTATCCAATCTATATTCAGTCATCCCTAGTGACTATCCATATATAATGTAATCTGTAGTTGATTGTAGTGTAGGGCAGCGACTCCCACGGAATAAGCAAGACAGCCGAGACCCTACAGGAGCGAAGCGACGAAGCGGCAGGGAAAGATGAACAGTATCTTTCCGCTCTTCGCGCTCGCCCGCAGGAAAGCGCTGCCCGAAACGGAAATCAACGATTTCTAACAAATATACATATGTTGAAATAATCATCAGTATGTTTTATTAAATTAAAACTCTCAATAATTAACTCTCCACACCATAAACCGCTGTAGAAAGTGCGTTCGTATGGTATAATCGTAGATAGCTAATTTAAGGGGGATATTTGCTTGTATGATTACATAAAAGGACATGTCACGCGTGTCACGCCCGAATACATAACACTTGACCAAAACGGAGTAGGTTGGTTGATCATGACACCAAATCCGTATTCATTTCATATGACAGATGAAATTCAGCAAGTGTTTACTTATTTGCATGTGCGCCAAGATGTCCAGCTGTTGCTCGGCTTTAAATCGCTCGAACAACGCGAACTATTTAAAAAACTTATTACGGTTTCAGGCATCGGACCAAAAGGAGCGCTTGCAATTCTAGCGAGCGGCATTCCATCTCAAGTCATCGGTGCCATCGAACGCGAAGACGAAACATTTCTCGTTCAGTTTCCGGGCGTCGGCAAGAAAACTGCTCGCCAAATGATTCTTGATTTAAAAGGGAAATTGCATGATTTATTCACTGAAATTGATTACGAAGACGAAGAACATTCGCTTCTGACAATGGCTGAAAACGGTGCGCTCGACGAAGCGATCTTAGCGCTTGAGGCATTAGGCTATTCACAACGCGAATTAAACAAAGTGAAACCTGCACTCGAAAAAGAAGAACTAGATACAGAAGGCTACATGAAAAAAGCCCTGCAACTATTACTCAAAAAATAATAGATTACTTTTATCGAAAAAGTAACAGGTTGATTTTTAATAATAGTTACCTATTTCTTTCAGGAAAAATAGTTACCTATAAAAAGGATGGTGTACGATGGAGGACCGTGTCATAACAGGGGAAACCACAGAATTTGATGAGGGGTTTGAACAGTCGCTTAGACCGCAACTCCTTAACCAATATATTGGACAAGAAAAGGTGAAGGACAATTTAAGCATTTTTATCGAAGCGGCAAAAGGCAGGAGCGAAAGCCTGGATCACGTTCTATTGTACGGGCCGCCGGGACTCGGGAAAACGACGCTCGCCACAGTCATCGCGAATGAAATGAACGTCAACATTCGAATGACGAGCGGTCCCGCGATTGAACGTCCGGGTGATTTGGCGGCAGTCCTTTCTTCCCTTGAACCTGGAGATGTCTTATTCATTGATGAAATTCACCGGCTGAATCGGGCGATTGAAGAAGTGCTTTATCCCGCGATGGAAGATTTTTGTTTAGACATCGTTGTCGGGAAAGGACCGTCCGCTCGTTCCATTAGGCTCGACCTCCCGCCGTTCACCTTAATCGGCGCGACGACGCGCGCAGGCGCTTTGTCAGCACCCCTGAGGGACCGTTTTGGGGTTCCGTTAAGGTTGGAGTTTTATGAGGAGGAACCGCTAACGGAAATCGTCGTGAGAAGCGCGTCTGTTTTTGACGTTTCTATCGACCGTGAAGCCGCAGTTGAAATGGCGAAACGTTCACGCGGAACGCCGCGAATCGCCAATCGGTTATTGCGACGCGTGCGCGATTTTGCACAAGTGCGCGGTGACGGAAAGATTTCGCTTGATACTGCACAAAATGCGCTTGAAATGCTCCAGGTTGATTCGCATGGACTGGACCATATTGATCATAAACTTATTACGGGAATGATTGAGCAATTCCGAGGCGGGCCTGTCGGGATCGATACGATTGCCGCAAGCATCGGAGAAGAATCTGTCACGATTGAAGACGTATACGAACCCTATTTATTGCAAATTGGTTTCATTCAACGTACGCCGCGTGGTAGAGTTGTAACAAATTATGCGTATACTCATTTTGGATACGTTATTCCTGAAAAACCTAATATTTGATAGTAAGGTGGCAACAATGCAATGAATGTAAACGATTTTGATTTTCATTTACCTGAAGAATTGATTGCGCAAACGCCGTTGAAAGATCGAACAGCAAGCCGACTGTTGGTTCTGGATAAAGAAACGGGCGCAATTGAACATAAGCAATTTTCAGGTTTTCTTGATGAACTAGAAACAGGCGATTTGCTCGTTTTAAATGATACGCGCGTACTTCCGGCCCGACTAATGGGTGTGAAAGAGGAAACAGGAGCCGCAATCGAAATTCTTCTATTGAAAGAAAATGGGGAAGACGAGTGGGAAACACTTGTAAAACCGGCGAAACGTATTAAACTTGGAAATACCGTTACATTTGGCGATGGTTTATTGAAAGCGGAATGTACGGAAATTCTTGAGCAAGGCGGACGCGTATTCAAATTTACTTATGACGGGATTTTTCATGAAATTCTTGATAAACTTGGAAGCATGCCACTGCCGCCGTATATTACAGAAACACTTGATGATAAAGAACGTTACCAAACCGTTTTTGCGAAAGAACGCGGCTCAGCTGCGGCTCCAACTGCGGGGTTGCATTTCACGGATGAATTATTAGAAGAAATTCGTGGAAAAGGCGTGGAAGTCGCATTTATAACGCTCCATGTCGGCCTTGGAACTTTTCGTCCGGTAAGCGTCGATTCAATAGAAGATCACACCATGCATGCCGAATATTATCATGTGACAGAAGAAACAGCTGCTGCGATTAATACAACGAAAGAACGCGGCGGTAGAATTATTGCAGTCGGGACGACATCGGCTCGAACGCTAGAAACAATCGGCACTGAGCACGGTGGAAAAATAGTCGCTTCCAGCGGATGGACGTCGATATTCATTTATCCTGGCTATCAATTTACAATTGTCGACGGCTTATTAACAAATTTCCATTTGCCTAAATCGACATTACTGATGCTCGTTTCGGCACTTACGTCAAGGGAGCATATTCTCGCTGCTTATCACTCGGCAATTGAGGAGAACTATCGCTTTTTCAGTTTTGGAGATGCGATGTTCATAAGGCCTCCAAACAGAAAGGATTCAGATCAATGACACCAGCAGTTACTTACGAACATATAAAAACATGTAAACAGACCGGCGCACGTCTCGGGATTGTCCATACGCCACACGGCTCTTTCGAAACACCGACATTTATGCCCGTCGGAACGCAAGCGACCGTGAAAACGATGTCTCCAGAGGAATTAAAGGAAATCGGCTCTGGCATCATCTTAAGCAATACGTATCACTTATGGTTACGCCCGGGGCACGAAATAATTAAAGAAGCCGGTGGATTGCATAAATTCATGAATTGGGACAAGCCGATTTTAACAGATTCTGGCGGATTCCAAGTGTTTTCTTTGAGTAAATTTAGAACAATTGAAGAAGAAGGCGTTCATTTTCGCCATCACTTAAATGGCAGCAAGCTTTTCTTAAGTCCTGAAAAGGCAACTGAAATACAAAATGCACTCGGTGCGGATATTATGATGGCTTTCGATGAATGCCCGCCGTATCCAGCGACATTCGAGTACATGAAAGCAAGTGTGGAACGAACGTCACGATGGGCAGAACGTTGCTTGACGGCGCACGGACGTCCAAATGATCAAGCATTGTTTGGCATCGTTCAAGGCGGGGAGTTTGAAGAACTTCGTAAACAAAGCGCCAAAGACCTTATTTCAATGGATTTCCCTGGTTATGCCATTGGTGGTTTATCGGTAGGGGAATCAAAAGAAGTCATGAATGAAGTATTAGAGTTTACAACTCCGCTTCTTCCGCAGGATAAGCCGCGTTATTTGATGGGTGTCGGTTCACCGGGATCTCTCATTGACGGTGCAATTCGTGGAATTGATATGTTCGACTGTGTTTTGCCGACACGTATCGCTCGTAATGGCACACTGATGACGAGTGAAGGCAGACTTGTTGTGCGCAATGCAAAATACAGCCGCGATTTTGGTCCGCTAGACCCGAATTGTGACTGTCATGTATGTAAAAACTATAGTCGCGCGTACATTCATCATTTAATTCGAGCTGAAGAAACTTTTGGAATTCGACTAACGTCTTATCATAACTTGTACTTCCTATTAAATTTGATGGAGCAAGTACGAGATGCAATTCGCACAGACAGTCTTGGCGATTTCCGCGAAGAATTTTTTGAGCGTTATGGATTTAATAAACCTAATGCAAAAAACTTCTAAATCTTGTATAATATATCTTGGTTGAAAGGGGGATTATAATGGACACACTTATGGGGCTTTTACCGTTCATAGCAATGTTTGCAATCATGTGGTTTTTCCTGATCAGACCAGCTCAAAAGCGTCAAAAAGAAACAAAATCGATGCAGAGCCAGCTGAAACGCGGGGACCAAGTTATTACAATCGGTGGAATTCACGGATCGATTGATGCAGTTGACGAATTGACGGTGTATTTGAAAGTTGCAGATGGAACAACACTGCGCTTTGATAGACAAGCCGTTGGTCGCGTTACTGAACAAGCATAATAAAAATAATAAAGACGGTTGAGATATGGAAGCATCCAAATCTTATACCCGTCTTTTTATTTTCCTTATTTTTTGTATATGTGATGAATCTGTTTGGGTATCCTCTTTAGGGGAGGGAGATTTCTTTGAATGATTTATTAATAATCGGTTTTCGAACTTTCTTTTTATACTTTTTTATATTACTTGTCTTGCGTGTAATGGGGAAAAGGGAAGTCGGCGAACTCGGCATATTAGACGTTGTTGTTTTTATAATTATGGCTGAGGTAGCAGCAATTGCAATTGAGGATCCAAGAAATAAATTATTTCACACGGTTTTTCCAATCCTTTTACTTCTAGTCATCCAACTAATCTCGTCTTTTATATCATTGAAAAGTAAAAAATTCCGCGACCTTGTTGATGGTGATCCATCGGTTATTATACGAAATGGAAAAATATTAGAGGGCGAGATGAGACGACAACGCTATAATCTCGACGACCTATTCCAACAGCTTAGAGAGCAACAAATTGGTTCCGTCCGTGAAGTGACGTTTGCATTTTTAGAGCCATCTGGAAATCTTTCTGTATTTACCAAAGAAGATACACAACCCGTTCTGGCGCTTATTAGCGATGGAATCATACAGAATCGACATATTGAAATCGTTGGCGTCACTGAACAACAATTAGTCGACGAATTAACTAAATTGGGCATCAACGACATCAAACATATTTTTTATTGTTCGTATGAAAAAGGCACCTTTCAATATCAATTAAAAGAGGAATTTCAATAACTTCGTTTCAAGAGTTTTTTGAATAACATAAAATCGTTCATTCGTAATTGGCGCGTTAAAATCAAGATGACAGTTAAAAACAACGTAGTTATAAGACAATCCGTGATAAGGCCAAATTTTCCAAGGGGAATGAAGATGGGCCGCATAATCGCTGTCATGACAAAAGAGAAATAGGGAAGTGCGAACATAGTAAAGCCTGTGGCCGTGGCTTTATTTTTCCGAAGTGTGGCGATATGAAGAAATGATGTTATTAATACACCGAATCCGATTGCTAGCACCGCTCCCGTTTCTTGGATACCAGGTTGGGAAGCGAGCACAAACATGACTGCAAGTTTCGCAATCCCGCCGTACACCGAGTTCATCATTCCAGCTTTTGCATCCCCAGTCGATTGTAAAATCGAGTATAAAGGACCTTGGATATAATAAAAGAAAAACACGGGTGCCAATATCGTCATATAAGATCCGCCTTCTGTAATGCGAAACAATTTTTCTGCAAGCACCTGTCCATGCACGAAAAATACAGCCGCCGCAAAAGTTCCGGTAATTGCCGATAAACGAAGTGCTAAATGAATGCGTTCCTTTAATTTTTTCTTATTACTAGAAGCTGCGGCTCCGCTCACTGCCGGTACTAAAACGATAGATAATGCGTACGGTATAAAAGCCGGGAATAGTAATAGCGGAATGAGCACACCTGAAATGATTCCATACAAAGAAGTAGCGGCAATCGCTGTAATTCCTGACATTGAAAGCGCACGTAAAAAAATGATCGGTTCTAAAAACCAAGTGAACGTCCCGAATAATCGGCTACCAGACGAGGGCAACGCGATTTCAAGAATCGGTTCAAAGGGATAGCGTTTTGGTTTTTTCTCGATTTTCTCGTTTGCTTTTCGTTTTCGATGTTGGCGATACTTAAATAATAAATAGAGAACGGAAGTAATTTCTGCTAGCATCGTAATAAACATCGCATACGCAGCATTCATTGCCATGTTGTCGGGTGAAAGAATAAAAGGCAACATGTACGTAATTAATAGAATGCGGAAAAATTGTTCAATGATTTGTGACCAGGCTGTTTCTTCGATGCGTGTAATGCCTTGAAAATATCCGCGTATTAATCCGCCGATCGCTGCAATCGGAACAATCGCGATTCCTGCATATAACGCCGATGCGGATGCTGGATTTCCCAATAATGTGCCCGCTAAATAAGGAACAAATGCGATGGATGCTGGTATAAAAACAATAGCTGTTAAAAAAGTCATAAAAACAGCTGTTTTCATAACAGCTGAAATTTTATCGAGTTCGCCTTTTGCTTTATGTTCAGCAATCACTTTTGCAATTGCAACCGGTATACCGAGTTGCACAAGAGATAGAAAAAAGATAAATGCGGGATAGGCTGTCATATAAATACCGACAGCTTCTTCGCCCGCAATGCGCATAAACTGAATTCGGAATACAAACCCTAATAGTTTGGACATAAATACAGCAACCATTAAGACGGCTGTTCCGCGGATGAATGAAGACAAATACAACAACTCCTTCTAGATTCAAGAAATTTACAGAGCAGTAAGTAATTTTAGGCTTCTACAATTCTATGCTTCTTAATTATTGTTATTACTTCATCCAAGTACCATCCGGAAAGATAAATGGTATTATAGAGATAGAAAATTATAGGGGATTAGTCATGAAAAAATATGAAGTACAAAAATCATTGAATAATAACGTCTTGATCGCGTCTGACCTCGACGGTAATGAAGTTGTGTTAATCGGAAGCGGAATCGGGTTCGGGAAAAAAGTCGGCGAATCGATAAATCATGGACAAGTGGAAAAAATGTTTGTATTGAACGATCCTGAAAAACAAGCGCAATACAAACAACTTCTATCGACAATTGACGAGGAAACGATAAAAATGCTGATTTCAGTAGTTGAAGTCATTCGTGAAAGAGCTGGCATGCCATTGAACGAAAACATTCACATCGCGCTCACTGACCACTTGGCATTCGCCATTAATCGAATGAAACAAGGGTTAATGATTCGAAATCCATTTTTGTTGGAAACAAAAGCGCTTTATCCGAATGAATATAAAATTGCAGAAGAAGTTACCGCGATGGTCAATGAAAAACTAAGCATCGACTTGCCTGAAGGCGAAATAGGTTTCATTGCTTTACACATACATAGTGCCATTGAAAATAAGAATGTCGGTGATTTAACCGCGCATTCGGCGCTAATTGTGAAATTGATCAACATAATTGAAGAGCAACTCGATTTAGAAATCGATAAAAGCAGTATTGACTACACGCGTTTAATCCGTCATCTTCGTTATGCAATTGAGCGGATGGTACGAGGGGAAAAAGTGAATGAACCTTTAAAAATCACGGATGTGTTAAAAGCGGAATACCCGGTCTGTTACAATCTTGCATGGAAATTGATCAAAGTGATGCAACAATCACTTCAAAAAGATGTTCAGGATGCAGAAGCTGTTTATTTAACCCTTCATTTGCAGCGCTTACATGCAAAAAAGCAATATATAGATTAAAAGATTGTCACGTTGGAATCATTATGCTACAATCATTTTATCAAAGCATTAGATTCATCACGTAGTTACCTAATTTAATAATAATCTTTTACGTGTTACTGATACGATCAGGCATGAGTAAGAAGATAATTGATTTTGAGTTTAGGAGAGATCCTTAAACTTATTTCGATTTCTTTTTCTCATGCCTTTTTTTATTGCAAAAATCTAATGACTGCATAATTAAGTGGGAGGTATTTAAAATGTTTAAAAAGTCTTTTGGGGTATTGCAAAAAGTAGGTCAAGCGTTAATGCTTCCTGTTGCTTTATTACCCGCGGCGGGGCTATTACTAGGTATTGGTAATGCCGCGCAACAAGAAACAATGCTCAATTTCATGCCGTTTTTGTCAGCGGATTGGATTCAATTGACTGCAACGGTCATGGAAGATGCTGGTGGAATCATATTCGGTAATTTACCGCTTATTTTTGCGATAGGTGTTGCAATCGGGCTTGCTAGAGACGGGGCTGCGGCATTAGCAGCACTTGTCGGGTACTTGGTGTTAAATCAAGTCATGAGTTCTTGGTTGGGCATTACGCCAGATATGTTGACTGATGATCCTAGTTTCGCACTGGTATTCGGTATTCCGACATTACAAACCGGTGTGTTCGGCGGAATTATTGTTGGTTTAATCGCCGCATTTAGTTATAACAAATTTCATGATATTGAAATGCCTTCATTCCTGGGGTTCTTTGCGGGGAAAAGATTCGTTCCAATTGCTACAGCTGGAATTGCTTTCGTAGCAGGATTGGCGCTACTCGTTATTTGGCCACCTGTACAAGCGGCGATGAACAATGCGTCTCTTTGGCTATTAGATGAAGGTACGTATATTGCTGTGTTTTTCTTTGGTTTCATCAAACGTCTTTTAATTCCGTTTGGATTGCATCATATCTTCCATGCTCCGTTTTGGTATGAATTCGGTTCGTATACGACGGCTGCAGGTGCGGTAGTTCGTGGAGATATGACGATCTTCTTTGCACAATTGAAAGACGGGGTTCAATTAACAGCTGGAAACTTCATGGGTGGGGAATTCCCGATTATGATGTTTGGATTACCGGCTGCGGCACTTGCTATGTACCATGCAGCACGTCCAGAAAGAAAGAAACTGGTAGCTGGTTTATTGGGATCAGGTGCATTAACTTCGTTTTTAACAGGTATTACAGAACCACTTGAATTTTCATTTTTATTCTTATCACCGATTCTTTTCTTAATTCATGCGGTGCTAGATGGTTTATCATTTGTATTGATGACTTTCTTCCAAGTTCATGTTGGTTACACGTTTTCAGGGGGAGCCATTGACTTCTTCTTATTCGGTATATTACCGGGTAGAGAATCTTGGTGGATAGCGATTTTACTTGGTCTGGTCTTCGCGGTAATTTATTATATCTTGTTCCGCTTCATGATCAGCAAGTTCAATCTTATGACGCCGGGACGTGAGACAGATGATGGTGAAGATGGGGAAGAAGGCGGAAATGCAGGCAGTGCTAGTGATCTACCTTATAATATTCTTGCCGCGATGGGCGGACAAGAAAACATTACGAATCTAGATGCTTGTATTACTCGACTTCGTGTTTCTGTCAAAGATGTAAAAAATGTTGATAAAAAAGAATTGCAAAAATTGGGCGCAGCAGGGGTGCTAGAAGTTGGAAACAATATTCAAGCAATCTTTGGTCCGCGTTCTGAAATCATTAAGGGGCAAATGCAGGATGTTATAAGTGGTAAAAGTCCAAGAGCTGAAGCAATTTCTGAGTCGGCTACAACTGATGTTGTGAATGTAAGTTCTGATGTTGCCGACCTATTCGTTTCACCGATTCAAGGGGAAATTAAACCGTTGTCTGAAGTTCCAGATGCTGTATTTGCTGAAAAAATGATGGGTGACGGATTTGCCATCGTTCCTTCTGAAGGTACAATTGTTTCACCAGTAAATGGTAAAGTCGTTAGTTTATTCCCGACAAAACATGCGATTGGCATTCTATCCGATTCAGGCAGGGAAATTTTGATACATGTTGGAATCGATACAGTCAAGTTGGAAGGTAAAGGCTTTGAGGCACTTGTTGCACAAGATGATCGTATTGAAATCGGTCAACCATTACTTCAAGTTGACCTTGAATATATCAAAGAGCATGCAACTTCAATTATTACGCCAATCATTTTCACGAATTTATTTGAAGGTGAAGAAATCGGTATTAATAAGTTGGGTCATGTTGATAGTCAAGAAGCAGATATAATTATCATTAAAAAGTAAATTTCAAGTTTAATTTGGAATAAACAAGCTGTCTGTAGTCATTTCATTCTCGACTACTTGACAGCTTGTTTTTAATTTGACGAATTTTGAAAAAATACATGTCACATAATGTTAGTTATTTGGTATACTTAACATAGCGGATAAGCATGTACATAAGACTGTCAGGGGAGGGGTTGGGGAAGATGAGTACAGAACATGGTCCTATATATACGAAAATGCTTCCTGCACTTCAAAGCAAAATGAACGAATTTCATTTGTACGGCTATACAACGGTAACGGTTGAGGACATTTGGATTTACTGTGTACGCAAAATATGGCGAAAAAAAGATGTGAGCGAGATGAGAAGTTATCAAATCACGAATGACATTTTACAAATATTGCCCGCTGCATTCATGACGTACACGCAAATCGAAGCCCAACGTAATTCGGATTGGTTTTCGGATTTGAACAGTACTGATTTACAAATTCTTCTTAATCCCAAAAAAGATGTTGAAAATGAAGAATAAGAAATGAACATGTCTAATTGACACGTAGTGTCCTGTGTTTCATAATAAGGTTATTGTGTTTTTCGAGTGCGTACATAAAATAGAAGTACCACTCATCAGAATGAGGGGGAATTTTCACTATGAAGACTAGAGGACGGATTGTATCGTTTTTACTACTACTCGTCATTTTCGCCGCGACGATAGGAACGACAGTAAATCCGATATTAAAAGATGTAAAACTCGGACTAGATTTACAAGGCGGATTTGAAGTCTTGTATCAAGTCGAACCGTTAAAAGGTGATGAAGATAAAAAGGTCACTGAAAGCATGGTTAGCGACACGGCGGGGGCATTACGAAAACGTATTGACGTCCTTGGGGTTAGTGAGCCGTCAATTCAAATCGAATCGAATAATCGAATTCGCGTTCAGCTAGCTGGTGTTGAAGACCAAGAATCTGCTCGTGAACTGCTTTCTACACAAGCAAATCTAACATTCAGAGATACAGATGACAATCTCATTCTTGATGGTACGGATTTGAAAGAAGGTAAAGCGAAAGCAGATTTTCGCCAAGATGGTAGTCCTGTTGTTACGCTTGAAATGAAAGATCCGAATAAATTCGGCGAGGTCACGACTGAACTTGCAAAATTAAAACCGCAAGGCAAAAATATATTGGTTATATGGTTGGATTTTGAAGAAGGTGTCGATTCTTATCAAGAAGAAATCATGAAGCCAGATCCGGCGTTCGTCTCTGCGCCTAGGGTTGACAAACCAATTCATTCTGCAAATGTAGAAATTAGTGGTTCTTTCACAGTGGAAGAAACAAAGGAACTCGCAGGAATATTAAATGCTGGAGCCTTACCGGTTAAACTTGTGGAAATCTACTCAACATCCGTCGGTGCCCAATTTGGTGAGCAAGCACTGAATAAAACAATCTTAGCTGGTATTATTGGTATTTCTTTAATCTTCATATTTATGGTTCTTTACTATCGCATTCCGGGCCTTATCGCAGTTGTTACACTATCTGTCTACATTTATTTAATCTTAGTCGTCTTTACAGGCATAAATGCGGTTCTGACGCTTCCAGGGATAGCAGCACTCATGCTCGGGGTCGGTATGGCAGTCGATGCAAACATTTTAACGTATGAACGAATACGGGAAGAATTGCGGGTCGGTAAATCTGTCTTTGAAGCGTTCCAATCTGGTGCGAAATCAGCGTTCACCGCAATTTTGGATGCGAACATTACGACAATCATTGCAGCAATAGTTCTATTTGTCTTCGGGACAAGCTCTGTTAAAGGATTTGCGTTAATGCTCATTATCAGTATTCTGGTGAGTTTCCTAACAGCGGTTTGGGGATCACGTTTACTACTAGGGCTTCTTGTTAGAAGTGGGAAACTCGATAACAAACCAGGTTTATTCGGTATAGCGAAAAGCCGCGTCAATCCACCGGAAGATGAAGTGGATACGCTCGACCTTACGACGAAATTTGATCGATTAGATTTCGTTCATAACAGAAAACGCTTTTTCGCAATTTCAATCATTTTACTTATCACAGGAGCTATTATGCTCGGCGTGTTTAAGTTGAATCTTGGAATCGACTTCTCCAGTGGTACGCGCGTTGAAATTATGGCCGATAAACCATTAACAACTGAAGAAGTATCTGAATATGTCAGTTCAATTGGTCATCCATCTACGGATATCGTTATTTCCGGAGAGGATAAATCAATTGGAGTCGTCAGATACTCAGAAGAGTTTTCACAAGAGGAAATAAATAAAGTTAAATCTGAAGTCTCATCTGTTTATGGCGCCGAGCCGAATGTCAGCTCCGTATCCTCTACAGTCGGAAAAGAGCTCGTTCAAAATGCGATTAAAGCACTTTTATTTGCAGCAATCGGAATTATTATATACGTAGCCTTCCGATTCGAGTGGAGAATGGGGGTCGCCTCGATCATCGGATTGTTCCACGATGCATTCTTTATGATTGCGTTCTTTAGTATACTTCGACTTGAAGTCGACATTACATTTGTCGCGGCAGTATTAACGATAATCGGTTATTCCATTAACGATACAATCGTTACATTTGACCGGATACGGGAGAACTTGAACCGCATCGGCAAAATCGATAATGCAGATGCACTTGCAGATATTGTTAATAAATCACTACGACAAACATTGGGTCGTTCTGTGAACACGGTTCTTACAGTAATATTAGTTGTAGTCGCATTAATGTTCTTAGGTGCAGAGTCGATTCAAAACTTCTCGATTGCACTGTTAATTGGACTACTTGCTGGAACATATTCATCAATCTTCATCTCAGCACAAATTTGGTTTGCATTGAAGAAACGCGAAATAAATAAAAAAGGTACCATTAAAGTGGACAAAGAGAAAAAGCAATGGGGATCGGACGAACCTGTTGTATAAATTAATCCCATCTTAATCAGAAACAGGATATACACAATGTATATCCTGTTTTTGGATGCCAAAATTGGGGAGAGATATTTATGAAAATTAATATTAATTTGTGGTCCTTTTTAATAGCATTATTTTGTATTCCCTTATTTTTTATTGCGACATTATCACCGAGTTTAATTGGTGCTTTTTCAAAAATCATGGGGTTTCATCCTTTGAAAATTGTTTTAGTCATAACGTCCATAGCATTTTTTCTGGGGCTTATCGGTTTAAAAGACGTTGATGGATGGAAGGCAGGAACAAGAAGTCTCTTCACTATTGTTTTTAGTCTAATCTTTTCAGGCGTATTAATTTTCATCATATTTTTTGGCAGTTTACTTAGTTAGCATTTGAATAATGATGAAATCAAAATAACATGATATATAAATGGTTTCAGAATCAAGGGAAACAGGGTATACTCATTTATATCCTGTTTTTGGATGGAAAGGGGAATCTTTTATGAAATTTCAATGGACATGGCTACTCGGACTTTTATTTGCTATTATTATCGCGATCTTTTCAGTATTGAATGTTGATTCAGTTCCAGTAAATTATGCATTCGGCACATCTGAATGGCCACTCGTACTTATTATTTTATGTTCGGCACTACTAGGTGCAGCAATCAGTGGAATTGTTGCGATGTTCCGATCTGTTCTCGCGAAACACCGCATCAAGGAATTATTAAGAGAAATGAATGCAAAAGAATTAACAATCGCAGCACAGCAAAATCAAATCATGGAGTTGCAAAAACTAGTACCTGCCATGGATCCTGATGAAGTTAAAGAAATTGACTAAAAGTCAAAAATAAAAGTATGGAAGGAATTTCAGAAGTTCCTTCCATACTTTTTATTTGTTTGTAAATCGCTGTCTAAAGAATAAGAGTAGCTGAACATTGTCATTGATTTCCGTTGCGGGCCAGGAAAGAGTGAACTTCTCTTTCGCACTTCGCTGATTCCGCTGGAGTCGCCGCCCTCCACTCCAATCAACTACTTTTCACTATACGGGGTAGTTTATTAAATATTATCTATCAATTCAATTATCTATTTACAATGAAAAGAGTGTTTAAAGAATAACTTTTGTTCAAATAGCTCTCGATATAACCATTATTAAGAAATTGAATCTGTATTCAACAAGAAACGTCAACAATCTAGTTATTGTAAACCAGCGTAGGCGCCTTGCAAGTGGTAGCCAACCGAACAGCGAAGGGTTCGGTTTGTATATTTTCTGTGCACCTTGCAGAAATTATACAGGCTTTGATAAAGGTAGTGGTTTTCTACCTGGCTTATTGCGGGAGGCATCCACCAGCGCCGAAGCGTGATTAATGAGGATTTTTTTGAAAACTGTAATTGTAGAATGCAGTCGGCACTAAATCCGTAAGCTTTAACGTTTGTCACTTTTTTATTGAATAACACTAATTCTAACTACTAATCCAACCAAAAAATTACTCACAAACACTATCATCCGTTATAATAGAGTTAAGGATGTGAAAGTGTTGATTGAATCAAAAAATAAATGGATGATTGAACGTCCAGATGAAACTGTTGTTGAAAAACTGTCATCTGCATTAGCGATTCCGACAGTGCATGCAAAAATACTTGCCTCTAGAGGAATTACTGATCCGGAAGAAGCAAAATTATTTTTACATATGGATGAATCGTCTATGCACGACCCATATTTGATGAATGACATGGAAAACGCAGTTACAATTCTTAAAAATGCGATTGAACATAAAGAAAAGATTGCGATCTATGGAGATTACGACGCCGACGGAGTGACTAGTATCGCTGTATTGTCAACGGCTCTAGAACAACTGGGGGCGGATGTGTTTTTTGTGATCCCAGATCGATTTGAACATGGGTACGGACCGCATAAGGATTTATTCCAAGAAATATACAATAAAGGTGCTTCTGTTATTGTTACGGTAGATAACGGTGTCTCTGGTATTGATGAAGTCGCATTTGCAAAGACACTAGGTATGAAGGTCATAATTACAGACCATCATGAAGCTGGTGAAACATGGCCGGACGCGGATGCAATTATTCATCCACGTCATCCAAATGGGAATTATCCATTTACAGATCTTGCAGGGGTAGGAGTTGCATTTAAACTTGCTTGTGCGCTGCTCGATGAAATTCCTTATGATTTATTGGAATTTGTTGCGATTGGCACGGTTGCCGACCTAGTGCCTTTAAGAGGAGAGAACAGATATTTTGTGAAAGAAGGCATAAGACGTCTTCGCTCATCCAGAAAACCTGCTATACAAGCGTTGACAAAAATCGCCGGGACGGAACAATCTCAACTCACGGAAGAGACAATCGGTTTTATGATCGGTCCACGACTAAATGCGGTCGGACGACTTGGTGACGCATCACCTGCAGTGGATTTATTGAAAACTGATGATGTTGGGGTTGCAACGGGACTCGCTGAAAAATTAGATTCTTTAAATAAAGAAAGACAAGCTCTTGTATCCACGATTACAAAAGAGGCTGAAGCAATCATTTCAGAAATGTACGGCAATGAAATTCCAAAAGTTTTTGTCATCGCGAAAGAAAATTGGAATTCAGGCGTTGTAGGAATTGTCGCTTCACGATTAACCGAAAAATATTATCGTCCATCAATTGTTCTATCGATAGATTCAGAGGCTGGCATTGCAAAAGGATCAGCACGAAGCATCGATGGTTTCAATATGTACGAAGAACTAACTGAGAATGCACATATTCTCGCTGGATATGGCGGACACCCAATGGCTGCTGGAATGACTGTAACTATTGAAAATCTTTCTTTACTCCGTGAAAATTTAAATCGTCAAGCTGAATCGGTTTTGAGCAAGGAACAACTCATACCAAAACTTTCAATTGATGTTCCGTTAACCTTAGACGAAATCGATGTACCAACTCTCGAGAAATTAGAGTTACTCCGTCCATTCGGAATGGGTTTTGAAAAACCGACCTACTTATTTGAAGATTTAATTGCCGGTTCTGTCAGAAAAATCGGAGCGGCAAAAAATCATATGAAACTTGACTTGACCGACGGAGGATTGTCGCTCGATACAATCGGTTTTGGAATTGGTGACATCGCAGATCAAATTACGCCGAATGTAAAATTATCTGTTGTCGGTGATTTACAGGTGAATGAATGGAATGGCAATAAAAAACCGCAGCTACTCGTTCGTGATATTTTATCCGATGAATGGCAACTATTTGATCTGCGGGGAATTCGAGAAGCATCAAGGTGGTTACATACAATTCCAATGGTCAATACTACTTATATTGCGTTTCAGAAAAATACCATTGAACAATTTCGACCTGTATTGAACGGCAATCCGATTCATCTTTACGGGGAAGAGGTAGCATCAAAGGCAACGAATATTGTATTGTTGGATATACCGACAAATGTCTCGCTTTTAGAAGAAATCGTTAAGGAATACATTCCAGAACGGATTTATGCGCACTTCCATGTTCCTGAATCGCGTTATTTTGATGGGTTACCGAGTCGTGAGCAATTTGGCTGGTATTATAGTTTCATTAAAAGCCGTGGAAACTTCGACTTTGTACTAAACGGTGAAAAACTTGCAAAACATAAAGGTTGGAGAAATGATTCAATTAATTTCATGTCAAAGGTGTTTTCTGAACTAGGATTTGTTACTATTAAGGATGGACTAATATCCATTGCTGAGACGACCGAAAAGCGTGATTTAAAAGAAGCGCCCGCTTATATAGAGAGAAAGAGTCAAATGGAACTCGAAGAACGGTTGCTTTATGCACCTTATATGGAATTGAAATCATGGTTCGATACAATACGTAGCGGCACAAATGTCGGGGAGGAAATTCACTCATGAATTTAAAAGATTATGTAACAGTTGTCCCAAATTATCCTAAAGAAGGTATCAGTTTTAAAGATATCACAACAATTATGGATAATGGCGAGGCATATAAATTTGCTACAGACGAAATAGTGAAATTTGCAAAAGAAGTCGAAACAGATATTATTGTAGGGCCTGAAGCACGAGGATTTATCATTGGGTGTCCCGTGGCTTATGCGCTCGAAATTGGATTTGCGCCTGTGCGTAAGCCAGGTAAATTGCCGCGTGAAACAATAAGTGTCAATTACGATTTGGAATACGGAACAGATACATTAACGATTCACAGCGACGCTATTAAACCAGGTCAGCGCGTCCTTATAGTGGATGATTTACTTGCTACAGGCGGAACAATCGGTGCAACAATCGAGTTAGTTGAAAAACTAGGCGGCGTTGTAGCGGGTTGTGCATTTTTGATAGAATTGTCTTATTTAAATGGTCGTGAAAAACTTTCTGGATATGACATGCGTGCGCTAATGACGTACTAATAGAGGTCCTCCGCTCAGGTTGCGGGGGATTTTTCTGTACGCCCTGCTTTACAAATGCAAGCATTTATACATACAATAAGAGTATTATCATTTTTTCGTACTATGTAGGAATGGAGCAGGAATGTTGTTACCTTTTTTAGCTCTCATTGCTGATCTATTTGGAGGAGTATTATTATGGCGAAAGATCGTGACATGACGGCAGAAGAAATATTTGAACTTGTTTCTTCATACATGAATGAAGAGCATGTGAACTTTGTAAAAAAAGCGTACGAAGCGTCGAAATCTGCCCATGAAGGACAATTTAGAAGCTCAGGCGAAGCTTATATTCTCCACCCAATTCAAGTTGCCGGGATTCTCGCTGAATTGGAGATGGACCCATCAACGGTTGCCGCTGGGTTTCTTCATGATGTCGTCGAAGATACTGACATTGCCCGTGAAGATATTATTCGTGAATTCGGGGAAGAAGTCGCCATGCTTGTTGACGGTGTGACGAAACTTGAAAAACTGAAATTTAAATCCAAAGAAGAAAAACAAGCCGAGAATCATCGGAAAATGTTCATCGCAATGGCGCAGGACATACGGGTCATTCTGATTAAACTTGCTGATCGTTTACATAATATGCGTACCTTAAAACATGTAGCACCGGAAAAACAACGCCGAGTTGCGGCTGAAACGCTAGAGATTTTTGCACCATTAGCGCATAGACTCGGTATTTCTGCGATTAAATGGGAGCTTGAAGACATTGCGCTTCGTTATTTAAAACCGCAACAATATTATCGGATTGTCAACTTGATGAACCGGAAACGTGCGGAGCGGGAAGATTATTTAGCTGATATAATGAGTCAAATTAAAAGTGAAATCGGCAATATGAATATCGAATCCGATCTTTCGGGTCGTCCAAAACATTTATATTCCATTTATCGTAAAATGGTTATTCAAGGAAAAGAGTTTAATGAAATTTACGATTTACTTGCTGTTCGAATAATCGTTTCAAGTATAAAAGATTTCTATGCGGTCCTAGGAATTATTCATACACTTTGGAAGCCGATGCCAGGTAGATTCAAAGATTATATTGCGATGCCCAAACAAAATTTATATCAGTCGCTTCATACAACAGTTGTTGGACCGGGCGGAGATCCTCTAGAAGTGCAAATTCGAACTGCAGAAATGCATAAAATCGCTGAGTACGGGGTTGCCGCTCACTGGGCATATAAAGAAGGTAAATCTCTTTCCAATGACGCGAAAGATCTCGATTCCAAATTGACATGGTTCAGAGAAATACTTGAATTTCAAAACGAATCTTCGGATGCGGAAGAATTTATGGAATCCTTAAAATTCGATTTATTTTCCGACATGATTTATGTATTCACACCACAAAGTGATGTATTGGAACTCCCGGCAGGATCGGTGCCGATCGACTTTGCCTATCGCGTTCACTCAGAAATCGGTAACAGGACCATTGGCGCTAAAGTGAACGGTAAAATGGTGCCTCTTGATACTGAACTGCATACAGGGGATATTATCGAAATATTAACCTCTAAACAGTCATTCGGACCAAGCCGCGATTGGTTGAAAATAGCTAATTCATCTCAGGCGAAAAATAAAATTCGTCAATACTTTAAGAAACAACTCCGTGCAGAAAATGTTGTTAAAGGTCGAGACTTAATCGAAAAAGAAATAAGAGCGCAAGACTTTATTGTTAAAGAGGTTTTATCTACTCAAAATATCGAACGCGTTTGCGATAAATTCAATTTTGCTTCCGAAGAAGATATGTGTGCAGCGGTTGGATTTAATGGAATTACCGCTGAGCAGGTCGTCAATCGTTTGTCGGAAAAATTGAGAAAAGAACGCCAAGAACAAAATACAATCAATAAAATTGTCACGGACATACAAAATACGGCTCAAAAGAAGCAGACTACTGAATCGGGTGTCATTGTTAAAGGAATCGATAATTTATTGATCCGCTTATCAAAATGTTGCAATCCAGTTCCAGGAGATGACATTACGGGGTTCATAACAAAAGGACGGGGCGTTTCTGTTCACCGTACGGATTGTCCGAACATTATCGCTGATGAAGATTCCGACCGGATTATTGAAGTTGAGTGGGCTGTAGAGCATGCGGAAGAAAGAAAAGAGTTTCAAGTGGATATTGAAATTTCGGCTTTCGATCGCCAAGGTTTGCTCAATGAAGTCATGATGGTTGTAGCGGAAACAAAAACGCCGATCGTTGCGGTAAGTGGAAAAGCAGATCGAGAAAGCATTGCAAAAATCAATATGACGATAAAAATTACGAATATCGCACATTTGCATCGAATTGTGGATCGAATTAAACAAGTTCCTGATATATATTCTGTTGAACGTGTTATTAATTAAGTTAGGATGGGGTACTAGATGAGGGTTGTTTTGCAACGAACTGGCCCGGCTTCCGTCAAAGTAGACGGGGAAGTCACCGGGTCAATTGAAAAAGGATACGTGCTTCTCGTTGGAATCACACACGACGATACGTTAGAAGATGCAACATACATTGCGGGTAAGGTTGCAAACCTTCGATTATGGGAAGATGATGAAGGAAAGATGAATCATTCTATTCTTGAAGTAGGCGGCGACATACTTTCAGTGTCGCAATTCACATTGTATGCCAACACATCAAAAGGAAGACGCCCAAGTTATATTGATGCGGCCCGGCCTGAGCAAGCAGATGAGTTGTGGGATACTTTTAATGAGTTGCTTGAACAGGAAGGTTTGAAAGTAGAAACGGGTATTTTCGGTGCTATGATGGATGTTGATTTGGTGAATGATGGACCAGTGACGATTATTATTGATTCTCGAAATAGATAAGTAAAGCAACTATATAAATTTTTGAAAAGGCTCGCTTTGGCGGGCCTTTAGTCGTTTCAAAGGCTGCTTTGGTCGTTTGGGGACAGCATTAGTCGTTTGACGAATTTAAAAAGTGTACGGGGAAGTTTATCCTCGTACACTTTTATAATTATTATAACTGGTTATCAAAGAATGTAATGAGTCCTTGATAAATTCCTTGAGTAGCTCGTTCACGGAAGCTTTCGTTGTTGACGTTGCTTTCTTCGACTGCATTTGATAAAAATCCTAGTTCTAGTAAAATAGCATTTTGTCTATTTTCACGTAGAACTAAATAATTCGCTGGCTGAGCGCCGCGGTTGCGTAGCGATATGGTAGAACCTAGTCCGTTATTCACCGCCACCGCGAGTTGTCTTTGATAACTGTGTGTATAATAAGTTGTAAAGCCGTTTATTGATGAGTCAATTGAAGCGTCATAATGAACACTAATAAAAGCGTCCGCGTCATATTGATGACTAATTGATACACGTCTTTGAAGAGAAATGAATGTATCCATATTACGTGTAAGGATTACATTTGCACCAGCAGATCTTAACTTGCTCGCTAGCATTTCGGAAGTTCGTTGTGTCACGCTCTTTTCGAAAGTTCCACTGACGCCTATCGTGCCGGTGTCAAACCCGCCGTGGCCTGGATCAATGACAATGGTTAACCCATTTAAAGTCCCTGCTACGCGATTCTTCTTGATTGGTTTTGTCTTTGCGGCTTGTTCGTCATTGATAGAAACAACCCAACCTGCTACAAATGCAGTTTCCCCGGATGGTAATTTTACTCCATACCAATCTTTTGTTTCAGAAACGATAGGAAACTGATTGCCTGCGTTCGCTCGCATGATAACTTTTGAAGAAGTTGAAGCATTTTTACGAAGGTTTGTACCATCTGATAGAATATAAACGTTCTTAGGTGTTGTTTTCACATCTGTATAATTCGATTTTTTAGTGGAAAGTTTACCGTGGAAAGAGTAAACCCATCCGCTTTTTCCTTTGCCAAGTTCAAGTTTAACCCAGTTTCCGCTTTTTTCGAGAACTTTGTATGTGCTGCCTTTTTTAATAAGGTCAATCCGTTTGGATGATAAATCGCCATGACTGCGAACATTCAGACCGTTTACTGCTACCGTAAAATAATTAAGTTCTTTTGAAGGGTTGCTAGACTTGTTTACTTTGGCTTGAGACTTAGTAGAAATATAGTTTGTATGTACCCAACCTTCAACTCCGTTGACATTAACGCTTGTCCATTCACCTTGTTCGCCCGTTTTCGTAGCAACGTCGCCGGTATTCATTTGTTTCAGTACGGGTGATGAGGTAGAAGGCTTGGCTCGTACATTCAAATGATTAACTTGGGACGTGATTGTTGAAACACCTTTTTTCTCATTAGCGTTAATCGTGTACCACTTAGCTATCCAACCTTTTTTACCTTTGAATTTTATCTCGTACCAATCGCCGTGAGACGACAATATACTGACTTTGTCTTTTTTAGTTAACGTGGATATCACGCCGTAAGAAAGACCCGGACCGGAACGGACATTGAGACGATCAGTATCAATGATTGCTGTCTCTGATTGCGCTTCTGTTTTAGAAAAATCTGAGGCGAGAACAAAAATTAGAACGAATAAGAATGCAATTTTTCCAAATCTACTCAAAATCATCATCTCCTCTTATAATCTAGTAATAGCTATTATAATCTAGTATAAGGTAAATGTTAACAAAAAACTACAATTATTGCGAAAGGGTTGACATAGCAAGCTATAATCATTAACCTAATGAGTATCTAACAATAAATTTACTTTTGACGTGGAAAGTAATTGTATGGCTGTTTGACTAGAGAGGGACGGACGTGGCTGAAATCCATCCTACAAACGAATGCAGTGAACAACACCACCGAGGTTCTTTACCGAACAATGCTACTTCAGTAGGTAAAGACGGAAATCGACCGTTATCCGATCTACGAGTGGGCACTTAATGTGCCAATTAGGGTGGAACCGCGGAAGCTATAAAGGCTCTCGTCCCTTGCATAATGCAAGGGATGGGGGTCTTTTTTGTTTTAGTTAATAATATAGATGTATTTCATATTTTGTGACGTCTAGCTCCGGGCGCCAGCCCCTCGAGGTCGCTTCGGTCTTGAAGCAAAAGGCAAAGAGCGCCTTTCGTTCAAGCCCTCCAGCCGGGAAGAATTGAACTGCATTCTTCCTAATCGGGGCTAAGCGGGCGCCCTGCGCATTTGGTTAATTTCGAAAGGAGAATATTAATGAATTTTAAAGTGCCAAGAGGAACACAGGATATTTTGCCGTCTGAAACTTGGAAATGGCAAAAAGTCGAAAAACTTATTAATGAGGTATGTGAAGCTTACCGGTATCAAGAAATCCGTACGCCAATGTTTGAACAAACGGAGTTGTTCCAACGCTTGGTAGGTGAAACAACAGATGTTGTTCAAAAAGAAATGTATACATTTACAGACCGAGGAAATCGTTCGATGACGTTACGGCCTGAAGGAACTGCACCGGTTGTTCGTTCTTACGTTGAACATAAAATGTTTGGATATCCAGACCAACCTGTAAAACTATTTTACACAGGACCCATGTTCCGCTATGAACGTCAACAAGCAGGCAGGTATCGCCAATTTGTCCAATTTGGAGTTGAGGCAATTGGAAGTAATGATCCAGCTATTGATGCTGAAGTGATTGCATTGGCGTTGGATGTTTATAAACGTGCTGGATTAACAGAATTAAAACTGGTGATAAATTCGCTTGGGGATACAGAATGCAGAGCTTCACATAAAAAAGCGCTGATTGCACATTTTAATCCACATATTGAAGAATTTTGTTCGGATTGTAAGTCAAGACTAGAAAACAACCCGCTTCGGATTTTGGACTGTAAAGTTGATGCGGAAAATCCGCTCATTGCTTCTGCTCCTTCACTTGCAGATTATTTAAATGATGAATCAGCTACTTATTTCAAGGACGTATTAAGTTATTTGGATGATGCAGACATCGATTACGAAGTTGACGTAACTTTAGTTCGCGGACTCGATTATTACAATCATACGGCATTTGAAATCATGAGCACATCAGCGGGCTTTGGTGCGATCACGACCCTATGCGGCGGCGGGAGATACAACGGGCTGGCAGAAGACATTGGCGGACCTTCAGCGCCGGGCATAGGCTTTGCGATGAGTATTGAACGTCTTCTTCTTGCACTTGAAGCGGAAGGTAAATCATTTGATGAAGAGTCAGCGCTTGACGTTTATGTCGTGACGATGGGAGATGAAGCGAAACGCGTTGGCGTTAAACTGCTCAGTCAATTAAGAGCAGCTGGAATTCGTTCCGATACGGATTATTTAGGACGGAAAATGAAAGCGCAAATGAAATCAGCGGATCGGCTTAATGCGAAAACAGTTATTGTCATTGGTGAAAACGAAGTTACTGAAAATGTAGTCATGCTTCGGAATATGGCTGATCGTTCTCAAGAAAAGGTAGCTACTGGGGAATTAGTGGAAAAGTTAAATGAAATTCTAAAAGTTTAAAGTTAATGGAAGGCGGATGACGGTCATGCAACAACGAACACATTATTGCGGAGAAGTAACAGAACAGGATATAGGTAACAAAGTAACATTAAAGGGATGGGTGCAGATTAGACGTGATCTTGGTGGATTGATTTTCATTGATCTACGGGACCGCTCTGGAGTTGTTCAAGTGGTATTCAACCCGACGTTTTCACAAGAAGCGCTTGAAATCGCTGAAACAATTCGTAGTGAATATGTGCTAAGCGTTATCGGGGAAGTAATTGCGCGGGAAGAAAAACAAAAGAACCCGAACATGAAAACAGGTTCCATTGAAATTAAAGTAAACGAAGTCACGATTATTAATCAGGCAAAAACACCAATATTCCAAATTGAAGATGAGACAGATGTAAGCGAAGAAGTTCGATTAAAATATCGCTATTTAGATTTACGTCGTCCAAAACTGGCACGTACATTTAGAATGCGCTCTGATATTACGCGGACTGTTCGTAATTTCTTGGACGATGAAGGATTTCTAGAAGTGGAAACGCCGATTTTAACTAAATCGACGCCTGAAGGAGCAAGAGACTATTTAGTTCCAAGCAGGGTCCATGAGGGAGAGTTTTACGCACTGCCACAATCTCCGCAGTTATTTAAGCAGATGCTAATGGTTTCTGGATTCGACCGCTATTACCAAATTGCACGCTGTTTCCGGGATGAGGATTTACGTGCAGATCGTCAACCGGAATTTACGCAAATCGATATGGAAATGAGTTTCATGTCGATTGAAGAAATTATTGAATTGAATGAACGACTAATGAAAAAAGTGATGAAGGACGTTAAAGGAATTGATATAGAAACTCCTTTTAAACGGATACCATACGATGAAGCGATGGCTAGATACGGTTCTGATAAGCCGGACACACGTTTTGAGATGGAATTAACGGACGTTTCTGAAGTTGTTAAAGATGCGCCGTTTAAAGTGTTTAGCGGGACGGTTGAATCAGGCGGACAAGTAAAGCTTATTAATGTGAAAAATGGTGCGGATAATTATTCCCGTAAAGACATTGACGGGTTAGGTGAATATGCGGCATTATACGGAGCGAAAGGTCTTGCTTGGTTGAAAGTGACTGAAGAAGGTCTTACAGGACCGATCGCAAGATTTTTCGAAGGCGAGTTAGCAAATTCATTGCAACAAGCGGCAAACGCAGAAGCCGGCGATCTCCTTTTATTCGTCGCCGATAAAAAGAATGTCGTTGCGGATGCTTTAGGCGCGCTCCGCGTTAAAATCGGGAAAGAACGCGGTCTTATCGATGAGTCCAAATTCAATTTCCTTTGGGTGACAGAGTGGCCATTGTTTGAGTATAACGAAGATGAAGGTCGTTATTATGCGGCGCACCATCCGTTCACGATGCCGGCAAATGAAGAAGAATTAGAAAGTAACCCGGGCCAAGTGAAAGCGCAAGCTTATGACCTTGTCTTAAACGGTTATGAACTAGGCGGGGGATCGCTGCGCATTTATCAACGCGAACTCCAGGAGAAAATGTTCAAAGCGCTTGGATTTACGGAAGAGGCTGCTAGAGAACAATTTGGCTTCTTGTTAGATGCATTTGAGTTTGGAACGCCTCCTCATGGTGGAATCGCATTCGGACTTGACCGGATTGTAATGATTTTGTCTGGCGCGACGAACTTAAGAGATACAATCGCATTCCCTAAAACAGCGAGTGCGAGCGATTTATTAACGGCAGCACCGGATAGCGTGGATGATAGTCAACTCGCGGAACTTGGTATAAAGACTGTTAAAAAGTAATGATTCAAAATTATTCCTACGTTAGTAAAAAATTAATCTAGTAAAATGATTGAACTCTTTTATAAAGTATGGTAATCTTACATTAATACGAATCCTGAAGTGTTCGTTATTTGACCTTTAAGTTTTGACCGAACATTTCTATCGTAGGGAGTTCACATTCCAATTCGGATGACACGCCTCTCAGGGGACGTCAAAACAGTTGGATAGGACACCCACCTGCCGAGTGCGGGCTCAAAACGATATCTTCAAAGACGGCATATTTGGGATTCGTCCTTTTGAAGAACTTAATCCTCTCTGGTGATATTGCGGAGAGGTTTTTTCTTGGCGAAAATTAATTTTACTATATAATTTCTTATTTATAGAAGGGCGGAATTACTTTTGTTGCATCAATTTTCACGAAATGAATTAGCCATTGGACAAGAAGGCGTCGAGCGCATGCGGGATACGACAGTCGCCATTTTAGGCGTAGGCGGCGTGGGTTCTTTTGCCGCTGAAGCTTGTGCAAGAAGCGGGATTGGGCGCATAATCCTAGTGGATAAAGACGATGTTGATATCACGAACGTGAATCGGCAACTTGTAGCTTATCTTTCGACAGTAGGACGTTCGAAGACTGAAGTTATGAAAGAAAGAATCGCTGATATAAATAAAGACTGCGAAGTCATTTCACTTCAAATGTTTTACACGGAAGAAACAGCTGATACGTTTTTTAGTTATAAACCTGATTATGTCATTGATGCTTCAGATACTATCAGTTATAAAATACATCTTGCACAGCAATGTATCGAAAGAAATATTAAAATAATCGCTTGCATGGGTGTCGCAAACAAAATGGATCCAACACGATTGCAAATCGCTGACATTTCCAAAACGCATACCGATCCTTTAGCAAAAGTTATTCGACTGCGTTTGCGAAAAGCTGGGATATACAAGGGACTACCAGTTGTATTTACAGATGAAAGTCCAGTAGTGATTCGAGAAGAAGTTGTTGAAACCGTCGGGAAACCAGATGCGGAGATTCGTAAAGCTGAAATGCCGCCCGCTTCAAATGCATTTGTCCCTTCGGTCGCAGGACTTGTTTGCGCGAGTTGGGTCATGAACGACATTGTTGCAGATATTCCAATTCAGCGTGTAAAGGATAAAGTATAATACCAGTTTACTAACCTTCATTTTTAATAAAATGAAGGTTTTTTACTGTGAAATATAATAATGTTTTAAAAAAGTTTGATTAATTTTCACCAATGTAGGTATAGAGGTAGTACCGATGACTATGCGTTTTGTTGGACGTTTTTCATAAAAGTCAGTCTTGTCGCGGTTTGCTATGCATTTTATAGTCTGGTAGGATGAAAAACATAGCTGATTCAATGATTACAAGATTAATAGAGGAGGTCATTGTTCAGTCATTGTTTCGGAATAAAAATAAAAAGGGGTTTGGATTTGTTATGCGCAAAATCGCGCTATTACTCACAGTTAGTTTAGTTGTTCTACTTTCAGCATGTGGTGGAGGGGGAACAAGCAAGGATAGCATTGATGTCATTAAATTTGCTGACGCAGGTTGGGATAGCATCCGAGTACATAATAGTATCGCTCGTGTCATCGTAGAAGAAGGTTATGGCTACGATACTGATGAAACAAATGGAACATCCGCAGCAACGTTTCAAGCACTGGAAAAGGGCGATGTAAACGTTTATATGGAAGTATGGACTGACAATCTGAAAGAGATTTATGAAAAAGCATTGGATAAGGAAACAATTCTTAGTTTATCAACTAACTTCGATGACAATTCCCAGGGGCTATATGTTCCGACGTATGTAATCGAAGGCGATGAAGAAAGAGGTATTGAACCAATCGCTCCAGATCTTAAAACAGTTGAAGATTTAGCGAAGTATGCTGATTTATTTCAAGACCCTGAAGATAGTAGCAAGGGCAGAATAATCGGCGGGCCATCCAGCTGGATCGTCAGTGAACATTTAGCTACGAAAGTTGAAACATACGGATTAGATGAAACGTTCAACTACTTAGCGCCTGGTTCTGACTCGGCGATTGTTGCATCATTAGTCGGCGCCTATTCAAAAGGCGAGCCATGGGTTGGTTACTATTGGTCACCAACATGGGTTACAGCTAAATATGATTTAACACTGCTAGAGGACAACCCATACGACGAGGCTGTCTGGAATGAAAATAAGGGTACAGAATTTGCGCCAAGTGATGTCGTAATTGCGGTAAATAAAGATCTCGCAACACAAGCAGAAGATGTCGTCGAATTTTTAAAGAACTACAAAACTAGTAACGCGTTAACAGAAGATATGCTTGAGTATATGGAAGAAACAGAAGCCGACGCAGACGAAACTGCAAAATGGTGGATGAAAGAGAATGAAGACGTCTGGACGGAATGGGTTTCAGATGAAGTAGCAGAAAAAGTGAAAACAGCAATAAAATAAAATGAAAAGTAAGGAAAGTGAGTGAAATTACTCACTTTCCAATCTAATTTATTATTTGAGGTGAGAAAGTGACTGCAATCTGCAGTCCATGCTTATGAAAGAATTTCCTGATTTACGTATACCAATAGGTGACGGAGTAGAAAAATTTATCGATTTTTTAGCAGCAAATTTTCAAGCGTTTTTTGATTTCATATTCGTCCTTACATCTTCATCGATTAAAGGATTAGAGTCGGCATTACTGGCAGTTCCTTGGTGGGTACTGATCATTGTAGTAGTTTTATTAGGCTGGTACTTCACAAATTTATCGGGTGGATTACTCTTCGGGTTTTTCATGTTTTTAGTTGGCTCATTTGATTTATGGGCAGAGACGATGACAACTATTTCCATCGTATTAATCTCCGTAATACTCTCTCTAGCAATTGGAATTCCATTTGGTGTATTAATGGCTTTCAATAATATTTTATCAGTCGTCATGCGTCCAATACTTGATGCAATGCAAACGATGCCAACTTTCGTTTACTTAATTCCTGTTATTTTCTTTTTCCCATTAGGTAACGTGCCGGCAGTGATTGCGACGATCATTTATGCAATGCCTCCTGTTATGAGATTGACTGAATTAGCCATTCGAAATGTAGATAAAGAAGTTGTTGAGTCCGCTCAATCATTCGGTTCTTCAACAATGCAAATGCTAACTAAAGTCCAATTGCCGCAAGCGCTTCCAACGATTATGGCGGGCGTTAACCAAACGACTATGATGGCGCTTGCAATGGCGGTTGTAGGTTCTATGGTTGGTGCACAGGGCCTTGGTGAACGGGTCCTGTATGCAATTAACCGTATCGACATTTCATTAGGATTTGAAGCGGGTATTAGTATCGTATTTTTAGCGATAATTATTGACCGGATTACCGGTGGGATTGCAGACCGTCTTCAGAAACAGAGGGGGAATGCATCATGACAATTAAAATGAAGGTAGAAAACATATCTAAAATATTCGGTCCGCGACCAAAGCGAATCATCCCGATGGTTGAAAAAGGCGAGTCAAAAACAGATATTCTAAAGAAAACGGGCCATACCGTAGGGGTGTATAATGCCTCGATGGACATTATGGAAGGCGAAACTTTTGTCATAATGGGCCTTTCCGGTAGTGGTAAATCAACACTAATTCGCTGCCTAAATATGCTGAATCGACCGACGGCAGGCTCAATTCGCGTAGACGGCGAAGACATTACGAAATTCAACTCGCAACAATTAAAGAAATATCGTCAAGAAAAAATTGCGATGGTCTTTCAACATTTCGGATTATTTAGCCATCGTACAATCATTAGCAATATAGAATATGGCCTTGAAATTAAAGGCATTGACAAAGCAGAACGAAAGAAAATCGCCCAACATCATTTGGAGTTAGTCGGTTTAAAAGGTTGGGAAGATAAATATCCTGACGAATTATCCGGCGGGATGCAACAGCGTGTTGGAATTGCGCGGGCCTTGGCAAATGACCCTGATATATTATTAATGGATGAGCCATTTAGCGCGCTTGACCCACTTATCAGACGAGAAATGCAGTTGGAATTGATCGACTTGCAGAACCGCTTGCAAAAAACGATTGTCTTTATTACGCATGATGTGAACGAGGCCTTTAAAATCGGGGATCGTGTAGCTGTCATGAAAGACGGTAAAGTTGAACAAGTCGGAACACCTGAAGAGATATTGGAAAAACCTGCAAATCAATATATCAGCGAGTTTATTCGCGATATTGATCGTTCGAAAATCTTGCAGGCTGAACATATTATGATTCGTCCTCATGGGTTATTGTCACTTAAGGATGGCTTGAACGTGGCAATAAAAACGATGCAAGAAAATGGTCTTTCCAGTGTTTTCGTCGCCGACCGAAAGCGGCACCTCCATGGTATCGTCACGATCGATGATGCGATTGAAGGGTTGAAACAACGTAAAACAATCGAGGAAGTCATGCAGCGTGACGTGAATACAGTGTCGCCGGAAGATTATGTTCAAGATATCATTCCGAAAGTATTGGATTCAAAGTTTCCAATTGTGGTTGTTGATGAAGAAGGGCTTATTAAAGGAATCATTTTAAGAGTCCATGTATTGGCTAGTTTGATAGAAGATAATGGCGATGATTCTAGTGAAGATACAGATTTAGATAAAGAACTTACAGAAGAATAATATTAACGAGCACCTGAATAGTTCATTATTCGGGTGCTTGTTTTATTTGGCCGTTGATGTCCATGTCGGGCGGATGCTTTCCCGCGGGTAGAAGGTCTTGACTTGCAAGCAAAGTCGTTTCAGTGCAAGCAAATGTCGCATAAGTGCAATCAAATCACTTTCAAGTGCAAGCAAAAGTTGTTGGAGTGCAAGCAAAGCGCCTACAAGTGCAATCAAATTGCTTTCAACTATATTATTTTGGTGCAAATCTATGTTTTCTAGACGAAAGGTTTCATTATTGGTAAAGTAAAGAAATCAAACGAAATTGATAGGGTGAAGGGAGGGTAATGGTAATGAAGAAATGTTCCGTGCGCAGATCGGCAATTATAGCGGTTCAAATTATTGGGCTTTTCATATTTTCATATATCGGTGACTTAATTTCTTCGTTATTGAAATTACCTATTCCGGGAAGCATCGTCGGTTTACTGTTATTGTTTTTATGTTTGCATTTTAAAATCGTTCCAGAAAGGTACATTAAAGAAGGGGCTGGCTTTATACTTGTTGTTTTGCCGTTATTTTTTATTCCAGCGACAGTTGGTATTATCCAGTATCCCGATTTTCTATCTGGAAAGGGAGCTATCTTAATTGGCATCGTTATGATTAGCACATTCATGACTATGATTGTTTCAGGTTTTAGTAGTCAACTAGTTGAGAATAAAATGAAAGAAAAGGAGGAGTAACGGAATGAGTAATCTATTGCTTCTGATCATAGTTGTAAGTGGGACTGTAATACTTTATTTAACTATGCGTTATACATATGCACGTTTTCCTATCGCCGTTTTGCATCCGGTATTGACGTCGACTGCAATCATTATCCTGCTCCTCCTGGTGTTTAACGTTTCCTATGAAAGTTATATGGTGGGGGGAAAATGGATTGAAAAGTTTTTGGGTCCATCTGTTGTGGCACTTGCGTATCCACTTTATAATCAGCGAACCGTGGTGATTAAGTACCGAAATGCCATTGTACTTGGTGTTGCTTCGGGTTTACTCACTGCGATGGGAAGCATTCTGTTATTCGCTAAACTTTTTCAATTTGAAAATGAAATGATTCAGTCGATCATTCCAAAATCGATAACGACCCCGGTTGCTATTCAATTAAGTTCAGCACTTGGAGGCATCCCATCTTTGACTGCGGCATTTGTCATGATTGCCGGTTTTAGCGGTGTCATCTTAGGACCATTGGTGATGAAATATACGCGTATACAAAGCCCTCTTAGTAAAGGGTTAGCGTTGGGCAGCGCATCCCATGCGTTGGGCGTGGCAAAGTCGACGGAGTACGGTGAATTATCACTTTCGATGGCATCAGTTTCTATGACGTTAAGTGCAGTTGCCGGTTCTGTCGTTGGTCCGTTATTTATATTACTATTATGAAGCAAGTCCGAGGTTCTACAATAATTGAATGACACTTACATTAGACTACCACCACAAAAAGGAGAGGTAGTCTTTGTTAATTGATGGGGTGTTTTCAGGTGGAGGTTTGAAAGGATTTGCGCTAGTGGGTGCCTACGAAGTGTTGGAGGAAAAAGGTTATCAATTTAAACGTGTAGCCGGAACAAGTGCCGGAGCCATTTTAGCCAGCTTTATAGCAGCTGGGTATACAGCCAAAGAAATTGAACGTTTATTCGACGATTTAGACTTAACTTCACTTTTGGACTCACGATTAACGATGCTTCCATTTCCATTATTAAAATGGCTTCATATTTATTGGCGACTAGGGCTTTATCAAGGGAAGGAACTTGAAAAATGGTTTCTAGAAAAGTTAGCCGACAAAGGTGTCTATTCATTCTCTGATTTACCGGAAGGGTCATTAAAACTTGTTGCATCGGATTTAACGAACGGCAGGATGATTGTTCTGCCAGATGATTTGGAACGCTATGGTATCGCGCAGGAGACCTTCCCAGTTGCACGTGCGGTGCGCATGAGCTGCGGAATTCCTTTTTTCTTTGAACCGGTAAGATTAAAAGTTGGTTCAGGGGATACGATTGTTGTCGACGGTGGCGTATTAAGTAATTTTCCAATGTGGATTTTTGACAATGATGTAGGCAAAAGAGACCGACCAGTACTCGGTTTGAAATTAAGTCGAAGAAAGGAGGAAATGGAAGGTCGGCAAATTAAAAATGCGATAAATTTATTTGAAGCATTATTTTCGACAATGAAAAATGCCCATGATGAAAAATATATTTCAAGAAAGCACGAGAAAAACATTGTTTTTATTCCGGTAGAAAACTATAGTGCAACTCAATTTGACCTAGATGAAGAGTCAAAAAGAGATTTGCTTGATATTGGACGTAAGCGTACAGAGCTATTTTTAAATTTATGGTAATCCAATGACCTTGATGAAGAAGTATATAACTTCGTCAAGGCTTTTTTAATTGCGGATAAAACCGTCATTATTGGAATGTTTTCACAGCAAACGGGTAAAGAAAAGGGAAGTCTAGATAAAATAAACTTAAAGGGAGGCAACGTTGTGTTCAAAAAAAGAATTCGGCATACGCGTCGTTTTCAAGAAATCATAAATGCGTTTTTAAAAAATGGATTCAGTCATTTCTTATTTCGTTTGGGACTTACTGAGCGCGATGTGAAAAAAGGAAACGAAGATACAAATTGGAGTACCAGAGACCAAGATGTTGGGAAAAGGTTGCGGTATACACTGCAAGAATTGGGACCGACATTCGTTAAATTAGGCCAAATCGCCAGTTCGCGGAGAGATTTAGTGCCTGCTGAAATTATACATGAACTTGAAAAACTGCAGGAACATGTACAAGCCGTCCCATTCAATACAATACGAATGATTGTTGAGGCAGAATTAGGGGATACCCTTGAAAATCTTTTTGATTCGTTTAATGAAGAGCCTTTAGCGGCTGCATCAATCGGACAAGTACATATCGCTCAATTGCTGACTGGGGAAGAAGTGGCGATTAAAGTTCAACGTCCAAACATTAAACAGACCGTTGAAACAGACTTGGAAATTTTACACGAGATTGCAAGGTTTCTAGAAGAAAATACAGTATGGGCAAAGACTTATCATATTAAGGAAATCATACGAGAGTTTTCCGACTCATTGCAAGATGAATTGGATTATAAAGTAGAAGGAAGAAGCGCTGATCGAGTTGCAAAACAGTTTAAAGAGCAACCAAGTATTCGAATACCGAAAATTCATTGGAGTTTTTCGACAACAAAAATATTGACGATGGAAATGGTACACGGCATTCGCGTCAATGATATCAGCCAATTAGACGTAGCGGGATATGATCGGAAACTGATTGCTGAACGTGTTGTAGACGCAATGTTTTTTCAAGTCTTGGAGAAAGGTTTTTTCCACGGGGATCCTCATCCGGGGAATATTTACATTCTTCCAGAAAATCGCGTATGCTTTTTAGATTTTGGCATGATGGGGCGCATCAATGATCGATTGAAATTCCACTTCGCTTCACTTATCATCAATCTGCAGCAAGGCGATACAAAAAGCATGATGAAAGTTTTCTTGGACATGGGCTTGTTAAATGAAGATACGAATACGGCTGATTTTCAACGAGATCTCGACGACCTTATTGAAGCATATTATGACGTTTCATTATACGAAGTAAGTCTCGGTGGAATCATGAACGAGTTGTTCGAAATCGCATTTCGACATAAAATTCAAATACCCACGGAAATTACGATTCTCGGTAAAGCAATTCTTACATTGGAAAGTACAGTTAGCCTGTTGGATCCAACGTTTAGTGTGATGAAGGCAGTGGAACCTTTCGGAAAGAGGTTGATTCTTGAGCGTTACCATCCAAAAAATATTCTTCAAAATTCATGGAGAGATGTCGTTGAAAACGCGGAAATTCTTTTGCATTTGCCAAAGGATATTAAAAAGATTACGTCTACTGTGGGGAAAGGGAAGCTACGGTTAGATATAAATGTTCAACAGTTGCAAACAATATTGGGCAGATTGGACAGAATTAGTAATCGACTTTCATTTAGCATCATCTTGTTGGCCTTTAGCATTTTGATGGTCGGGCTAATTATTGGGGCCGCAATTGCCGGGCAGACAAATTTACTCTGGAGTTTCCCCATCATTGAAGCCGGGTCGATTATAGCGACGCTTATGTTCATGTTTCTGATATTTTCAATTTTTCGTTCGGGGCGGATGTAACGCGTTTTTATTATCTTTCGAATAGGTTTGATAGCTTGTCATAGACTAGTATTAGCAATCAAATTCGAAAGGATGGGGAATTGAAACGCACGGTAATTTTTGGAGTAACTCTTGTCGTTGGTATCATTCTTGGAATACTTGTTACTTATCTTATGGAACTAGTTGGATAGATTCCCTTGTAGATTGCGGACCGAGTGCTGTGCTTATACACTCGGTCCGTTTTTTACGATTCGTTAGAAATGACGCAAACTATTTATAAACTATTTACTATTTCATTCACTGTCGTTTCAACTTCAGTACGGTTCATTTTTTCTTTGCCGCCGGTTAAAGCATTGAGTGTTCTTTTCGCTAAAGTGTGCGGGATTTTACAAAATAAGAGAATGTTCTTAGTCGTAATCGAATCAATATAGTCTTCAGCCCTATTTAAATTCAATTCAGCATACTGAAACATATCTGCACGCGTCCAACCATCGGGAATAAAATGAACGCCGCGATCAGCATCTTCTTCCTGGTTACGCAACATATTAACGACTTGCAGACCGCGTCCATATGCAATCGCTAATTCCCGATCCGTTTTTGTCCCGTCAAATAGCTGCCAAATGTCAGATAGCATGACGCCTACCAAGCCGGCGACGTAGTATGTGTACTCATCCAAATCCTCTTTGGTTTTTACAAGCCAGTCTTTTTCTACCCATTTGGCCATTCCATCTGCCATGATGCTTGTGGATTCCTGAACTTTATCGAGAAAAATCGTTGGACATATTGATAGCCAATCGCCTAGTCGCAATGTAACTTCCGGTAAAATATTTTCATAAGGATGTAAAAGTTGTTTGTAAGCAACATCGTCAAATTTTGTTTTTAATAATTCGCTCGTAGTTCGCAATAAACGTTGTTTGGTCTCGGATTGCAATTCTTCGTGATCTTCAATTTCATCGATAGCGCGCATACATAAATAAGCAGAACCAACAATTTTGCGCAAGGTAGGATTTAATAATTTAATTGGAATATAGAATGTCCTACTTGTTAACTTCAATACATGCATGGCTTCTTTTTGTAATTTAGCATCAGGACTCAATTCGATTACCCCTCTCAATTTTGTTGTTCCGAGTTAGTGGAAAGTTTCAATATTACTGTCTATTTCTTTATTATATCAGAATTCCTCAACATATTGCTAATACGCTTAACAACATTGTAAAAGTACACTATAATTAAAGTAGGTTATATAAAAGTCAGTCATCCCGATTCGGGATACTGACTTTTATCGTTTTTTAGAAAGTAGGATGCAAATGAATCAAGGATTAACCCTACAAACAATGCAGTGCAATCTAGGGATTACAAATAATGCGCGTAACAGAATGATGAAATTTGTTAAAAATGAGCAAAGCTTCTTTTCAATGCAAGAAGCCTTTGATATTCATATTGAAAAAAGGCCGGAAAACAGACACGGAAATATGTCATTTTCCATATTCTTTGATAATGAAACAAACGCTGCATTGGCTGAAAAAATCGATAACCGGGTAGCGGTTATGGAATGTGTCTATAAGAATGAAGGTTTCCTGGCAACAGGTTTTCATGTACGAGGCAGGAGAGAGCCTGTCCGAACAAATCGACGCTTGCCCGTGCGACTTAAATTTCTTGTGAATCAACGACTTGGTACACCAATGCCAATTGAATTGTATACGCGTCTCCGCGAATTACCTATCGCGGAAGAACGTTCAGAATATGTTCGTAAAAGAATTTCCAGCTGGGAAGGCTATTTGGCTATTCAAGAAAGGAATGCGGATGTTGCAGATATAACATCTGTTTTTTCTGGTGCAAGCCTAAACGCGGATTTTAATAGACTGCAAGTGATCTGTACCGGATTGAAAAATAATGAATGGAAAGCAATCAACAATTTTACTGTCAGATTGAAAGGAATTCAAAATGAAATAGGTTCAGTAGTTAACACGAATCGCTCTAAGAAAATTGTTGAAATTGAATTAAATCGAAAATATCAAGAGTTAGCAAGAAAGAATGAGTGGCAACCGTGGAATTTTAAAGAAGTCATTTTCAGTAACTTTTCTGAACTTAGTCAGGTTAAGAGGTTGCGAAAAGGGTTTAAAGATTTACAAGACGGTCTTGCTGCGAATGCGAATTTGGAGAAAGTTCTATTTGAAGAACGTCCCGTCGTGAGGATATCAAAACAACAGAAAGACTTAGTTTTTCATAATCAACTCAATGAATTTCAACAAGAAGCAGTTACTGGCGCAATGACATCAAATGATTTATATGTGATTCAAGGACCTCCTGGGACAGGAAAAACTACGGTGATTTCTGAAATTTGCCATCAAAATGTAAAGGCGGGACTGCGTACTCTTGTAGCCTCCCAAGCAAATCTTGCGGTCGACAACGCACTTGGTAGATTACTATCCCATCAAGATATCCGGATTTTACGTTACGGCAGAACGGAAAGCATTGAAGAAGAAGGCAAAAAGTTCATAGAGGAAAATGTTGCACTCAATTGGAAGCAACAGACTGAAAAGGCTGTTGCTGAACAACTGCGAATGCGTTCTAAATTCGAAACAGAACTGGAACTCGAATTGAAACATGGCCATGAACAAATGCAGGAATATGAACGAGAACTGACTTCATTGGAAGAACAAATCCGTGACAGGGAAATAGCTGTAGCCGTTCACGCAGCACAATCCAATGAACTAAAAAAGTTTAATTTGGAAAAAGAAGATTTACTAACCAAAAATCGAGAACTAAAAAAAACACGGGAACTTTTGAATAAAACTATTGACGAGTTGTCTAAAGAAATTTCTCGAATTGAAGAAATTCTTACATCTTATAATGAAACCGATCAAATTGAACAAATGGAGAATATCAAACGACAAATTACGATTTATAAGGATTCCATTAGTCATCACGAAACGCTTCAGAAGATAGAAGAGTCGACAAAAACACTTGCTGACGTTCAAAATGACCAGAACAAACAAGAAATTATATTGCATGGTTTGCAGACGTTTTTGAAGGATGCAAGTTCAACTACAAAGTTAAATGAATTACAAGATAAACTGAAAGCAATTGGATTCATTCCATCAAATTCCATTAATCAAAAAATCGTTGAACTTAATCAAGTGATTGATTCGATTAGATTAAGCATGTCCGCCGATACTTACCAAGACTGGACCGAGCTCATTAATCGTCTCGACAAAGCAATCGAGACTGTGGGGAAAAGATTAACCGAGAATGGATCCCTGAAACAGTCACAAAATACTCAAGGAATGAGCAAGCCTTGTTCGGTAAAGGACATACATAATCAGATTGATAAAGTTGGCCGTTTTTTAATTGATCCGTCGGTAAAACAAGCGCTTCAGACTAGGCACTACTCCGCCGAAAGATACGAATATCTAGAAAAGTTGTGCGTTGCTTTCGACGTACTTTCTAGAAGACGGAATTATGCACATTCGCAAATCATAAATGTAGAGACTTCGAAAAGGCTATTTGAATCAATCAAAATCGAAGTGATTGAAGATGTGACGCAAACCATTTCAACAATGACATTGGAAATTGATGAATTTGAAAAGAGAAAAAGTAATCATGAAATCGAATTGACCGAACTCCAAGAAAGAAGCTCGCAATTAATAAGTCAGCTAGGAACAGTCGACGAAACGATTTCAATCGAAGCAATGGAAGAAAAACTGACTGAATTGGAAACGACTTACACTGATATTGAAAAAACAAAATTTAATCATCAACAATATGTACAAGACATGGATCATAACCAGGATACTATGGATACGGAAATTCGCAATTTGGAGAAGAATACAGAGGAACTTCAACTAAATATAGAGTTAACAGAAACGATTTCCAAAAAATATGTTGAACTAGAAGAACAAGTACTAGCTCTGAAAGAAGTAATCAATCAAAACCCGAAAGAACACTATGATCTTACGCTGATTGCGATGGCTGAATTATCCAAGGAAATAGAAAGAAAACAGATTGAGAAAGACCGTCTGCCTATTACAAACGCCCTTCAAGAAGAGTGGTTAACACTCCTCAAGGATGCAACTGAACATGATTTAAATGAAATTCGAAAGTTGTATGTGCAACACGCAAATGTGATTGGAACAACATGCGTTGCATCGGCTAGGCGTGATTTCATGGAAGAGTACCCAGTTTTCGATGTCGTGATAATTGACGAAGTTTCGAAAGCGACACCGCCAGAATTGCTACTTCCGATGTTGAAAGGAAAGAAAATCATTCTAGTGGGCGACCATCATCAGTTACCGCCATTAGTTGGACAAGAAACTCTTGAAGAATTTCTAGAAGAAAGCGAAGATAGACAAGAGAAAATTGAACTGAAAAAGCTATTAGAGGAATCGCTTTTCGAGCGGTTATTTAGAACGTTACCAAAACAAAATAAGACAATGTTAGGGATTCAATACCGCATGCATGAATCAATCATGGAAACAATTTCTCCTTTTTACGAAGACGGAGATTATCGTTTGCAATGCGGGATAACGGATTCCAATGTTGAACGAGATCACGGGATAGAGTCGAGTTATGTAAAAAGAAACGACCATCTTCTATGGTTCGATATGCCGAATGAGCCGATCTACTTCGAAAATAAAGTGGCAGGCGGAACGAGCCGATACAATCAATCTGAATTAACGATGGTTAAAAAGCTATTAGTGGATTTGGACAAGTCCGTTGGAAAAATGAAAGGCGATGGATATGTGGACCAACAGTTTAAGAAAAGTGTTGGTGTAATTAGTTTCTACGGTGAACAAGTAAAGCGTGTCGACCGGTTAATCCAGCAGGAATTAATGCCGCAGCATTTACATTGCAGAACGGGATCTGTGGACAAATTTCAAGGCATGGAAATGGATATTATCATATTGAGTTTTGTTCGAAATCACAAAGACAAGAGCGGGGACATTGGTTTTGCGCGTGATTATAGACGTTTGAACGTGGCGTTATCACGAGCTAGGGAATTATTAATCATTGTCGGAAGCGCTGAAATGTTTGCTGTACGAACGAAAGATATGAAAGCAAGAAAAATGTATGGTCGATTAGTTGAAGAAATAAAAAAGAAAAATGGATTTAGGAAGCATGAAGAGGGGGCAGCAGTTTGGAAGACTTGAAGAATCGCTTAACAAAAGAACTCCAACAGGATTTCAACGTGCGGGTTTTGGATTCTGATTCATGGGCACTGCCTGTCCAACTCATCTCGATTAACTTCGAGACAGTTTCACGAACAAAAATGGATATTCTTATGAAGATGATGTTACTTACTTTTCAAAAGACTAATCGTGCTACGATAGATGAACTAGGGAAGATTCTACTGGTCGAACCCTTATTTATCCAAGACTTGATTGACAAGATGCTTAGGTCTCGCATGATCGAAAAAAATGGAGAGGGTTTTGCATTAACTGATAAAGGTATGCAGCAACTTGAAACGGGCATTTATGAGCATGAACCAGAAACAGATGCAGTAGAACGTATTTATAGTCCTAGTCATCAATCCTTTCTACAAGGAGAAATTGACTATCGTTTTTCTCCAAAGGATGTTTATCGTTATCAGGATGATTTTCCTGAGTGGGAAGTCGCTTATCTTGAAGAAGTTGAATTGTTTAAGGCCATACAAGATGCGGGAATTGAACCTGGCAATGAAACTGTCCAAACTGTTGTAACGGCTATTGAGTCTACATCCGTTGTGAAAGATATGTCAGTGTTTTGTATTGAATTTCGCTTATATAATAAAGAAGAAGATACAATCTACGCACGTGTCTGGAATACGCTGTTAGGGCATTGGGATGATACAATAGAATCCCAATTAAATGAAAAAGAACGAAAGAAATGGCGCTTCACTTATATAGATAAACAAAAAGAGTCATAGAAAGGATTGTAGAAGATGGAAAAACCAATAAGCGCTCGAGAGAGGCTACTTGAAGTCATCTCAATCCTCGAAAAAAATACTGACGAAGAGGATATGAAAACACTCCATGAAATTCATGCAATGTTACCCGAACATTCCAATGTAGGCGTCGGTACGGTTAGAGAGGATTTGCTGGCACTCGAAGATTCTTTTATATATCCAATCTTATCGGTTCAAGAGAAAGTCGGTATGCAAAAACATTACCATTACGATGGACGGTTATTTGAAATTCATGAGCTTCGGCTGCTGATGGATGCAATTAGCGCAGCTAAATTCATCCCGCAATCGGAAACCAATCGTTTATTAATGAAAATCAGAAAACTAACAAGTAATCGATTGGCTAAACAATTAAACAATGAACTTTACGTCGTGAACGACGCTAAATATGATTTAGCGGAAGTTACAAAAGTTGTTGCCCAATTGCACACTGGGATTCAAGATCGGAAAATTATTGCTTTCCAATATGGTCGTTACGGAACGGATTTGGAATTCCATTTAAGCAACAATGAGAATAAATATTTAGTCAAACCGTATGGACTTGTGTGGAATAGCGATCGTTATTATTTGATAGGAGAATATATTACTGAAGGCGAGATTCGCCAATATCGCGTTGACAGAATGCGTTCAGTTCAAGTCACAGATGAAAACTTCGTGCCAGATCCAGATTTCAATCTGCAAGATCATGTTTCAAAAATGTTTCATATGTTCGGCGGCGAACCACTTTCACTTGAAGCGGTGTTTTCGAATAAGCTTATCAATGTAGTGATTGATCGATTCGGAACCGATGCAAATATTCAGGCGAAGGGCCCCGATTCTTTTGTTTTGAAAACGCGAGCGATTATGAGTGATGGGCTTGTCCAATGGTTGATGCGTTTTGGCCATCGCGTGAAAGTGATTCACCCTGAAACTTTGGTGAGTCAAATGAAAGAGGAAGCAAAGAACTTTTATGAAAACTATCATGAGTGATATTGAGTTCTATCAGCAAAACGCTTTCCCGGATCAAGGTAACCCTTTAAAAGACTCCTATAATTAGGAGTCTAATTTTATCCTTTTTTGATTATCTTAACTGCTGACCAAGAAATCATTAAAGAAATTATAGGGAAAATAATGTTCCAGGAAGACACTTGTAATTCTAAATCAGGATAATACTTTTTAAAGTGCCATACTTCATATATAAGATTAAGAACTAGCGTCACAATCGGTCCAACAAATACTTTTTTGGTGATGACGGACATTAAAACACCTAATCCAATAACAACAATAGGAATGATAACTAGCTGCATCAGAAACGGGTCAACAAATTCTGCATGATTCATAATACTCCCCCCTAAATATAGTAGTAGTATATCATAAATATTCATTCTATTCTGATAAACGTTTCTTCATCTGTTTTTCATTTATAAACCTTGATAAATAGACGAAAAGAGTCCAATTTCATATGTGAATTTGGACTCTTTTAGAGTGTTTAATTTAGTTTTTGTACCAAGGCATTCATCCAAAATGGTTATCGGATTTCTTTTTACGTATTTTATTTACGACTAATTTGCGAACAGTGGAGAATATTAAAAAGCCCGAAAGAACAATTCCGCTAACTGCTGTAATTAACGAAACCCATTCGAAAATTGTATAGGATGAAAATGCTTTCCAGCCAGTAGGGGATTCCCAGTCTTTAATCACAAGATTCATCCCATAAATTCCTGATACAACTGTAAAAACGGTCAAAATAAATAGAAGCATATTCATTCTATCGGATGCGTTATTTTCCTGACTTTTATATAATTCATTTAAAGTGTTGTTTACTTCTTTGAAAAGCGTTTCAATATTAAATGAACGGCGAATCAGCTTTGATAGCTCATTACCTTCAGAACGAGTACTCACTTCTTGATAATAATATAATGAAGAAAATAATGTAATGAGCTTGATAAGTGATTTGACATATTCCTCATCTTTTTCCCAATTAATTTTACTGTATTCAAATGACACGCGCAGCAAAATGATTTTATAGAAATAATGGAGAAGGAGATTATAGTAATGCGTCCCCATATATTGAGAAAGTTCTCTTTCCATTTTTTTGGGTGAATTATTCGTTACGGTAATAAATGCGTGGTCCGTTACGACAATGTATTCATTCGGCGCCCATCTATCATGTAGGGTCTGTTTAAGCGTGCGCTTTATATAATCAGGATTATTTGCAGAAATGAAAGTTGATTCATTCGGTAATTTTCCATCGACGGACCCCATACGATATAATTGCTCATTTGTAATAGCTGATCCTTCCTCACAGAACAGAAAAGCAGATGCGTACATTCTTTCGTCTTTATAATAGGGTAAAGATCCAAAGTACCCGCTCAGCTTCTCATCATGCAAAATGAACTTTTCCAGAAACGGGCAGAGTTCTTCAAATATCAAATCATGGACAGACATAGAACGCCCAGTAGAAGGGAGGATAACTTTAGCCCCGCGCTCTTCTTTCAACTTGGATTCAATGGTTCTGAAATGATGCATGAAATCGAGAACATCTGATAGATCCAATTCCTTTTGGTTCAAATCAACTCTAATTGTCAATAAAACTATGCCGAAAGGACTTAAAATAACATCCAGGCTTCGAATCGTAAATGGAGTCGTATTATTTCGTATGTTAAAATAAAAAGATCTCATAACAGATGTTGTAAATCGATGGAATCCCTTGTTCTTCAAGGTTACAGGAAAAAGATTATGCTCCACATATGGAAGAAAGTACTGATCAAGCTCTTTGTGATTGACAAAAATATCTTTACCATAAATGTCGTCGTCCAATGAATTATTCTCAAGTTGAAAAAATGAAAATCCATTTTTTTCAAGTGAACGAGCAAACTCAGATTTTCTTTTAGTATCGTATCCCAAAGGCAGAATAAATGAAAGATGGGATTGATTAATAGTTAGTGGTGACGTTATTATTTTTTCTGTCATAGGCTTTAATCCTTTCAGCAATGAAATCCAACTATTTTTACTTAATTTCCCCTAAAGCTTTGAACTAAACAAGGAAACTACATTATTCCAAAAAGTAACCTCTCCATAATGTTATGGAAAGGTTAATAACTTACTTAGAAAGTTTATTCCAAGTCAAACAAGTTAGATTCTAATACTTGTGAAAAAGCTTGGATAGCGCTTTTAAAATTATTGCTGCCGCAAAGAGGAGGACAACAATAACAACGAGAACAATCCCGATTAACAATAATGTTGAAGCGCCAACCAGAAGGCCTGGTACAAAAATCAACAAGCCCAAAATAGCATATGCCGCAAGGATGGCAAAAAAGTAAATAGACACACACCTTTTATCACAGTTACTGGACATTTAAAACACCTCCTTATATCCAATATATGTACAACCTCTTTTTTAGGTGTCAGGGCATTGTGGCAGATGGGATTACTAAAGAGAATACAATCACTTCTTAAATTAGAAATAAAAAAGCCAGCTTGATGCGCTTAAAAGAGCATCAAGCTGGCTTTAGTTTATTAATCCCAAATCATCGCATTACCCATTTGCCAAGGGGTTGTCCAACCTTTATTTCGCTATTCTTAATAACAGACGCGGTAAATAGATAATTATTTTCTAAAAACAAAATAACGGTAGAACCAAAAGAGAAATGGCCGAATTCAGCCCCTTTCATACATTCTTTTGAAGAACTACGTAGATGAATACTATTGACATTAAGTGCGCCAACTTTAACGATAGCAACTTTACCAAATTCAGTTTGCAGTTCTGAGAATAAACGATGATTTGTCGAAAAAGGACTTTTCCCAAAACATAAACCTAAATTATTTACAGGGTATGAAATTGACCCCAGTGCGTATCGCGAAATAACTGTACCCGAGATGATAATGACTAGGGGAGAGGTATAATATGAAAAATCTTCCATTTTTATAAGTCGCAGCTTTTTTAATGTCTCCAAAGATTTTAGTTAGACTATATGATTGATTTTTAATCATAAATGTATGATTTTCGTAGACCTTTCCAACAGCGCTTATACAACCATCGACAGGAGAAATGAGCGTGTTTGGCGTTGAATCTATTGACCTCGCACCCACTTTTAAATTACGTGTAAATAAATCCTGCAAACTTTTATACTGTGCAAGTGGATATTCCATTTCATCTTGATTAATTTGATATGTAGTGGCGAATGGTCGAATAAGCAATCGACTCATTTTAGATTGGGTAAAGGATTTTAAAAGCATTGATGATGTCGGATTTCCCGTAAGTTCGAAAAAAAGCCGAAATGTTTTCATGACATTTCCTCATTTTCCCTATATAATTTTAAGTATTACGAGTGAGAGCGGTGATGCTATGTTTTTAGCGAAAAATATTTATGCTTCTAGAATAAAAGCTTAATTGGCAAATATGATTACATTAATGAATCTTAGTTTTGGCATACTTTCTATTATACTTATATTTAAAGGTCATGGTAATTTAAGTGCAACATTTATTTTTTGGGCAGCATTATTCGATCGTTTTGTCAGCATGTGCGCTCGTCATTTTAATTCTGAATCCGATTTTGGAAAAGAACTGGATTCATTATGCGACCTTGTATCATTCGGTCATTCGGTATTGCGCCAGCATTATTAATATACGGCACGGTATTGCATGAAACGCTTTGGGTCGGTGTTTTGGTAACAATCACTTATATTTTAGCTGGAGCAGTTAGATTGGCCAGATTTAATGTCAGGGAGTTCGATGGTAATTTTTATGATGTACCTATAACTGCAGCTGGTGTTGTAGCAGCCCTTAGTTATTTCTTGTATCCATACATATCGGCTAACTCATTTATTTTCATCTTATCTATACTTGCTTATTTAATGATCAGTAATATCCGGGTCGCAAAAATATAAAAGTGGAAGGACACTTATTGGAGTGATGGTGTTGAAAAAGAATTTATTTTTTGTAACATTAATTTTATCTTCAATTATTTTAGTGGGGTGCATTGATTCTTCAAGCAATGGTGTAGACCCGTTCGAAGAAGAAGTGAGCGGCTATGAGTGGAATGAGTATTCAAAGAAACAGAAGCGGGGAACTGTGGAAAAGGGATTAAAATATCTAGCCGATAATGGAATTATCATTTCTGAAGATGAGGATTTTTATGTCGATGCACTGGATAAGGTTTATGCGGAAGAGAACGCATCATATGTTCCGATAGCGGTAGCACTTAAAACTGTTGGCGGTCTGACAGAAACGATGGAAGAATCAGAGTGAATAAAGAAGTGCCAAGCAACTTTTCCTCTTATAAAGGTAAGTTGTTTGGCATTTTTGTTTTATTACACCATTTTCAATAGTGCTTCTCTGCCGATCATTCCTCTATTAATCCCCAGATTTTCGGCTTCATAAGTGACGGATTCAAGTGGTGCGTCAAGAAGTTGATCAATTGTTTTTACTCCGACTGCTCGACCGGCAATGACTTTCCGATCAGCTAACTTTTCGTTTAATAGAGCAACATCTAGAGCCCCGCACATAATATATCCATTGTCATTCGTTACGACTAGTAAGTTAGTTTTTGGCAATACAACTGAAATTGCCAGAAATACTTGACCTTCGATAGTCACGGGTTGTAAACTCATCAAATTTCATCACTCCTTTTCCATACACGATATGTGAAGCAAGGGGGAATCGTGATAAAAAGGTAAGTACTTGAACAAATCCTTATTCAGGTATTCTTTTTCCTATCTATGACCCGTTGATTTCCATTCCGGGCGGACGATGAGCCTCCTCGTTCGCTGTTGCACTTTAGTGAAAAAGAGGGAGAGTGAACTTTCACAAGGTGGTCATTTATATACGAATAAAAAAGTACAGAAGGAATTTTTGTGAATTCCTCCTGTACTTATTATATAAAGCTAAAAGTCAATAGTTGATTAAAATGCTGGGAATGCGATGTCGGAGAAGTTCTCTTCTAAAAATGCTCGCACTTCTGGTCCAGATAAATGTTCAGCCAATTTTTTGATTGCTTCGGAATCTTTATTGTCTTCGCGAGCAATAAGTGAGATAGGGAATGCTGATTCGCCTTCGTCAATTAGTGAATCGTTCACTGGTGTCAATCCAAGGTCTTTTGCATATGCAGGAAGCATCGTCACTAGGTCGACATCATCCATTGACCTTGCTAGCATTAACAAATCGACTTCGACGAAATCAAGGTTTTTTGGATTTTCTACGATGTCTTTTACTCTTGCCTCAAGCCCGACGCCATCTTTCAGTTTAATTAATCCACCTTTTTCAATCAATTGCAAGGAACGAGCCATATTCGAAGAGTCATTAGGAATGGCTACTTTTGCGCCTTCCGGCAACTCGTCAACACTGTCGTATTTGTTTGAATAGGCCCCTAAAATCGCATGATAAACGTGTTGGATTACGACTAAGTTCGAATCGTTAGCCTCATTGAATTGTTCCATATAAGGAGGATGTTGGAAAAAGTTTGCATCTACTTCTTTATTTGCCAAGGCACTATTCGGCTGTACGTTATCAGAGAGAACAACGATTTCCATGTCAATGCCGTCTTCCTTAAGTAATGGTTTTGCGATTTCCAGCATATCGGTCATGGGTGGAATTAGAGAGGCAACACGAATTTTCGTTTCTTTTTCAGTTTGTTCAGTTGAATTTTCTTTTGTTTCCTTACTTGTTCCGCATGCAGCAAGCACGAGAACAGTAGCAAATAAAAGCGCTATTAATTTTTTCATTAATAAAAATCTCCTTTTTACGATCTCTTATCTAGTTTTTTTGAAGCTTTAGTACCGATAATTTGAATAGCTTGAACGAGAATTATCATGATTATTATAGTAAAAGTCATGAGTTCGGTTTCAAAACGTTGATAACCGTATTTAATTGCAAAGTCGCCGACACCGCCACCGCCGACAATTCCCATGACAGTGGAATATGAAATAAAACTAATCGTTGCTGTAGTTAAACCGAAAATAAGACCCGATCTCGCTTCTCGATAAAGGAATTTAAAAATCACTTGCACTTTAGATGCACCCATAGAAATCGCCGCTTCGATAATCCCTTTTGGAACATCCAGTAGCGATTGTTCAACCAACCGTGCGTAATAAGCGACGGAAATGATGGACAAAGGTACGGTTGCTGCCATGGTGCCTAATGCCGTTCCAATGACAAAACGAGTGAATGGAATTAGAAATACGACGAGCAGCAGAAATGGAAATGAACGTACGATGTTCACAAACGTATCCAGAATTGAAAATAATAATTTATTTTCATACAAATTACCTTGTCTGCTTAGATAAAGATATGTACCTAAAGGTAATCCTACCAGAACGGCCGCAAGAATCGAGATTCCGACCATAACAAAAGTTTGTCCGATAGATAGCCAAATCTCTGATTGATACTCGATGATTTTATCCATTAAGGTTTAACCACCGCGATTCTTTTTAAGTCTTCTATGTAATGATCTTCATCCTCATTTAGGCCTTGCGGTTCAATTGCGAAACTATCGACAATTTGTCCATCTTTCATAATTGAAACATGTTCGCAAATACTTTTCACGACATCCATTTCATGTGTGACAATAACAATTGTGACACCCAAAGTTTCTTTAATATGACGTAAAACTTGCAAGACTTCCGTTGTTGTTTTGGGATCAAGCGAAGAAGTAGGTTCATCGCATAAGAGAACATCCGGGTTATTCGCTAACGCTCTTGCAATTGCAACGCGTTGTTTTTGACCGCCGCTTAATTGGGCTGGATAGGCATCTTTTTTGTCTGAAATACCTACAAAATGAAGACATTCCTCAATACGTTTTGATCGTTTCTGTTTTGGCATTCCAACCAATTCAAGTGGCATTTCAACATTCTCAGCGACTGTTCGATTAAGAACCAATTGAAATTGTTGAAAAATCATTCCAATGTTTTGCCTAGCTTTTCGTAACTCTTTGTCGGAAAGATTCGTCAGGAATTGATCTCCCACTCGAACGGTTCCATTATCGGGTCTCTCTAATAAATTCATCATCCTTACTAAAGTTGATTTCCCGGCACCGCTCGTTCCAACAATGCCATGGATTTCGCCTTTATTGATTGTTAAGGATAAGGGAAGTACAGCTTTCACATTTCCGAAAGCTTTCTCAACATTATTGAGTTCAATCATGTAAGGGACCCTCCATTTCTCCACAAATTACTATACCATGAAAAGCAATAAGGGGAAATTAATAAATTCAAGAAATATAGACATTGAATCCTTATTTAGAACTAATGATAATTCAGAACCTTTCGCCTATCTTAAAATGTGTCATATTCATTGTTTTACTACGAAAGGGGTAGTAAAATTAATTACTATATGAAGTTACATTGGTTTTATGATCAATCGTTGATTTAAGGGGAGACCGTTGATGGACAAAGTTGAAATTACGACAATGCAAAACTTTAAAACTAAAGATCTAGAGAAAGAAAATAAAGTCTCTACGATTATTCTGGATTTAATTTCTTTGTTTAAAGGTCTTGTATTAATAACGAATATACTTCCTGTTTTAACAGGCTTTTGTTTGGCGTTGTATTTTACAAATGCTTCATTTGGCGAACACTGGAAGTTGTTTTTAATTACAATCATTGGCAGTACATTGGTTGTTGCCGGTGCGCTAACACTTAATAATTGGTATGAAGTCGATCTTGATAGGGAAATGGCCAGAACACAAAAGCGGCCGACCGTTACTGGAAACTTTTCAATGAAGACAGTTCTCTCAATTGGCATTATATTATCGGCAGTAGGTTTTTTAATTTTGTTTTTCACGACGATTGAAACGTTTGTTTATGCATTTCTAGGATGGATTACATATGTTGTTTTTTATACATTTTGGTCTAAGCGTAAATACACATTGAATACAGCGATAGGCAGTATTTCAGGAGCTGTGACGCCATTAATTGGTTGGGCTGCAATTGCACCTAGTTATCATATAGTTCCAATCGTTATAGCGCTTCTTTTGTTTATTTGGCAGATTCCACATACATTTGCTATCGGAATTAGAAGATGTGAAGAATATAAAGCAGCAGGCGTTGCAATGTTACCCGTAGTTCGCGGCTTTGCAATAACAAAAAGACAAATCGCAGTTTACGTTGCTTGTTTACTTCCGCTTCCTTTCCTTTTACCGGCATTAGGACTTACCTTTATTATTATTGCAACGGTTCTGAACATCATTTTCTTAGGGTTAAGCATAGCTGGATTCTACATTAAAAACGACGTAAAATGGGCACGCGTAATCTTCCTTTATTCCGTAAATTACTTAACAATCATTTTCTTTATGATGATTTTTATCGCACTGCCGGTTTTTAGCAGATAAGCTAAGTTTTGAGTACCTTGAAGGAAAGCTTTGACTGAGTGTCCCTTTATGTAGAAGGAGTTGATTAGAAGTGTAGGGTGGCGACTCCAGCGGAATCAGCGAGACAGTCGAGACCCTGGACTGAGCGTAGCGAGGGAAGCGGCAGGGAAAGATTGAACTCTATCTTTCCGCTCTTCGCGCTCGCCCGCAGGAAAGCGGCCACCCGGAACGGAAATCAACGGACCAAGTTAAAACCGTACACTAGAATATTGCATTACCCCATCTATACTATCCACCATTTATAAAATCCCGCATTTACAACTATAATTGTAAATTCGGGATTTTTTATATTAGAATGACTTTAATGTGACTTGAATCACAGCATTAATTATCATACAGGCTTATACTTTGGTTTAGGAACCAACAATTAAAGGAGGAACAGCTAATGGCAAACTATACTTCAGTAATTCAGGTGACAGAGTACCCGCCGCATCTAAAGCATAAAACAATCTTCGAAACATACGAAAGTTTACAACCATCCGAGTCGATGTTAATTGTCAATGATCATGATCCAATTCCGCTACGATTCCAATTAGAATCAACGCATGAAGGAAAATTCGATTGGGAATATATTGAACAAGGTCCGATTACATTTCAAGTGAAAATTACAAAACTGAAATAAAGAGGGGGTGTTTGCAATGGCAAAAGTCAACATAATCGATGAAAATACAGTGAATATCGAGTTGACTTTAGAAGACGCAGTTTCAATGGTCCAAAAAGCGACGAATAATATCGATAAATATGCAAAAGAAATCGTTACGACTTTTGAACAAATGCCGAAATTCAACTATACCTATTATTGTTTCTATGCCTTTGACAACAGTGCCAAGTTATTTGAAACGGTGCTAGACATCGACCCGAAAAACTATAATTCTTTTTCCTTAAATGCGCCTGATTCATTTTTCCACTGTTTATACGGTGGCATGGCAAGTCTTTATATAGATGCACAAAATTACATCTCGTAGACTGATTGAGCAGTTTACTCATAACTCACACTTCCTTTTATTAGCGAACATTTTTGCCCAAGGACGAATAACATAGCTATGGGTAGAATACTGTTCTTACAATAGAAGGGAAGTGTTTTTTTGCAGTATTTTTATACCGTACGTCACAATGAAACTTTGAAAGACATTGCAAAACGATGGCGAGTGCCCGTCGCTTCTATAATCGCTTCAAATAATTTGCAAGCCCCCTATACGATTTCAGTAGGCGAACAATTATCTATTCCTCCTGGTGTAAACGAGTATCATGTTCAATCCGGTGATTCTGTATATTGGATCGCCCAATTATTTGGGTTGCCGATATCTGTTATAGTTGAAGCCAACAAGTTGACACCACCTTATCTTCTACATGTAAACCAAGTGCTAAAAATCCCGCCCGGTGTTCCTTTTTATGTCGTGCAACGGGGAGATACATTATATAAAATTGCCCAGCGTTACAATGTTTTAACAGAAAATCGAATTAATACTGATGCCATACAAAAACTAAATAAGTTGCCGGACGCAACTATTTCTCCTGGTATGAAGCTAAAAATCCCTTATGTTCCTCCGGGAGGATCCGGTTTTATTGCGTATACCTCCAATCAAGGGGGACAATTTGATATTTGGACATACAATCTACGAAACGGTGAAACTAAGCAATTGACTAGTGGGTTGGGCGATACCTTTTCAATCCCGATGTGGTCACCTGATAGCAGCAGAATCGCATTTGTAGGAAAAGACCGAGTGGTTTATGTTATTTATTTAACTTCAGGATCAATTGGCGCAATTGATCAGTTAGCTGAAGGCGGAGATTTTAGTTTGGATTGGTCACCAGATAGTGTGCATTTGGCTTATGCAGCCCGTGGCATCATTCAGGTGTATAATACGACATTGCACGCGGGGACGATAGTTGAACAACCAGGCGCATCAGATGTTAACTGGTTTCCGAATGGAGAGGAACTATTGTTTCAAGCATTAGATACTTCCGGGGTAAGTCAACTTTACCGATGTCGAATAATTGGAAATGAAAAGGAACAAATTACAAATAACGAAAATGGACTATTACAAAATGTTCAATTATCACCAGATGGAACTTTTGTGTTGTACACAACGCCTGGAGCGAGTATTTCAATAATCAATACGATAGAACTAGCAACGGGGAAAGTATATGAAGTAAAAGGAGGACCACAGGCAAAAAACTATTATCCTAAATGGTCACCGGATTCATTAAAGATTGCTTATAGCGCAACTGACCTCGCGAACAATTCATATTTCTCTCAAATAAGATCAGTAAAACGGAAAGGAGCCGATGATCGTATTTGGGCCATATCAAATTGCTTCTCAACTCCGGTTACTTGGTCACCGGACGGATCCGATTTAGCATATTTATCAGGTTGTTCTGCTGCTGAATTTTCAAAAGAGATGTGGGTGATTGATCTTAAACGCCTTGTGCCAATTCAACTCCTTAAAGGGTTCACTATTATGTCATTGAATTGGTCGCCGGAACCTGTATTGGATTTAGCTAAAAAGGATTATACAAACGAGTCTTTTGGTGTTAATTTTCAATATCCTGCAAGTTGGAAAAAAATCAATGATGAAAGATACGTCGGAGACGATGGATTTTTTCAAGTATCGGCCATTTTTGGCTCAGAGAACATTGACGACATATGCCATGATGAAGCTTTCCATGAGTTAAACCCATACGGAACAACTCCTAAAATCATAACGTCCGAAAATCCATATATCGAAGCTTGCACGATTTTACCTTCCTCCGATCAACCAGCAGAAATGAATAAGCAGGCGGCTTATATTGTAAAGTATCCTGAACCAATACAACTCGATGGAAATACGTATAATTATTTCGTTTTGTGGGCAGACAAAAACCATATTGATACCATTTCCTTTACACTATTATTTTTACCTTAATTCAAAGATGGGAAACTGATGAGCAATGCAGAATTGCTTAAACTGTTTTCCATTTTCTTTTTAGGGAATTAGTTTCCTAGTGTGGTAAGATTTAGATGAATGGAAAAATTGATAGTAAAAGGGAAGTGTGTGTATATGATTCATTATCCAAGTCCTCTAGTAAAAGGGCAGACAATCGGCGTTAGCGCAATGTCATCTGGTGTTGATAGTGAACTCCATCATATTCTAAGGAAAGCGGCTCATCAATTTGAACAAAGAGGATATTCTGTGGAACTTGGGGACACCGCATGGTCGAATGAAAAACTTACATCTGCTTCACCGGAAATTCGAGTTTTAGAATTTATGGAAATGATGATGGATGATGAAGTAGGTGCGATAATTCCACCCTGGGGCGGTGAATTTATTTCCGAAACGCTTCCGCTTCTCGAATTTGAAAAACTGGAACCAAAGTGGATCGTTGGTTACTCGGATACTAGCACGCTTCTTTTGCCTATCACATTATTAACAGGAATCGCTACTGTTCACGGGACGAATTTCGTCGACTTGAGAAGCGATGAATGGGATCCGGTCACTGCCAAATTCATGGATGTCTTATCTGCCGCGAAAGGGGATAGTATTACGCAATATTCGTCTGAAAAGTATCAAACTGAGTGGCAGCATTTTGCGCCGCCTGAGCCGTATGTTTTTAAATTGGATGCGCCTACTGAATGGAAGACAATCGGGGATAATCCCATTCAAGTTGAGGGAAGAATTTTGTCTGGTTGCATCGATACGATTCGACATCTTATAGGAACGCCTTTCGGAGATATTCATTCATTTCAGACAAAATTCATACCGAATGAGAAAATCATATGGGTACTTGAGAATTGTGATATGGATGCCCCTGATTTTTATCGTTCACTTTTACAGTTTTATTACGCTGGATGGTTTGATAACACTTCAGGAATTGTTTTTGGGCGAACAGATGCGGGCGAAGCAGAAGAGGACTTTACTTATATCGAAGCATTAGAAAGAATCGCAAAAATACTAGATGTACCTGTCGTTTATGATGCGGATATCGGACATGTTCCACCGCAAATGACATTTGTGAACGGTGCTTTTGCAGAGCTGACTGTTGCTGACGGTAAGGCAATTATGACAACTAAATTAATTTGATAATAGATGAAAAAGAGTAGCGATAACGCTACTCTTTTTAATGATGGAAACTATAAATTTTTGTACTGTGGATATCTTCTAACATGAGATTTCACGTCTAGCTTCAGGCACCAGCCCCTCGGGTCATAAGCAATCTAACTATAAAGAAGAATTGAACTGCATTCTTCCCCAGCAAAGGACGCCACGCCGTTAGATTGCTTATGCCTGTCGGGGCTAAACGGGCGCCTTGCGCTTTTGTTTTTATTTTGGTTCGAATGATGCAGCTGCGGCAGCCTCGACTTCATTCCATGGAATGCCAAGTGCTTCTGCAACGCCTTCACCATATGCAGGATCCGCTTTATAGCAGTGTGTGATATGGCGGAGTTGGATATGTTTATCGACGCCGCTCATATTAGCTGCAGTATTTAAAAATAGTTCTTGTTTTTGCTCATCGTTCATCAAGTTGAATAATTTACCAGGTTGTTCAAAGTAGTTATCGTCATCTTCTCTGAAATCCCAACGGTCTGCGGCACCATGAATATCAAGGGCAGGTTCTTTATATTGTGGTTGCTCTTGCCATTCGCCGTAGCTGTTCGGTTCGTAATGAATCGTACTTCCTAAGTTTCCGTCAACTCTCATTGCACCATCGCGGTGGAAGCTATGCATAGGGCATTTAGGTTGGTTAATCGGAATTTGATGATGATTAACGCCTAAACGATAACGCTGTGCATCGCCATAAGAGAAGAGGCGACCTTGCAACATTTTATCTGGTGAGAAGCTGATTCCTGGTACAACGTTTGCAGGTGTAACTGCAAGTTGTTCTACCTCCGCAAAATAATTATCAGGGTTTCGATTCAGTTCAAATTCGCCTACTTCAATAAGCGGGAAGTCTTTTTTATACCAGACTTTAGTTAAATCAAATGGATTATAAGGCATGTTGGCTGCTTCTTCTTCCGTCATCACTTGGATATACATTTTCCATTTCGGGAATTCGCCGTTTTCGATAGACTCATAAAGGTCACGTTGATGACTTTCACGGTCGACACCGACAAGCTCTACTGCATCTTTGTCAGTTATATTTTCAATTCCTTGTTGCGTACGGAAGTGGAATTTAACCCAAACCCGTTCATTTTCAGCGTTAATCATACTGAATGTATGACTTCCGAATCCGTGCATATTTCTGTATGATTTTGGAATGCCGCGATCACTCATGACAATTGTCACTTGGTGAAGTGCTTCAGGTAATGATGTCCAGAAATCCCAGTTATTATTTGCACTACGCATATTCGTTCGCGGATCGCGCTTAACAGCATGGTTTAAGTCAGGGAATTGAAGCGGATCTCGGAAAAAGAATACCGGTGTATTATTTCCGACTACGTCCCAGTTTCCTTGTTCTGTATAAAATCTAAGTGAAAATCCGCGTATGTCGCGCTCAGCGTCCGCTGCGCCCCGTTCTCCAGCAACTGTCGAGAAACGAGCGAAGACATCTGTTTTCTTTCCCACTTCTGAGAAGACTTTCGCGCTTGTGTATTTTGTGATGTCATGTGTAACAGTGAACGTGCCATGCGCACCGGAACCTTTCGCGTGCATACGTCGCTCGGGAATGACCTCGCGATCAAAATGAGCCATCTTTTCTAAGAACCATACATCTTGGAGTAGCATAGGCCCTCTTGGACCCGCTGTCATTGAGTTTTGATTGTCAACCACCGGAGCACCGGCAGCTGTAGTGAATTTCTTCTGATTTTCTTTTTTACTCATTCATTCTCACTCCCTAGATTATAATGTTGCTTACATGATAATACTAACAAATCAGAACAAACTGTACCAATAAATAGATTAAGAAGTATCGATATTGTCAGTTTTCTTCTATTAATATACTAGGAAATTTGAAAAGAATAATTGTTTTCAAGTTTAAATTGCCCGTTTTCATACGTTCGTTCAATGAATGTCACATTATTATCATGGTCTACTAGCAATATCGTTGAACAACGCGTGCCATAATTAGGCGTTTGGATGAAAAGCGGAGATAATTGCCGTTCAAGTTCTAGTTCGACACCCGTTTTCGGTAAACTTGCATCTTCAGCTAGTTCCGCATTCATTAAAATATTGAAGAGTTCATCGGCATCCATTATTTCATTCTTCGTTACATAGTTTTGTAACATCTCTTTTCCTTTTATTACTTTCGGCCAAGGCGTATTGAGGAAGCGATTACTTAGACCATGCGTGCCAGGTGGGATTACAATTATTTGTTCGTTGATATTATTGTAGTAATGAAGTTGTTCCGTGTTCCCGATAAGTATATTAAATCCATTATAAAGATCTTTTTTTGTGTTTAGCTTATGTATGAAGTCTGACGGGGAAGTATCCTCAACTAAAAAGTTCTTGACAATCTCGCCGCGTGATTCTTTAACTACACCAAATTCAGCTGGATTGCGATAATTTGTTAAAGCTGCAAATCGACCGCTTTTTGTAATGCCTAACCATGTGCCCATTTGCACTAAATCGCGCCCCGCTAACAGACCCGGCTCGTCTTTCCAAAAATGAGCAGGACGAGTAGGGCGCTCATAAAATTCATCGCGATTTGCCGCGACGATCAATTTGTAGTTTGGATGATCTTTTAGATGGAAATTAATTAAACACATTATATTATTCTCCTAGTCATTATTTCTTGCCTTTTTTGAAAACAGCAGAGATTCGACTTTCATCGCCTTTTTTCATTCGTTGTATATTCTCGAAATGTTTCAGAATGGCAATTACGAATAAAGATAAGGCGATCATAGGGGACCATATTCCGGCTGAAAACCACATCGCAAAAATAAATAATGAAATATAAAGCATTAGGACACCGAATATGAGATAGTCTGTTACTAGTGCGACGACAACAAAAACAACAAACGCGATTAAACCGAAAATCCAATTAATCCCGAATAAGATTCCAATTACCGTTGCAGTTCCTTTACCCCCATTAAAATTCATATAAAACGGAAAAATATGACCAAGAACGACCGCAGCCCCCGCAGCAAAGATTAAGATTATGCTATTTTCATCCGATAAATTTGATTGAACTGCAATCGTACGAGCGAGAATGACTGCAAGTACGCCTTTACCAATATCAATTGCTGCAACTAGTGCGCCAAACTTTTTGCCGAGTACAATTGTTGCGTTCGATGCACCGAAATTTTTAACGCCTTCTGTTTTCAGATTAACTCCAGAAATAATCTGCGCAATGCGGGCTCCATGCAGACATCCTAGAAAATAACCCCCACATAGAAGTACAGTGAGCCAAACCCACATTATTTTTCCCCCTTAATTACGATTCATCTATAGGTTATTCGTAATCATAATTGTATGTTAAATATGTCCCTCAAAGTCTGTTGTTTTTCAGATTCCGACAGATTAACTTTTTCCCGTAAATCATTTTCAATAATTGTTAATGTTTGATCTGTAAGCGTAACTCTCCCGGTAGGCGTCGCTTTTGTAATTACATCATGATGTGTAAAGGAAGAGTCTTTTGAAACTTGGTTGAATACGCAACCTTCATGGAAGTCTAGTAGATTTTTAGGTTCATTGTTAAATCTATACAATGTTCTTTGCTCTTTATCCGATTCATAGACCAAATCAAATTGTCGATCATTAATCTGGGTAATTGTATACGCCGCGTTAACATCTACTTTTTTATCACCGTTCAGCGGAACCGGTAGGCGGGGGCAGGCTGCGCCGAATCCGACATCTACTAAATAAGGTTCTTCAAGATTAACGAGAATTGCTGCATGGGTATCGGCTTTGGCCCATTCCCCTGTTTGCCTTAATACAGTAGCGGAAACGAGATGCGCATCATATCCCAATTCGCATAACAATGCGTGAAACAAACCGTTCACTTCATAACAATATCCACCGCGATGTTTCATTACAATTTTTTCGTAAATTGTTTTCAAATTTAAATAGATCGGTATACGTCGAATCACGTCTAGATTTTCGAAAGGTATGTGTTCTAAATGTAAGTTTTGGATTTCACCTAAGTTTTGAAGCGAAACCTCTTTAAAAGAAAGTGCATGAAATCTTTTTAAATAAAGTTCAATATCCATTTTTTATCACCTCTGTCTATTATATCGCAAAAGCGGGAGAGATGAAAATCTAGCTATTGCTGCTTGAATATCTTTTAATACGTTTCATTTCTGTATGATTAGGCAATTGTAATGATAACAATGAAATAAGCAACCATTGTTATTAATCCAATAGGAACGGCGAACCGTGCCCATTCAATGCTGGTAATCGAAAGCTTCCCGGCGGCTATAATGTTTGGAATGTTTCCGGGTATTAACATACCTCCGCTCACAAGAAGTCCCAGCAATATTGCTTGTATTGTTGAATTATCCATTGATGGACTAATTTCCGCAGCTGCCAAAGTAGCATTATCAAGAACAGCTGAAATCATATTGATCCAATAAAGAACAAGCGGGCTTAAGTTTAATAAGTATTTTTCAATAAATGGCTCGAATCCGGCGCCGAGCAGCGTTAAAGCCATTACGAATAAATATACTTTAAAACTGCGTATAATAATATCCAAATTTGATTCAGTTCTGTGTGTTTTAAATGATTGGTTAATTTTTTTACTCGGTTTAATAAGGACTGCGGCAAGTAACCCGAATAATATGACCCCTGGAATCACGTTGGGGCCAATCAATTGCAGTAAATAAAAAAAGTCTTCATTTAACTTGCTCGTTGCTATTGTAGATAAAGGCTCGCCAATTGGCGTTAACACCGCACCAAGACCAATAGAATAACAGGCTAATACGACAAGACGCACTTCCGACTTACGATCGAGATGCAGAACGCTGACAATCGTTACGAGTACAATCGCGGCAATAATTGCAGTAATCACACTTGAAACAAGTCCTAGCGTTATTACTGTTAATGCTAGGAACAATCTTAACGGCATCGCTTTACTCAATCCTAGAATAATTTTTTTAATAGGTGTCTGAAACCACTTAAATATAAAACCAGCAATTAGGACCGCAAACGTTATCTTTAATGGATCATTGAAAACTTTAATGAGTAAAGTCGAGTCATAGACCTGACTGATAAGAACAGTGGCTGTACCCATGAGAAATAAGAAGGCTTCCAAGTTGCGCGCGACAGTGTTCGAGAAAAAAGGAATAAATAACACAAGCATCAAAATAATAATTAAACTAAACATTATTTTCACACCTTTACTTTTAATCAATTAATGATAGCTGCGTATATGTTTGCCCATTTACAAAGATAACTTTACAATGAAGCTAGTGATGGTAAACTCAGCAACGAAAGGATGTTGTTTCATAATGCTCGTTAATATTGGCGTATTTCTGATTGCAATTTCGTTTCTACTAGTTGCAATTTATGTCGCAAAACTTCTGTTAAGAACATCTACAGTTATTTCAACGCTCGGTTCAACAACGTCGGAAATTGAAACTAAGTTGGATAAAATGATTACTGAGATGGAAGCGACAATTGTAGAAATGAATGCTACGGCAATAGATATTGATCAAAAACTTGCCTCAACGAATGAATTATTTCTAGCTATTCAAGATGTAGGGGATACAACTGCGACCGTTAGCGGAGAGTTGGAATCTCGAACCGAAAAATATGTAAATGATAAATCCCTGGCTGGAACTAAGCCGTTCATTCGTGCAATTCAATATGGAGAATTTAGTTTTGGTCTTATTCGCTCGTGGAGAAAAGGGAAGCAAGCATCATTATAATGACAAACTTGAAATGAGGGACCTGAAATGGATTTAGTTGGAATCGGGGTATTATTAATAGGAATTTCTTTTTTAGTATTAGCCATCTACTTTGCGCGCGTTTTGAATAATTTAGCCAGCGTGATTAGCGGGGTAGATCAGACAGTTGAACAACTTCCAAATCAACTTGATAAAATACTTAACGAAAGCGGAAACTTGCTACATAATAGCAATGATACATTAGCTGATGTGAACGAAAAGCTAGAAACGTTAACACCCTATTTTCGAATCGTAGGAGATGTAGGGGAATCAACACGTACATTGTCCTCGTCTCTCGTAGACGCGACGAAATCAGCCAAAAAGAAAATGGATAAGGTGGACCCAGATATTCAAAACAAACGATTAGGCGGGGTATACGGCACTGCTGCGCTTGGTTATTATCTGTTTCAAAGACGAAATGATTTAAAACGCGAAATACCTAAAAGATCAACACGAAAAATATATGAAGTCGGCGAAAGAAAGGCAATGGAAATCGAACAAATGAAATCTCAATCGAGATTAGAGAACACAAAAAATAACGTGTAGTGGGGTAATCCTCCGCTACACGTTATTTTTATTTGTTTTTTGAAATTTTTTCTTTCAGGAACTTATTTTGCGACAAATAATAAATCATCGACATTAATCCAAATAATCCCTCATATTGTTTTCGATTCGTAAATTCAACAGCTTCGGATGTTCTTTGTTTGAATGCAATTGTTTTTTGTAACGTGCTGTTCGTTAACTCTTGTGAAGCTTCACCGACATCTCCTACAATTTCAAAGATAGGTCTCAATTCTTTAACTTGATCATTAACATTTTCAATTGTTTTGTTTCCTTCTTGCAGAACAGATGTCGTTTGGTCGGTAATCGTAACAAAAGACTCTGGTAATTTTTCTGTTGTCTCTTTCAAATTCTCCAGTACATCGGTCAGTTTTTTTATCGGTTTTATTAGAAATAGCACAAGAACCGCGAATGCTATACCGATAATAAGTACGCCAATTTCCAACAAGCCCATGGTTATCGCCTCTTTTCTTGTTCGCGTTTAAATCCATAATACAGACGCGCTGCGACTTCGGTAATTGCATTCGTCTGTTGCATGAGTTCTGAATACTTTTTTGGAGGATTTGCAACCTTGTCCGAAATTTGTTTAAAAGATTGGTCCATATAATTTGTTGTTTTGTTTAAATCCTTTGCAGTAGTCGATAAGCTTTCGAAGTTTTGCATTTTGACTTCTGCATCTTGTGCGATTTGGTTGGTCTTTTCGAGTAGTTGTTCTGACTGTTTAGTAATGCCGCCAATTTTATTTTCTACTCGTTTTAATGTTTCAGAAACATCGCCCATCGTTTGCTTAGCGCTTTTTAATGTAATCACAACAAAAATTGCGATTAATAATAAAGAAAGAGCGGCGATGAGCGCACTAGCGTACAATAAAAAATCCATTAAGCACACCTCCATAATACTTCTAGTATACACATTTCCATTATATCTATAAAGTTCCACTCAATACTGTTAGTTAAACATGAATTTGGGATTTAGAAAGCGGGCGAAACTTTTCAATGTGAATATAATAATACAAGGGAACCGCTACTATATATTCATGACTCTTTTATCATTGCATAGATTACTATTACTGCGGTGTTAAATTAAAATTAAATACTTTTTCATATAAATCAGGAAAGGACGGTCTTGTGCAAATTTACGATGTCGCGCTTATTCCGCTAATTATCGGATTAGTTCAGGTGCTGAAGTATTTTGGTTTTAGAAAAAAGTGGTTTTTGCCGCTTGCATCGTTGCTATTCAGCGTGTTGGCTGGGGTGATTTATGTTCATCCACATGATGTGAATGAGGGTATTCTTATTGGATTGTTAATGGGTTTGTCCGCAAGCGGGCTGTATTCAGGGGGTAAAGCGATTTTGGAAAAAGAGGAGTAGTTACTAGTAGTGAAAAGCTATTTTATAACTTTAATAAATCGGAATTAACCTCTCACTAATAGTGTGAGGTTAATTCAAATTTTTTTATAATGCATAATACTTTATTTATCACTATAATTCTATGTATAAGAGAATTAGGAGGTGTATTTGTGAAAATCATAGTCGCACCCGATTCGTTTAAAGGAAGTTTAACAGCAGTACAAGCAGCAAAAGCGATGGAAGAAGGAATCCTTCGTTATGATCCCACAATAAATATAAAGATATTGCCTGCAGCTGATGGCGGTGAAGGGACTATGGACAGTTTAATCCGGTCTACTTCCGGAATATTAACTACCCACCGCGTTCACGACCCACTAGGACGAATGATTAATGCTGACTACGGCGTTCTTGGTGATGGTAAAACATGTGTCATTGAAATTGCCGAAGCATCGGGTCTGATGTTAATCGATGAACATGAACAGAATCCACTTCTGGCTTCTTCATTCGGAACAGGAGAATTAACCGTACATGCACTTGACGCAGGCTATCGAAATTTCATAATTGGACTTGGTGGTAGTGGTACCAATGATGCCGGAACAGGGATGTTGAGTGCTTTAGGCATGAAATTTCTTAATCGCGCAGGAACAGAACTGCCTCTTGGGGGCGGTGCTTTAGGTGAACTCTATAGCATCGACTCTACATTGTTTGATAAGCGGATAGCCGAGTGTAAATTTATTATTGCGTCGGACGTTGAAAATCCACTTGTTGGTCTAAAGGGCGCTTCCTATGTATTTGGCCCGCAAAAAGGTGCAACTAACGAGACTGTGAAATTACTAGATGAAAATCTATTGAATTTCGCAAATATCACTGAAAATATTACGGGAATACGACTTCATAATAAAACTGGTGCTGGAGCTGCTGGGGGAGCAGGGGGGGCGTTTCAGGCATTTTTTCCTTCGGTTATGAAACGTGGAATAGATGTAGTGTTAAACGCGATATCTTTTGATGATCATATCCATGATGCAGAACTTATTTTGACTGGTGAAGGAATGTCAGATGTACAAACCCTATCTGGGAAAACACCATTTGGTATAGCGGAAGTAGCCCAGAGAAAAGGGAAACCAATCCTTCTTATTTCTGGACTTGTGGCTGAGGAAAGCAGGGAATTATTAATGCCTTTATTTAATGAAGTTCACTCAGTTGTTGGAATAGATGTCTCGGTAGAAGAATCAATGAATGAATCATTTCATTACTTGAAAATGAAAACATATAAAGTAATAAAAGATTATTTTACTAAAATAAAACAATAAGGGGTGCTTGCATGTTATTTGCTATTATTGCGATCAGTGTTGTGTTGATTGTCTTGTTAACAGCAGTATTTAAAGTACATCCGTTTTTATCTTTACTTTTAGGTGCATTCTTCGTTGGTATTACTTCCGGCATGCCGCTAGGTGATGTTGTTGAAAGTGTGAATGATGGATTCGGCGGACTGATGAAAGGTATTGGAATTGTCATTGTAGCAGGTACGATTATTGGCGTTATATTAGAAAAGTCTGGTGCCGCTTATCGAATGGCGGAAGTCGTCTTACGTGTTATCGGTAATAAGCGTCCTCAATTGGCGATGTCGATTATTGGTTATATTGTTTCGATACCGGTTTTCTGCGATTCAGGTTTCATAATATTGACAAGCTTGAAAAAGGCACTTGCCAAACGAGCAAAAGTTGCGATTGCCTCCATGTCGGTTGCCCTTGCGACTGGTTTGTATGCAACCCATACGTTAGTTCCGCCAACGCCAGGCCCGATTGCGGCTGCAGGTAATATAGGTGCGGAAAATTATTTAGGCACAATCATTTTAATTGGTCTCTTCGTTGCGATTCCTGCAGTTATTGTTGGTTATTTTTGGGCGGTAAAAGTGGCTTCGAAAATTGAAGTTCCAGAAGATACTGATGATAGCGGACTTGATTATGACGAGATCACAAAGTCCTTCGGAGAAATGCCATCTACATTTAAAGCTTTTTTACCCATTGTTCTTCCAATTGTGTTAATTGGAATTGGATCGATTTCTGCACTTACAGACAGCGATTCTGGTTTTATAAACTTCTTTAAATTTTTGGGGGCTCCATCAGTAGCTTTGTTAATCGGTGTTTTTGCAGCATTTCTATTGTTGCCTAAATTGAACGAAGAAACAATGACCAATTGGATTGGTGAAGGATTAAAAGGCGCGGCACCGATTTTACTTATCACAGGTGCCGGTGGGGCATTTGGAAAAGTGATTGCCAATTCAGGCGTAGCAGATTTAATAGCTTATATGAATATGGATGCATTAAGCGGAGCCTTATTCTTACTTATTCCATTTTTCATTGCCGCGGCTCTCAAAACAGCTCAAGGTTCTTCTACCGCATCCCTAGTAATTACATCGACTTTAATCGCACCGTTGCTACCAACCTTGGGTATTTCGGGAGCTGTTCCGCTGGCGCTTGTCGTTATGGCAATTGGTGCTGGTGCGATGACAGTGAGTCACGTGAACGACAGTTTCTTTTGGGTTATCACTGAATTTAGTGGTATGAAAGTTACCGATGCTTATAAAGCGCAAACGATGGCTACACTTTTACAGGGTGTAACGACCATTACAGTAACGATGATTCTCTGGACAATTCTTGTGTAAATCAACTGAAAAAGGTCAGTCTGTCGACAATTGGTTTTGCCCTACAGCGCTGACCTTTTTGTTTTATTTAATCACGTTTTAATTTAGTAATTCGGCCCGTTTGAGCATCAATTTCCATTTCATACTCAATGCCTTGCCTAGTCACAACATCTACTTCATATACGAGTCTGCCATTTTCAGTATCCAACTCTACTTTCTTAATCTCACCAGGTATTTGTGACAGAGCGATACTCATTGCATCTTCAATGGAAATCCTGCTATATCGATTGTATTGTTGATTCCAATAGTTGTTCGTCATACCATTCCCCTTTCTTGTAAAACACATTCTTTCTAGTGTATTCAAGTAAGGGGTTATTGTTCTTGCATCGCACATAAAAAACAGCTACCCAATTAAGGATAGCTGTTTTAGTTGAAATTAACGTACGCCTTTCATGTAGCGCAGAATCAATGGAGAAATAAAGTACAACACGACACTTAGTGCAATTGCAATTCCTCCGATAATACCAAAATACAACATCTCAGTTTCCGGTGAATAGAATTTTACAAGTTGCGCGTTCAAACCTTGAGCAGCTGCGTTTGATAAAAACCAAAGACTCATCGTTTGTGCTGAGAATGCGGCTGGTGCCAGCTTTGTTGTCGCAGACAATCCAACAGGCGATAAACATAATTCACCCAACACAACCATGAAAATACTAAGGATTAACCAAAGCGGACTCACAAGCGCATCTGATCCGCCTAAATATCCAGGTAATAAAATAACGATAAACGATAAACCAGCAAACAGAAGACCTAATGAGAACTTCTGTGGAATCGATGGTTGTCGATCACCGAGTCTTACCCATAACCAAGCGAAAAATGGCGCAAGCATAATTATGAACAGCGGATTAAAAGACTGGAACCATGCAGGGGAGATTTCGAATCCCATGACATTCAGGTCCGTTCGTGTATCCGCATACAGTGCAAGAATTGTTGACCCTTGCTCCGCGATAGCCCAGAACATTACAGATGCCAAGAAAAGTGGAATGAATGCAATTATTCTAGAGCGTTCCACATCGTTCGTTTTCGGGCTTCTGTACATAACAACAAAATAAGCCGTCGGAATTAAAAAGCCGAGGATTCCGACAATTGCAATAAAGGAATTGAAAGTTAACCAACCAAGTGGGATTGATATTGCAATAAGAGCCGCAAGAACAATCGCTGAAATAGCGAAAGTGGTATATACTTTTTTCTTCTCATCTGGCGCCAATGGATTGGCGACTTGTGTTCCAGCTAACCCTAGATTCTTTTTCTTAGTCATGACAAACATGACGAGACCCAAAAACATACCTAATGCCGCAACACCGAAACCAAGGTGGAAACTCGTTTTCATTAAACTACCTACGATAAGCGGTGCTATGAATCCACCCATATTGATTCCCATATAGAAGATACTGAATCCAGCGTCACGTCGGTTGTCGGTTTCAGAATAGATGTCGCCAACAACACTAGAAACGTTCGGTTTTAATAGACCTGTTCCAATTACGATCAATACCATCGAGATGAAAAACATCGTAATATTACCAGGTATCGCAAGTACTAAGTGGCCAAACATAATGAAAATACCACCGTAGAATACAGCTTTCGATGTACCAAATATCCGGTCAGCGAGCCACCCACCAATGATTCCAGACATGTAAACGAGTGAACCATATATAGACATGATCGATAATGCGACCGTTTTATCTAATCCAAGTCCGCCGTTCGTTACTTCATAATACATATAGAATACGAGGATTGCCCTCATTCCATAATACGAGAAGCGTTCCCAGAACTCAGTGAAGAATAGTGTGAATAAACCTTTGGGGTGTCCGAAAAATCCTTTTTGCGGGACACTTTCGACAATTTGTTGTTTAGTTAATTTAGACACGATAAACCTCCTCATATTATTATTTATTAATAATACATGTAATCGTTTTCGAATGTCAAAATTAAATTTTACCATTAATTAATGTCTTATAATACTGACTTTTTCAGGTTTTGAGATAATAATAACTTTTTCAATATAAAAAATAATGCTATTATAAAATAATTATAATTGGCGAAATTGTCCCAATGTTGCTCTCGTTTCGTTTATTAAAGTTTACCCTAATGCATCACAGGCATACTTAGGCGAATATGCATAAAAAAAGCAAGTACCTGGATCATCAGGTGCTTGCCGTTACTATTTTTGTTTTCGGTTCATAACAAGAATTGAAAGAATGAAAAATAGAATTGTTGTACCGATCAGATAAAAAACACTAAATAGTTTAGTGGCCTTTTCTCCGTTAATTTTATAATTTACACCCATATCGAAAAGGAAGGTTTCTTTGAGGGTTGGTGATGCATTTGAAAAAGCATCAATAAGCGAAGTATCCATCAAGATTTGTCGAAACAAGGCGGCAGAATGGGAGACCGGAAAAAATTTCACGATGGTTTGAAGATAGTCCGGCAACGTGCCAATCGGAATATATATGCCAGCTAAAAACCCGAGAAGCGTTCCTATGATGGTACTTGCGGCAGCAAATGCATTTGATGTTTTGAAGAAAGAGACGACTAGAAGAACCATTGAGCCACTTGAAACTACTGATAATAGGATTACACCAACTAACATGATGCCTTTATCGAATGTAAGTAGAGGTTCTCCAGATAAAAACAGAAAAATTTCAGCTACTATGAATGTAAACGCGCACATGAAAAACCCAATAAATAATGCACTTGAAATATAGCCTCCAACCAACTTAGCCCGTGAAATAGGGGAAGAATGAAAATCCAATACACGGTTATTTGCTCGATCTTCAACCAAAATTCCAAAAGAACCCAATGTGGTTGTCATTGAAGAGACAGCTAAAATCCCTGCAATGAACCAAGAGGTTAAGAGTTGCTTTTTTGCTGGGAAGTCGGGCAGTCCTTTCGACGTCAAATCGCCTAAAAATAAAACATATAAAGCGATAAGAATAAATACTGCGAGAAGGGAAAAGAAAACAGCTGTTCTATCACGAAAATATAATAAAATATTTCGTTTAGTGAAGGCTATCATATTATTCCACGTCCTTTCCATTAATGGCAATAAATACATCATCCAAATTTGATTTTTTAACTTCAAAAGAAGTGATTAAATCTGCATGTTCTGCTAAAAATGGAATTGCTGACTTTGTCTCTTGAAGAGGAAGATGGAAGATCGATCTCTCTTCTGTATATTCGATTCCTTTCGCCGCCAAAATTCTTCTCATATCAGCATCGTTACTCGGCGTCAGTAGTAAATTATCGGAAGCGTACTCATTTTTTAATTGCTCGGGAGTTCCTCGCGCAATGATTTCGCCCTTTTTCATGACAACCACATAATCAGAATTTGCAGCCTCCTCAATATAATGCGTCGTTAGAAAAACTGTCATTTTTGTTTCATTTTGAAGCTGTAAAATTGTATGCCAAATACGCTTACGACTCTGTGCGTCAAGTCCAGTTGTCGGTTCATCCATTATTAGGATTGATGGGTTATGAATGAGTGCCCGGGCGATATCCGTTCTTCTTCTTTCACCGCCTGACAGCTTTCCATATGGCCTGTTTAAAAATGATTGTAAACCAGTCAAAGCCGTTACCCGTCCAATCGCATTACTTTTGTCTATTTTCGACAATCCGTAAAATGAACAGCGAATTTCTAAATTTTCTTTGACTGTTAATAAGGGATCTAAAAGACTATCTTGGAAAACGACTCCGATTTCCTGTCGAATCTTATCGTCTTGTTTCCCGACTGTGAATCCCTTAACTTTCACTTCACCTTTATCTTGTTTCAATAACGTCAATAATATCGAAATGGTCGTTGACTTTCCGGCCCCGTTTGTTCCAAGAAATGAGAATAGGGCACCTTCTTCAACATAGAAGCTGATATCTTTCACTGCCTTCACTTTTCCGAAGGATTTAGACAAGCCGTTCACTTCGATTATTTTATTCATTAAACCCCTCCATTTTACGTTTTTGTATGACGGAATTAATTCGCCTGGCACTCACTTGTTCTCCTAAGAAAATCACAATAATTACAACAGCATACGTCAATATGCCAATGACAACGACGAAGAAAGTGTAGTAGGGAGTGAAGGGATATATCGTAAAAAATCTGCCGGCAAACACCAAGACAAAAAGAACTGAAGAAAGCTCCAACAGTCGCAAGAAAAATGGATTTTCGATTGGCAATAAATGCACCATATAAATCAACACTATAATCGCGATTGAAATAACCAACATTTTGGCAACCATTTGTTCAGTAAAAGGAGGAAAAATACTTCGGAAACTAAAGAAAAGATAAAAAATAGTGCTAAATGTGAATGAAATACAACTCGCTGCGATATAACGCATAAAATCTTTCATGTTTTTCCCTCCTTATTTGAGAAATTTCGTTTTGAATGCCTTGACATAATGGCGATTGATAATCACTTTTTCGCCGTTCGTCAATGTTGCTTCAAACCTTCCATTGAATAAAGCACGAACACTATCGATATGCGATGTATTTACAATTAAGTTCTTGCTAATGCGAATAAAATTAGTTCCTTCCACTAATTGCTCGAACTCGTATAGTTTTAAATCACTTTCATACACTTCTTTTTGTTTATATAGAAAAGATTTATTCTCTACTGATTCGATATAATACAATTCTTTGGCTACAAGGGAATAGGTGTGGCCATTTTTTCGACCGGTTAGAATAATTGTATTTTGCTTAATTAGTTCGATCAAACGTAAAACCATTTCGTCCATTTTGGGGCATTTAATTAAAACTTCTATTTTCTCATAGTCCTCGCATTCGTCAATTTTGATATCGATGTTTCATCACATCCTTATTGAAATAATAATCATTTTTACTGACTCAATTTATCTGAATCGTACCACTCGTTGGAATTTCAAACAATATCATTTGTAGTAAGTTACACATTTTCATTATTAAGTTGCATTTAAAGTGAAAAATGGTGTTAAAAGACGAGACGATCAACATTATTAATCCGAAGTGTTTCAAATATGACTCAAAATCAGCTATGATAGAGGTATGTACAGCTTTAGAAACGGAAGTGAATGAATGAGCCAATTAATCGTTGAAAAATTAACGAATACAGTAGGAGCAAAAACGTTATTTGATAATATAGCGTTCACAATTTCAAGCGGAGAAAAAGTGGGGCTTATTGGCATTAACGGAACAGGAAAGTCAACGCTTCTGTCAATCATTGCAGGAGTCGGGGATGCCGATTCAGTTTCTATGGACCATCCGAATAACTATCGAATTGCCTATTTGCCGCAAGAGCCTGAAGTCGATCCAGATTTGTCGGTGATGGAAGCGGTATTTATGAGTGATGCGCCGATTATACGCATGAACTTGGAATATGAACATGCATTAAAAGCTTTAACTTCAAATCCAGAGTCCGTAAAAAACCAGGAACGTTTTGCGGAAATTCAAAACGAAATGGATGGCATGTCAGGCTGGGATATAAATTCGAAGGCGAGAACGATTTTAACTAGACTAGGCATCGAGACGTTTGAGAAAAAGATGGGAGAACTTTCAGGTGGCCAACAAAAGCGGGTTGCTCTTGCGAAAGTACTGATTGAACCAGCTGATTTATTATTGCTGGATGAGCCGACAAACCATTTAGATGTAAACTCGATTACATGGCTGCAGGAATATTTAATAAATGAACAAGGTGCAGTTATTTTCGTTACACATGATCGCTATTTTCTAGACGCGGTATCAACGCATATATACGAGCTTTCCAATGCCCAACTTTATTCGCATACAGGGAATTACGGTGACTATATTGAGTCGAAGGCATTACGCGATGAAATGCAAGCTGCAACGGATGATAAGCTTCAAAATCGATATCGTTCAGAACTAAAGTGGATAAAACGAGGCGCAAGAGCTAGATCAACGAAACAAAAAGCGCGTATCGGTCGTTTTGAAGAACTTGCGGAACAAGTAAAGAAAGACAATACGAATGACGAAATGGATGTCGGATTAAAAACGACTCGACTGGGAAGAAAAGTGATTGAAACAATAAATGTTTCTAAATCATTTGGAAATAAAAAAATAATAGAAGAATTTTCGTGTCTACTTCAATCTGGTGACCGCATTGCAGTCGTTGGACCAAACGGAGTCGGAAAAACGACTTTGCTGAATTTGTTTTCAGAAGAGATTACCCCAGACGATGGTATAATTGAAAAAGGATCAACAGTGAAAATCGCACATTTCCATCAACATATTCCGACGATGGATGACAATAAAAGAATTATTGAATACATCCGAGAAACATCAAATGATATTGAAGATGCTGATGGCAATCGAATATCGGCTTCACAAATGCTTGAAAGGTTTTTATTCCCGACACGAGCCCATGGTACGCTCATCGGGAAATTATCGGGTGGAGAACGAAAAAGACTCCATTTGTTAAAGCTTTTAATGGAACAGCCGAACGTTCTACTTTTAGACGAGCCGACGAATGATTTAGATCTTGAAACATTAGCGATATTAGAAGAATTCATCGAAACATTTCCAGGCGTCGTCATAACGATTTCCCATGATCGCTTTTTCCTAGATCGAACATCAAAAAAACTATGGGTGTTGGACGGTACTGGTAAAGTGGATACGTGGCTAGGAATTTATTCCGATTATCTTGAATCGTATGTTGCCGCGGAAGAAGTAATAGAAAAACCGGTAATTGAAACACCGAAAGTGGAACAACGCGAGAAAAAGAAAAGAATGTCTTATGCTGAAACAAAAGAATGGGAAACAATTGAAGAGGATATTGAGAAAATCGAAACAACGATTGAAGAGACAGAGGCAAAAATGGAGTCTGCGGGCTCTGATTACGATAAACTAAGAGAACTGACCACTTCACTCGAGGAATTAAATGCAAAATACGAAAAGTTATTCGAACGATGGTCTTATTTACAAGAGTTTCAGGAAGCATAACATTTATATAGGGGGCAATTTTAATGAAAATAATATCAATCGAAGCAACGCCGAATCCAAATTCAATGAGAGTGGTTTTTGACACTCAATTACCTGACGGGACGAGTCATAATTACAGAAAAAGCGATGCGGAGACAGCATCCGAACCAGCAGCTTCACTTTTAAAAGTAGACGGAATTAACGGCATTTACCATGTAATGAATTTCATGGCCATCGAGAAAGACCCTAGTATCGAATGGGAAACAATTCTTGCCGATGTAGAAGCTATCATTCCGAAGAAATAAGGGGGCGAATGAATTGAAAATTGTTACAGTTGAACCAACACCAAGTCCTAATTCAATGAAAATAGTACTTAATACGGAATTACCTGCAGGCACTAGTTTTAACTATAAAAAAAGCGATGCAGAAACAGCATCCCATCCAATGTCGGCGTTGTTAGCCATTAATGGAGTTCGCGGTATTTATCACGTGATGAACTTTATGGCGGTAGAACGTGCGGGAAACGTGGCATGGGAAACAATTCTTGCTGATATTCAGAAAGTCATCAATGAGGAAACGAACGATAATGAGACTCCAGTCGAAGAAGAGGCAGACGACAGCTACGGCGAAGTCTACGTCCATGTCCAAACGTATAAAGACATACCGCTACAAGTGAAGGTGTTCGATAGCGAATCAGAAGAGCGTTTCGGCCTGAGTGAACGATTCCTTAAGGCGATGGATGAAGTGCACGGTGCCGAAGTAGAGAATTATATTTTACTCAGGAAATGGGCAGATTACGGGATTCGTTATGGTGAAAAGTCAGAGATTGGCGAAATTGTTTTGCAAGAAGTTGAGGCGGCTTATCCAGACGAACGTTTACAAGAAATTATCCGTCAATCATTAGAAGGGCAAGGGGACGCCGTTCAACGCGGAAGAAAAGTTACGCTTGAGGAATTTGCTGTCGATGAATGGGAAAAACGTTTCCAGTTGCTTGATCAAATGCCAGATCCGGATATGTCGGATGCGACGCTTCTTAACTTTGCACTTGATGATGAAAAAATGTCGATTCGCAGACTTGCCACAGTTTATCTTGGAATGATAGAAGATACAGCTGTCATTCCATATGTCGAGAAAGCGTTAAGAGATAAAAGCTGGGCGGTAAGACGTACTGCAGGGGACTGCATGAGCGATCTCGGTTTTGAAGGGTTTGAAGATGCTGCAATTCGTCTTCTTACAGACCGCAATAAGCTTGTCCGCTGGCGCGCGGCTATGTTCCTCTATGAAACGGGAACTGAAAAAGCACTACCGGCATTAAAAGAAGCGGAGAACGACCCTGAATTCGAAGTGAAACTTCAAATTCGAATGGCGATAGCGCGAATTGCTGAGGGAGAAGAAGCACAAGGCTCTGTATGGCGACAAATGACTGAAGCACGAATGGACTAATTATTTCAGTCGATAAATTAATATATCATAATAATGATTTTAGCGTTAAATAAATGTGAAGAAATTCACATTTATTTAACGCTTTTTATTTTTTATACAATTAATGAGATAGTGTTTACATAGTTTCATTTGAAATCAGAAATCGAAATATTGTTCATAATTCGTACACATATATATTAAACTTATAAATGGTAAATAATAACTGGAAATGTTAATGATATTCATTGATGTATTAAAATTCCAGTGAAGTTATGGAATGTCATAAAACATCATCTTTATAATATAAAACACTAAGATAACGGAAATATTTAATGTAATTCCGCCGAAAGTCGTGTTAAATAAAAAATAAGCGGTTATTTATAAATGTAATTTAAATTTGTATTTTCCATTTATTTTTAAACAAATTTAATCTTTTTTTATTTATTTTTGAAAGTCCAAGGAGCCCTATCACTATGCATGGTTGAATAACATTGACAATTTTGAAATCCTCGTATATTTAGGGAAATCAGTTTGAAGTTTAAAATTAGGTATGTTACGTTTTAACTGTCAACAAAATCATTTCTGTTGAATAAGATTAGGGGGAAAATTGTGAGGAAAATTTCATTGTTGTTTACGGTCATGGCGGTAGTATTACTAATCGGAGCTTGCGGATCGGATGAAAAAAATTCATCTGGAGGGAAGAGCCTTTTAGAAGAACTACAAGAAAAAGGGGAAATAAAAGTTGGTTTTGCAAACGAAAAACCATACGCTTATGAAGAAGACGGAGAATTAAAAGGTGCAGCTGTTGAAATTGCAAAAACAGTTCTAAATAATCTAGGCATCGAAAAAGTAGAAGGACAGCTTTCCGAGTTTGGTAACCTTGTCCCAGGTTTAACAGCAGGGAAATTTGATGTGATTACCGCGGGCATGGCAATCACGCCAGACCGATGTGAAAACGTTGCTTTTGGTGAGCCTGAAATCCAATATGGTGAGGGGTTAATCGTTCAGTCTAGCAATCCTATGGATCTTCATAGTTATAAAGATGTAGCAGCAAATCCTGATATTAAAATTGCAGTGATGAGCGGTGCAACTGAAATTGACTTTTTAATACGTGAAGGTGTCGATGACAGCCAAATTATGAGAGTTCCAGATATCCCAGCATCATTTTCAGCTGTCGAGTCTGGTAGAGCACATGCGACAACTGGTACTGAAATGACGATTAAGATGGCATTGGAATCATCAAATAATGAAAAGCTTGAGTTTGTTAACGATTTCCAACAACCTGAAATTGAGGGGAATCCTAGTTTCGGGGCTGCAGCCTTTCGTATCGACGATAAAGAATTTAGAGAAGCATATAATGAAGAATTAGCGAAGTTAAAAGAGAACGGCGAAATTGGTCCGCTTATAGAAATCTCAGGATTTAGTGAAGAGATGAACCTTGTTGATCTTGATTTAACGACTGCTAGTATTTGTAGTGGAGAGAATTACTAATTGAGTACGTTTGGAAGGGTCACGCCTTTTTAGGTATGGCCCTTTTCTCTATTCCAAAAAAGGGGAAGTTTTTATGAGTTCAATCATTGATATTTCAACTACGTTACTAAGAGGAATACAGGTAACACTTATTGTTTTAGTGTTATCAATTATTTGCTCGACAATTATTGCATTTATAGCAGGACTTTCTAGAACATCAAGCAAGTTATTGGTCAATAAGTTTACCGGATTTTATGTAGAAATTTTCCGAGGGACGTCATTGATCGTTCAATTGTTCTGGTTTTCATATGCATTACCAGGCTTGTTCAACATTCATCTCGGCAGTGATATATGGGCAGGTGTCTTAGCGATTTCATTAAATTATGGTGCCTATATGTCAGAAATTGTTCGTGGTTCCATTAATTCAATAGCTGTCGGACAGACAGAAGCATCTATCGCTTTGAATATGTCAAAGTACCAAAGAATGAGGCATGTTATTTTGCCACAAGCGATTCGAATGATGCTTCCCGAGTATGGAAATTATTTAATACAAATATTGAAAGCGACATCACTTGTCTCATTAATTGGCTTAACTGATATTTTATACTACGGTAACATCTACAAAAGTACACATTTATCAGAGACGCCACTTGTGTATATAATCATACTCCTCTTCTACTTTATTCTTGCACTTCCATTAATTTTCTTCACGCGCAAAATGGAAGCTGCATCTAAGAAAGGGGTTGCAACAGGATGACATGGAGTTGGACAGTATTTTTTGATGTAATTCCACTAATATTCAAAGGAATGTGGATTACACTTGGTTTAACAATTGCCTGCTATCTTTTTGCAGTGATATTCGGATTCTTTTGGACATTAATGAGCAGAATCCCATCAAAAACAGTTCGTTGGGTCGTCAGATGGGTCGCGGAGTTTATCCGGTCAACACCGCCGCTTGTTCAATTATTCTTTATTTATTTTGCTTGGCCTGTCATTCCGGTTGTAGGCGTTACGTTGGATCCATTTACTGCAACAATATTAGGACTTGGAATCCATTTTAGTGTTTACTTATCCGAAGTTTATCGTTCAGGTATCGAATCTGTAGATGAAGGCCAATGGGAAGCTGCTACCGCATTAAATTTATCAACAAAACAGAAGTGGTTGAAAATAATTTTGCCGCAAGCAATCCCGCCAACAATTCCAATGTTAGGAAACTATTTGATTATTATGTTTAAAGAAGTTCCATTGGCTTCAACAATTGGCGTTGTGGCTATGCTTCATTTAGCGAACGATTATGGCTCTCAATATTTCAAATTTGTTGAACCGTTAACAGTGGTAGCTTTGTTTTTCTTGTTATTAAGTTATCCGTCTGCAATATTGATAAAAAAGTTAGAAGTGAAATATAATAGACGATTTGATAAAAACCATGTCACAGAATAATAAGGAGAAAGAAAATGGGAAAACCTATTGCAAAATATCACAATGTACACAAATCATTTGGCGACATTAAAGTTCTGAAGGGCATCGATTTAGATATTGCACCGGCAGAAAAAGTTGCGCTCATTGGACCGAGCGGGTCTGGTAAAACGACGATTATTCGTATGTTAATGACACTTGAGCAACCAACATCCGGAATGATTGAAGTTGACGGGAATAATTTATGGCATATGAAGAAAGATAATGAACTTGTTCCAGCAAACGAGAAGTATCTTCAAAGTATTCGCGGCGACATCGGCATGGTCTTTCAACACTTCAACTTATTTCCTCATATGACAGTTTTGGAGAATTGCATGACGGCTCCAATTCATGTGAAAAAGGAAGGTAAAGAATCAGCTAAAAAGAAATCGTTAGAAATGTTGGAAAAAGTAGGCCTAGGCAATAAAGTAGACCTTTATCCCAGTCAGTTATCTGGTGGACAAAAGCAGCGAGTTGCCATGGCTAGGGCATTGGTTATGCAACCCAAAATCATGCTTTTTGACGAAGTAACCTCTGCACTTGACCCCGAATTGGTAGGTGAAGTTCTTGAAGTCATCCGGGATCTAGCCGAGGACGGCGATATGGCGATGGTCCTTGTGACACATGAAATGGATTTTGCGTTAGATATAGCCGATCGGGTATTATTTTTAAATGAAGGTGTAATAGAAGCGGAGGGAACACCAACTGAAATTATTGGAAATCCCGAGAGTGATCGACTAAAGGAGTTTTTAAGCCGTTTTACATCTTCTAAATAAACTGAATGAAAACTGTTATCTATTGATTTTAATTCAATTAGATAACAGTTTTTATGTTCATAAAAAATATAATTCGACGTAAAGGGACTACTGCCTTTTTAAGTTCAAGTTATATGAATAAGATAGATATAAAAGTGATTGAAGATTTTATAATTTTCATTCGCGTAAAGGAGTTTTTTTATGATTAAAATTGTGATTGACGCGGTCCATGGTTTGAAGTGCACATCTGAAAATGATGAAGAGTGGAATTGTAATAATATGGTCGTTCAAGCGACAATCGGGAAATTAAAAACTTATAAAGATGTTGAAATATTACGTGTTGATGACCCATCCGGTAAAACTGTAGTTTCATTGAAGGAACGCGCCAAGAGAGCAAATGAATGGAATGCTGATGTATATGTATCGATTCATCACGGAGCAAATTTGAAACCGAAAGATATCACCACCGCTTTTACTCCTAGAATTGTGAAGGCTATGGCGGATAGGGAGGGGGGCTTAAAACAAACAAGTTTTCACGTATTCCGTGATACAGAGTTTCCTGCAATATTTACAGGTGCGGGATTTTCGAGTTCGATAGTTGACATAATAAAATTATGCAATCAAAACTATTTGAAGGCAGAAGGTGAGGCGATTGCTGAAGGACTTGCTGCATATATAAATCTGTTACCTAGCCAATGGAAAACTAAAGTTGATCCGCAAAAAACGGCTTCTACAGAACTTGTTTCAGCCGCAACAACGATATTGCGACATCTTGAATCAAATAGGAAAGGAATCATCCCAGAAAAATGGTTGAAAGATATTCACGACGGCACCCTAACTGACTCTGATGCAATTGGTTTATTATATGTTGTCCTCCATCGATGGTTGATTAGTTAAACATCACGTCTCTAGTCCACTATTCAGTGGAAAAAACCTACATATATTGTAAAGAGTACTTGAAAAAGGGTGCTCCAAATAATATAGGAGATGAGGAATTTGATAAAAATCGCAATTGATGCAGGTCATGGATTGAATACCCCTGGAAAGCGCGCCCCTTCTGGAGAACGTGAATGGACGTTCAATAATAAAGTGGCGCTTGCCGCGATCAGCAGACTTAACACCTTTCAAAATGTTCAACTCCTCCGTTTGGATGATCCAACCGGAGCCGTCGACGTTCTGCTAAAGACACGAACCGACCGGGCCAATGCGTGGAATGCAGATGTACTTGTTTCGATACATCACAATGCATATTTAGGCGCATGGGGTCCGCATGGAGGGGTTGAAACATACACTTTGCCTGGAGCAAGTCAAAACTCGCAGGACATGGCCGCTCTTGTTCACCCGCTTGTGGTAAAAACAATGGGGTTGCGTGATCGGGGTAAAAAAATGTTAAACTTGCATATGCTTCGTGAATCAAAAATGCCAGCGATTCTTGTAGAAGGCGGATTCATGGATTCAACAACCGATATAAAAGTATTACTTGATAATCAGAAATTAAAAGAACAAGGGGAAGCCATTGCAGAAGGGCTCGCAATTTTTTATAAATTTAAATTACAAGAAGGCGGTTCATCTGATAGGAAGGTTTATAAATACGGAGATATTGGCCCTGCTATCGGAACCTTACAGAAAGACCTGAACAAGCTCGGAAATAAGCTTGTTGTCGATAATAGTTTTGGGCCAGCCGTATTAGCGGCAGTTAAAGCCTTTCAAAAAGAAAATGGACTAGCCGTAGACGGTTATGTTGGTCCACTGACACAAGCTAAAGTTGAGGAAGCAGTAAATAACGGCCAGAAAAAGATAAACGTACAAAAAAAGCAAGTCTGTAAACGCATATGAATGAAAAAACTTTCTTTACGAGGTAGAATGAAATGTGAAATGTGGATTTTATTTATCGAATGAATATAAACGGAGGGGGACATAAACATGAACGCGTACGATCAACATATGCAAAGCATTTATAAACAGATGAGAGAAGACTTGGTGCAAGTTGGTTTTAAAGAATTGACGACGGAGGAAGATGTTCAAGAAACAATGGGCAACCTAGAAGGGACAGCTTTAATTGTCGTAAACTCCATCTGTGGTTGTGCAGCAGGACAAGCTCGTCCAGCAGTCAGGGAAGCATTAAACGAGGTGCAATTCAAACCCGATCACTTATTCACAGTGTTTGCAGGACAAGATAGGGAAGCTACCGAAAAGATGAGAGAATATTTTCCTGAAGTTCCACCAAGTTCACCTTCAATTGCGCTGTGGAAAGACGGCGCACTCGCGTATTTTATTCCGAGAGAGCAAATTGAAATCTCGCAAATGGAAACCATTAAAACTCAACTAACAGAAGTGCTTGAACAATTCATTGTTCAATGAAAACCATCATAACGACAAACGGAAGACCCAATGAGAAATCATTTACGAATGCTTCTCTTGCGGTAGATTCATTGGGCTATAAATTCGTGGATCGTGCTAAACGTTCGATTACACGCATGCAAGAGGAATATGACAGTGCCGTACTCGTGGCTAGCGCCAATCGATATGAGTTATATCGGATCGGAATGGACAAGCCGTTTTTCTTTCATCCGGATACCGCTGCGTTTCGGCTGAAACGTTTGATGAATGGCGAAAAGGATCCATTTATTGAGGCGACACAATTACAGCCTGGCGATTCTTTTTTGGATTGTACGCTTGGTCTGGCATCGGACAGCATTCTCGCATCTTTCATCACAAAAGAGGGCGGCAAAGTTCTTGGCGTTGAAGGTGATGTTGATATTGCTTTTATTACATCGGAAGGATTGCGTTCATATACACTTGGCTCTGAAGAATTAACAAATGCGATGAGGCGTATTCAAGTAATTTCACAGGACGCAGTTACTTTTTTACAAAGTCAACCGGATGAAAGTTGGGATGTCATCTATATAGATCCCATGTTCAGCTCGCCGATTAATGAATCGACGAATTTCGCGCCATTACGTCAAGTCGGGTTGCAAGGGATGCTGACCGATGAATGGATGCGGGAGGCGGAACGTGTTTGCAAACGCCGTGTTGTTGTAAAAGACCATTATCAGTCACAAGTATTTGAACAGTTTAATTTAAACACGCAAATTCGATTAAACACGAAGTTTCATTTTGGGTTTCATACAAAAAATTAAAAAATGTCCCGCTATGCCAATTAATTGCATAGCGGGACATTTTTTTACGTCTAGCTCCAGGCGCCAGCCCCTCGGGTCATAAGCAATCAGGCTATAAAGGAAGAATTGAACTGCATTCTTCCCCAGCAAAGTACGCCACGTCGCCTGATTGCTTATGCCTGTCGGGGCTAAACGGCGCCTTACGCTTTTGTTTTTAATGCGTGAAATTTAGGGAGCTCAGATAAATCACTAATCCGAGCATTCCGATTCCCATAAGTAGCTCAACATTCATCAGTAAAAAACCTCCTTCAAAAAAAGGGCTTACATTTCTCTAGTTCTATTGTACAATGAAAGAGAGAAAGAAGAAACCTTTACAATATTGTTTCGTCTATTCTTATGGATGAGAATTAAAAAATCGACACAATTGTAGGTGAAAACGTTGATGAAATGGTTGCAAAAATCACTTATAATCGCCGTTGCTCTTCTTACATTCGGTGTAATTACACCAGCTCATGATATTTGGAGTAACTTTCAAGAAAAAAGTGATTCAAAACATGAAGAAGGACCATCCAATGATTCTGATTATCGAATCGCCTTGGCAGAACCGCCTACCCAAGTTGTTGAATCAATAGAAGAATCTTTCATTGATTCTGCAAAGACACTAGCTTATGAAAAGTTTGGCACAAAAATCGGACCAGTCATTTCAGATGAATTTGATCAAGTCATTTTCCCGAAAATTGATGAAGCGATTCGAATGACAGTAAACACGGAAAATGAACACCGAAGACTTTCGATTAGCGAAAGACCTGGAGGGAATTACTCCGAGAAGATTTTTCACGTGTACGACAAAGATAGTCAAAAAGATCTCATTCGTTTTCACGTAAGAACGGATAAGCGCCCGCAAGATGGTTACTACTTTAATTTCCATTACCATGTTGTTGAGGATGGATTTAATTCACATTACACAATTGGAGATATTTACTGGTCAAAAGACACGCCGCCAAAATGGTTATCATAAACCGTTTAAGCGGTGTGTTTTTTTGGTGTCTAACTGCTGTTATTGGTATACTATGTTTGACTGTTAGAAGTTAGTTGATAATCATATTTGCATTGTCAGTTTTGAGATTGTTTTGATTCATTTTTAGTGAAAAATTGGTAAAACTACTTGTTGTGGTTATCGAAATGTAGTCCCCGCAACGAAAGTTTTTAAAGATTTGGTTTTGATTATTATTCACGTCTTTAGCTGCTGTATTGATGGGTTGAGTAAAAATAAAAAATGAGGAGGATACATGTTTTGAAAAGAACCTTTAAAACTGAAGTTCTCCTCACTCAAGATCAACAACAAAAAGCGAACCAAACCATCGGAGTCTGTCGATATGTCTATAACCTCTATCTGGTGACTGCTCAAAACCACTACAAAGAAACAAAAAAGCATTTATCCGGGTTTGCCTTTTCAAAATGGTTGAATAATGTTCATACGAAACAAACCGACCAATGGATTAAAGATGTTTCCAGTAAAGCAGTAAAACAAGCCATTATGAACGGTGATAGTGCCTATAAAAACTTTTTTAATGGGTTGGCAAAGTTTCCTCGTTTCAAAAAGAAGAGCAAGCAAGATGTCAAAGCATATTTTCCGAAAAATAATGCTTCAGACCTCACGGTTGAACGTCATCGAGTTAAAATTCCGACCTTTGGATGGTTACGTTTAAAGGAATTTGGTTATATTCCAACGAATGCAATTGTGATAAATTGTACATTGTCACAAAAGGCGGGGCGGTATTTTATCTCTGTTTTATGTGACGTTGAAAAACGGAATGCGAAATACGAAAACGTAACTGACGGAATCGGCGTAGACCTTGGCCTGAAAGAGTTCGCGGTTTGCAGTAATCATCTTGTATTTGAAAATATTAACAAGCAAGTACGAATTATTAAGTTGGAAAAACAATTGAAGAGACATCAACGTAAATTAAGTAGAAGTTATAATCAAAATAAAAATCGAAAGGAAGGTGAATTCTGCGCTAAAAACAGGCAAAAACAACTATTGGTTGTTCAAATACTGCACGCTAGACTAGCCAATATCCGCAAAGAATATATTCGATATGTTGTAAGTGTGTTGGTGAAAACCAAACCAGCCTATATCGCAATCGAAGATTTGAACGTCAAAGGCATGATGGGAAATCGCCATCTTGCCAGAACAATTGCAAAGCAAAACTTTAAGCAATTCAGAGAATTGCTAGTCGCAAAATGCTTAGAAATTGGGATCAAGGTTCGTCTTGTTGACAGATGGTACCCATCTTCTAAAAATTGTTCGGGCTGTAACAATAAGAATGTGTCCTTATCACTCGCTGATCGTATTTTCACTTGTGAAAATTGCGGTTTAGAAATGAATCGGGATTTCAATGCCAGTTTAAATCTAAAATATACGAAAGAATACACGGTTATAACAGAATGATAACCGCGTGTTGATAGGGTGGGCTACATCCGAATTTACGCCTGTGGAGTGCTAAACCAACCGTAGTAGCAAGTAAGTGGCAAGTCGGGGTACGAGGAAGCAGGAAAGCGTCTAGCGTAGAGAAACTTACACGTTTATCTATGTTTTTAGTAGCAGGATGCAACATGAGACAATATTTAGAGCTTTGTGAATATGTATTGACGAATGGAACAAAAAAAGAAGATCGTACAGGTACAGGTACTTATAGCACTTTTGGCTATCAAATGAGGTTCGATTTGAACGAAGGATTTCCGCTATTGACGACTAAAAGAACTGCGTTCCGATTAATCACTTCGGAATTATTATGGTTTTTAAAAGGAGATACAAATGTCCGAACGCTTATTAATGAAAAGAATCCAATTTGGGATGAGTGGGCGTTTGAACAATGGGTAAAAAGTGAAGAGTATAAAGGACCGGATATGACAGATTTCGGACTTAGGGCAACAAAGGATCCCGAGTTCGCAGAAGTTTATAAAGAAGAAATGAATGCATTTAAAAAGCGTGTTACAGAAGATGTTGAATTCGCGGAAAAATACGGTGATCTTGGGCCGGTTTACGGGAAACAATGGCGTTCTTGGTCAACAGGAGAGGGTTCAATCGATCAAATCGCGAATCTAATTGAAGGATTAAAAAACAATCCGGATTCACGACGTCATATAGTGACTGCTTGGAACCCATCTGAAGTAGAAGACATGGCTTTGCCGCCTTGTCATGCACTTTTCCAATTTTATGTTTCTGATGGTAAACTTTCTTGCCAATTATATCAACGCAGTGCAGATATCTTCTTAGGTGTGCCGTTCAATATTGCTTCCTATGCATTACTCGTTCATTTAATTGCAAAAGAATGCGGACTTGGTGTTGGAGAATTTATACACACGCTTGGCGATGCTCATATTTATTCGAATCATATTGAACAAGTTAAAGAACAACTTTCACGCAATCCGAGAGAACTTCCAACATTAAAAATAAATGCAAAAGATAAAACGATATTCGAATTGGAAACAACAGATATTGAAATTGAGAATTATGATCCGCATCCGAGAATAAAAGCGCCCATTGCAGTTTAAGGAAGGAGAAATTGATATGATTTCGTTAATAGTTGCGCATGATCCCAACCTGGTGATTGGAAAAGATAATGAATTACCTTGGCATTTGCCGGAAGACTTGGCGTATTTCAAAAAAATGACGATGGGTAAAGCGATGGTTATGGGCAGAAAAACGTATGAGTCTATAGGAAGACCGTTGCCGGGAAGATTAAGCATTGTTGTTACGAGAGATCCGAACTATACGGCTGAAGGCGTTGTCGTGGTCAATGATTTGAATGAGGGTATTGAAAAGGCAAAAGCGTATGCACCGGAGGTAATGATTATAGGCGGCGCTGAAATCTTTAATATGGTAATGAATATTGCAGACCGGCTTTACATTACATTAATTCGAGAAGAATTCGAAGGCGATACTTTTTTCCCATCTTATGAAGATGAGTGGGTCTTGAAGTCCAATTCCGAAGAAATCATATCAAAGAACGGGACGTCATTTGTATACCAAATTTTTGATAAAAAATAAAAATTGGTCATACGATGAAGCAATTTTCGCATAAGAAATAGTAGACTACTAAAATATTATTGATAGTATTACTCGAACTATTACTATTTAGAAAGAGGCGGCGTTTTTATGAAGAAAATTCATATTGTGACGGACTCTACTGCTGATTTAACAGAAGAAGAGATTTTAAAATATGGAATCCATGTCGTGCCATTAACCATTCAAATTGATAATGATTCATATATTGATGGCGTTAATTTAGACCCTGAAGATTTTTTAGGATTAATGGAAAACGCAAATGAACTTCCAAAAAGTTCACAACCTGCTGTCGGAGTTTTTAAAGATCTTTATGAACGTCTAGGAGAAGATGGATGCGAAATACTATCGATTCATATGACTGGCGGCATGAGCGGAACGGTCAGGTCGGCAGAAGCAGCAGCTGAAATGTCAGAAGCTAAAGTGACTGTAATCGATTCTATGTTTATTTCACACGCATTATCTTTTCAAGTATTAGAAGCCGCGAAAATGGCCGCTAAAGGAAAGAGTATGGAAGAAATTGTAGCAAGGGTTGAACAAGTTCGTAAACAGACGACACTTTTTGTTGTTGTGGATAAATTAGATAATCTAGTGAAAGGCGGACGCATCGGTCGGGGTCGAGGACTAATTGGTTCATTATTAAAAATCAAACCGATCGCCACTTTGCAAAATGGCGTGTATACGCCTGTGGCGCAAGTAAGAAGTCATCGCCAAGTCATTTCTCATTTGTTTAAAGTATTTACTGAAGAAACGGCTGGCAAAATAATTCGGAGTGTCGGGATTTCTCATGCCAATAGCTTAGTAATGGCCGAACCTTTGAAAAAGCTGATTGAAGATACTGGGATTAAAGATGTCCGGCTAACGTTTACGACGCCAGTAATCAGTACACATACTGGTGAAGGCGCAATTGGTTTCATGTATTATTATGATTAAGAAGTGACTCTTTAATTAAGAAATGGGGAACTATACGCATGAGAAGGATTATTATACTGTCATTGGTCTTCTCATTATTCATTTCTGGTTGTAAATCACCTTTGTTCATTTCAACCGAACCTATCGCGGAAAGAATGAATACCGAGTTTGACGAGTGGAACATTCCGGGGACGTTCATTTTAAAAGATATCAATATTGTAGGACTTGGCGATTCTTTGACAGTGGGTCTTGGTGATGAGTTCAAAAGAGGCGGTTATTTTGCACGATTAACCAATGCAATGACTGAGTGGCAAGGTGTTGAAGAAGTCGAAGTAACGAATTTGGCGGTAAGCGGCCGAAGAAGCGATCGACTTTTAAAGCAACTTGAAGAGCCGAAAACGCGAAACTCTATAAAAAATGCAGATTTTGTTGTATTTACAATAGGCGGCAATGACATAATGAAAGTTGTGAAAAGGGATTTATTCAATTTAAAAAAGGAAGCTTTCTACGATGAACTCGAACAGTTTACCAGTCGTTTAAATGAAATATTTACGATTATTAGAACATTAAATTCAGATGCCATTATTATTGTAGGCGGGTTATATAACCCATTTACAATTGTGACGGATGAAGAAACCGGTTTTGAGGAAATACTAAACGATTGGAACGATGCAATTGAAGTTCAGACCGAGTTGGATGAAAAATCATGCTTCGTACCTGTAACTGATTTGTTCAATTCTAATTCGAATATGGTTTACCATACCGATTTCTTCCACCCGAATGCAAAAGGATACGAGGAAATGACAAATCGTTTTCTCGAAAAAATTGATGAATGCGGGTTATTCCAACTATCGGATGGGGAATTGGACATGTAGGGAGCTGATATAATGAATCTTTGGAAAATCGCATTTTTTGGACTAGCCGGTATTATCATTGCGACAGTTGTGTATTTATTTATTCTACTTGGGACTCACGAAGACTCCGCGCCCATTCCAGAGGCGGATGATACATTTCAAGCAGCAAACTACTTAACGGTTAGGGCTACGAAAAAAGATTTTGAAGGCATTGCTAATACGTATATACAAAAAGCGATAAATAAGGAGCCACTTCCGGTAACGATGAAGGTTGAGGATGATATCATTCTGCTATCGGAACTTACTGTTTTCTCCTACAAGCTTCCTGTTAAAATGTATTTTGATCCAGTTGTTCGTGAGGATGGTAATCTAACGTTGAAACAGTCGAAACTTGAAATTGGGACGTATAATATACAACCAGCAACGGTATTGAAGATTCTGAAAGACTCAGTCGACTTGCCGCCATGGATGATTGTACGTCCAAAAGAAGAAGAATTATTTATAGATTTAAGAGCATTGCCTATTTCAGGCGACTTACAAGTGCGGGCGAAAGAATTTAATCTTGACAAAGATGAAATTATTCTTGAAATAACGATTCCTAAATGAAGGGAGGTAATTGCATGTCCGAAGCTTTTGCAACATTCGCGGGTGGTTGTTTTTGGTGCATGGTCAAACCTTTTGACCGGTACGAAGGGGTCGAATCCGTAATTTCTGGCTATACAGGTGGCGATGTAGAAAACCCGTCGTATGAACTCGTTTGTACAAATACAACCGGCCACCGTGAAGCAGTACAAATAAAGTTTAATAAGGATCTCATCTCCTATGAAGAATTATTATCGATCTTTTGGCGCCAAATCGATCCAACCGATTCGGGCGGACAATTTTTTGACCGCGGCGAATCCTATGAAACCGTGATATTTACACACTCTGAAGAACAAAGACTTCTCGCCGAGGAATCAAAAAAGGAACTTGAAGCATCAGGGAAGTTCGACAAGCATATTGCCACAAAGATTTTACCTGCAAAAACTTTTTATCCTGCCGAGGAAGGCCATCAAAATTATTACTTGAAAAATCCGGCGCATTATAAAAGATATTCAATTGGATCAGGTAGAGAACAATTTAAGAGTGATCATTGGAGGGAAGATTAATGAGTGAGGATTTAAAGAAGAGATTGACCGATATTCAATATCATGTAACTCAAGAAAACGGAACGGAACAGCCTTTCCGCAATGAATACGATAATCATTATGAAGAAGGAATTTACGTTGACATTGTTTCCGGAAAACCCTTGTTCAGCTCCAAAGACAAATATGATGCTGGTTGTGGATGGCCAAGCTTTACAAAACCCATTGAGGAACAAGAGGTAAGCGAGCACTTTGATGATAGTCATGGCATGCGACGAACTGAAGTAAGAAGTAAAACGGCCGACTCTCATTTGGGGCATGTTTTTCCTGATGGTCCAGGACCAGACGGGCTTCGTTACTGCATCAACTCAGCAGCAATGCGATTTGTTCCGCTAACTGACTTGGAAAAGGAAGGCTACGGAGAGTATAGTAAATTATTTCAATCGTAACTATAAGGAGTTTAAGACATGAATCGAACATTTTATCAGTTTGCATTATCGTATCGCGGCGGCGGGAAAAATGATGAGAAAGCCGTTTTCGCAGAAGGCATGTTTAATGACCTGAGCTTTCCTAAAGAAGAAACTAAATACGACCCACTATCTCGGTATATCGAAGAAAAAGCCGATGAAGAAATGCGTCCAATCGTCTTTGATGAAATATATAATGTTTATATAGACCGGGTTAATCCATCTGTTTAAGTGCAAACTATGAAGGAAGAATGACTATATACTTCTTTGCATCTAGCGACCAATAATTGTATGATTAAACAAGAGAATTTGAAAGTGAGGGAAAAAATTAATGAGTATACATATTAATGCTGAAAAAGGCGCAATTGCTGAAACCGTTTTATTACCAGGTGATCCACTTCGTGCCAAATATATCGCGGATACGTTTTTAGAAGATGTTACACAATATAACGATGTTCGAAATATGTTTGGTTATACGGGAACCTATAAAGGGGAACGAATTTCCGTTCAAGGAACTGGTATGGGCGTGCCTTCTATCTCAATTTACGTTACAGAACTCATGCAAGAATACAACGTTCAAAATTTAATACGTGTCGGGACATGCGGAGCCATCCAAAAAGATGTGAAACTCCGAGATGTCATCATTGCTCAAGGCGCGACATCAAACTCAAATATGAATGACATTATTTTCGACAAAATTAAGTTCGCTCCGATTGCTAATTTTGACCTTTTAACGAAAGCTTATAATGCGGGTGTTGAAAAAGGTTTAAATTTACGTGTCGGGAATGTATTCACGGAAGATCTATTTTATAATGAGTTTTCAAATCATGAACAACTAGCCCAATACGGGGTTCTTGCAGTAGAAATGGAAGCATCGGCGCTTTATACACTAGCCGCTAAATTCGGCCGAAAAGCGCTTACGATTCTTACGGTAAGTGATCATATTTTAACGGGTGAAGTTACATCTGCTGAAGAACGTCAACTAACATTCAATGATATGATTGTTGTCGCGTTGGATGCTGCTATACAAAAGTAAGTTGATAAAGACCGCTCATTTGAATGCGGTCTTTTTAACTTATTTGCATTTCACTTTTTGGGAAAGTGGGGGAATAGGATGGACGAAAAAGAGAAAGAGTATAAAAATCATAACGATGATGAAAATGATTCCGAGTTTGCACCTGTTCCTGACAAGCCGGGAACTCGTTCGATTCAATTAAAACCATTTTCCTTCGTAATGCTTATTTTTAGCCTGATTCTGATTACCGCCGGAATCACGTTTTTCATTTTGACCGTTGGCGATGATAAGGTTGTCGAAGTTGTCAAGCCGCCGCAACAAGGTACAGATAGACAAGAATTCAACAAATTGTATGAAGCCTACGACAACTTGAAAAATGATTACTTTCAGGATATAGATGAGTCTGAGGTAATTGATGGCGCGATTAATGGGATGGTCGACGCACTAGGTGATCCCTACTCAGATTATTTGAATGAAGATGAAGCTCGTCAATTGAATGAAAGCATTTCTTCAAGTTTTGAAGGAATCGGGGCAGAAATCCAGGAACAGGACGGATATATAGCTGTTGTTTCCCCAATTAAAAATTCTCCTGCAGAACGAGCTGGTTTGTTACCTAAAGATATGATTACTGCAGTTGATGGTAAAAGCATTCAAGGTATGTCTTCATCAGAAGCAGTGCTACTTATACGAGGTGAAAAGGGAACTCCAGTTACACTCACAGTAAACCGAGCAGGAACGGATGAACCAATTGAAGTTAAAATTATTCGTGACGTCATTCCGATTGAAACGGTTTATTATGAAATGGATTCCGATAAAATAGGGTATGTAAGAATTACAAGCTTTTCAATGGGCACGTATAAAGAGTTGCTGACAGCCCTTGATAGTATGGAGAAAGACGGAATGGCAGGTTTGGTGGTCGATGTTCGTCAAAATCCAGGTGGAATACTTAATGGCGCATTAGAAATTTCGGATTTATTTGTAGAAAAGGGTAAAAACTTACTGCAATCAAAAGAAAAAGGTAAAAATGCTGAAGTTTATCAAGCAACTAACGGTCGAAAAGTTAAGGTGCCTGTTTCAGTTTTAATTGATGATGGCAGTGCATCGGCTTCTGAAATTCTTGCGGCCGCATTAAGCGAGTCTTCAGGAATTCCGCTAGTTGGCGTTACAACATTTGGTAAGGGAACTGTTCAATCCCCGAAAGATTTAGATGATGGATCAAATCTTAAAATCACAACGGCGAAATGGCTCACGCCGGATGGTAATTGGATTCATGAAAAAGGCATAAAGCCGGACTTTGAAGTTTCTTATCCTTCATATGCGATGTTGCCGTATTTAAATCCAAGTGATGAAATGAAAGAAGGCTTGCTATCTTCAACGGTTAAAACTGCCGAAGAAATGCTGAAAGCGGTTGGTTATAATCCTGGTGAGGTAGACGGGTTATTCGATAAAGAGACCGAAGAGGCTGTAATCGAATTACAAAAAGATCTCGATATTGAACCTTCGGGAATTCTTGCCGGCGATTCTACTGTTGGCCTGATGGAAAAGTTACGGACTAAAATCGAAGAAGATGATCCGCAGTTATTGAAAGCGAAAGAATTATTACTAGACAAACTAGCCAAATAAAGGTTAGCGAACAGAAAAAGCGTCCTTCCTAATCAGGGATGGGCGCTTTCGTAATTATTAAACTGAGGTGAAAGTTATGATTGATGTTTATTTATTTAGCGGGTTTCTTGGAAGTGGAAAAACGTCTCTATTATTAAATGTTATTCAAGAATTAAAAGCAGCAGGAAAAACGCCTGCAGTCTTTATGAATGAATTTGGAAATTTAAAAGTGGATTCGAACGCCATTGAAGGCGATGTTCCGTTGAAAGAATTACTGGATGGTTGTATATGCTGTTCGGGCGCGGAGAAGACAGAGGCACAGCTTCAGGGGCTATTAGAAGAAAATGACCATATCGATGTCATTCTTATTGAAACAACGGGAGCCGCTCATCCTGTGGAAGCGCTTGACGCGGTTTATTCCCCGTTATTTGCAGATCGACTACAAGTTAAAGGGATTGTAACAGTCGTCGACAGCAAACTTTGGCTTAACCGGGACACATTATCACCAAGAATACGTGCTCTTTATATGGAGCAGATCAAACACGCACACATGTTATTGGCGAATAAAACAGACTTATTAACTGCTGATGAACTTGCAACGGTCTCACTGGAGTTGTCTAACTTTAATAGTTCCGCGCCCATTATTCAAACCGTAAATGCAAAACTAGGCTTTTCATATATAGAAGGAGTTCTTCAACCAAAGAAAAACAGAACTTCAGAAGCTGTGATTTCCGGGGCAGGACTTCCGCTTTCTTCAAAACTAATTACTTTTTCTGAAAGCGTGAAAATGGATGAGTTTGAAAACTGGGTGAAATCTTTACCGGATACAGTTTATCGCATGAAAGGGTTCGTCCCTGTAGTAGGAACGAAAAATCCTTATTTATTTCAATATGCATATGGAATGGTGAATTGGATGCCGGAATATGTGAAAATGGATCCTAGACTAGTAATAATTGGTGAAGGAATTGAAGAGATAGACTATAAAATTCAGTAAAATACTGAGGTAGTCAACCCGAAAATAGTAGTAATAAAATCATAGTTCTCCAAAAGTATCCAATTGCCGCAAATACTTTTCCCATTGCGAGCGTATTTATGCTTTGTCTGGTTTTACTGGTAATAAATTCCGAAATTCTCAATCTCATAGACGTTATGATAGATTGCGAAGGGAGGAGTTAAGAGATGAAAAAATCGATAGCGATCATCTTACTCGGTTCGGCGCTCTTACTGCCGAACAACAACAGTGTAGAAGCTTCATATTCAAATAATAATGTACAGGTGCAAAAAGTACAGTATGTTAATTGTGTAGATTGGGAGGGCAAAACGTTTGATTTCAGTAATATGAAACTGAAAAAGAACGATTTTCAAGCTCTTCAAGAAGATTTGATGAAAAGTTTCGCAAAATATTTGGAGGTAGCAAAGACTACTAATTCCAAGCCAGCTCCAGAGGCTAAGCCAGTACCGGAAGCTAAACCAGCTCCAGAAGCTAAACCAGCACCAGAAGCTAAGCCGGCTCCAGAGGCTAAACCAGCACCAGAGGCTAAGCCAACACCAGAAGCTAAGCCAGCACCGGAGGCTAAGCCAGCTCCAGAAGCTAAACCAGCTCCAGAGGCTAAGCCAGCACCTGCACCAACTACACCAGCACCAACACCAGAAAAACCTGCTAAACCAGTTGAGGCTGCACCAAACGCTTCAGTTTCAGCAATTGAAAAACAAGTAATTGATTTAACGAATGCTGAAAGACAAAAAGCAGGCCTTAAACCATTACAATCAGATAGTAAATTAATGGATTCAGCTCGTGCAAAATCAAAAGATATGTCATCAAATAATTATTTCTCACATACAAGCCCAACATACGGTTCTCCGTTTGATCAAATGAAACAGTTCGGAGTATCATATAGCGCAGCGGGAGAAAATATTGCAGCGGGTCAACGTTCACCTGAAGAAGTCGTGAAAGCTTGGATGGATTCTCCAGGACATAGAGAAAACATTTTAAAGCCTGGCTTTACTCATATCGGAATCGGATATGAGTCAAACGGTAACTACTGGACACAACAATTTATTACAAAATAAAATATAAACTTTGAAAATGCGATTCTCTGAGCCGAGCATAATAGGCTTAAGAGAATCGCTTTTTATTTTTAAAATATAACCAAGATTACATAATACTATTATGCTAACGCCTTCCGATATTTTACGTTTAGATGAAGCTTTCAGTGCGCATACTCTTAGCATGGGGTGAGATCATGACAGAGACACTTTCGGCAAGTAGTTTAATTTTATACATAAAAGAACGTTTTCATAATACGGTTGATCTTTTTGTTGAGGAAATGGAGTGGGAAAAGGGAGCGGCAATTGTTGTTTACTTTAAAGTAATGACTGAAGGCGGTCAGGTAAATGAGCAGCTCGACATCATTCGTAAGCGTGAATTGGCTGGACTTCCAAACTGGGGCGATACACCGGTTTCGACGATTCATCCTTTCACTATTTCTACTCTCATAGAAAAGGTGTGCGCAGGTTCTGCTGTTGTAATTTTTTTGAATACAAACATGATGTTAACTGTAAACGTTCCCAGTTTTGCAGTAAGAGCTCCCGAAGAACCTGATAATGAACATGTCATTCGCGGTTCTCATGAAGGATTTGTTGAAGGATTCGATAAGAATATGTCGCTAATTCGTAAACGTTTAAAAATTCCGGACCTTGTTGTACAAACACTCACAATCGGCGAGTTATCGAAATCCACAGTTAACTATTTTTACATCGAATCATTAGCTGACGCAGATGTTGTGACGGATGTTAAAACGACATTAGAAGGTATTAACACACAAGTGATAAACAGTGCTGGGCAACTAGAAGACTATTTGGAAGGAAACGTTTGGTCTCCTTTTCCGCAGTTATTGAATACAGAAAGACCAGACCGTGTTGCAGCAAATCTTCTTGAAGGGAAAATAGGGATGTTTGTAGATAATACACCGACATGCCTTATCGCGCCTATTACCTTTTTTACGTTTTATCAATCACCAGATGATTTTAACGGACGGGTTCTTGTTGGATCATTTTACCGTATTGTAAGACTGTTAAGTTTTATAACTGCGATGTTCCTGCCGGCTTTTTATATTGCGGTAATCGGTTTTCATTCTGAAATATTGCCTATGGAATTCAGTTTGAAGGTGAAAGTTGCGATCGAAGAAATTCCATATCGACCGATCTTTGAAGCGCTTTTGTTGGAATTATTTATTGAACTAATCAGGGAAGCATCGATACGATTGCCGACTCCAATTGGACAGACGATTGGGATTGTCGGCGGACTTGTCATCGGGGACGCCATAGTAAGTGCAGGACTTGTTTCTAATTTGATGGTTATTGTTGTAGCAATGACAGCCATTTCAAGTTTTGTCGTGCCATCTGTTGAGATGAACACAACAATTCGTATATTACGATTTCCCTTTATGATTGCCGCATCACTGTTCGGTTTTTTTGGGATTGTTCTTGGTTCACTTGTACTTTTTATTCACTTGATGAATTTAGAGTCTTTGAAACAACCTTATTTTTCGCCAATTGTGCCGTTCGATCCTCCTCGTTTCAAGAAGATTTTTGTCCGATTACCATTTATTAAACCTGCTCCGCAGGAAAAATCTTTTACACATGGGGAAAAGAGGGAAGGTGAAAAATCGTGAATGTCAATTTTTCGCGAACTCAGTTTTTCCTTTTCCTTTTCATCGCGCAAACTGGCGCTGTTTTTATTACATTTCAAGCGCCTCTCATTGAAACTGCTGGGAGAGACGCTTCGCTCCTATTTATCGGCGCTGGAATATTACATTATGCAATCCTCCTTTTTTATGAACGCTATTATCAACGGTTTAAACTAGGAAAAATCACTTCATGGCTTTATATCAGTTATTGGCTTTATATTACTGTGTCTTTCCTATCTTATATCGATTATTCACTTGCTGTTTGGGCGTTTCCCAAAACGCCTCAATTCGTCGTCATCGGCGTCATGGTTCTGGTCTCTTTATATGCAAACTTGAGTAAACCGGAAACATCCGTGAATATTAGTGTGGTTTTAATCCCGATGATTCCGGTATTTATGTTCTTTCTGCTAATGGCTTGGCCTGAGTTTGAATGGACTTATCTTGTCCCTTTAGGTGAAGCAACGACACCGGAATTGTTTAAAGGAATGTTGCAAACACAATTTACGTTTATTGGAATCGAATTGTTCTTGATTTTCCGTCCGTTTGTCGACAAAAATTTGAAAGTAAAAGGTTGGCCCTTATTCGTTTATCAACTTATTTGGTTTAGTTTTTTCTTTTTTACATTAGCTGTTTGTATGCTTTATTTCACGCTCGAAGATTTTAACCTTATTCCCGAACCGTTAATGTATATTTTAAAATCTCAAGAAGTCACATTTGTACAAAGATTAGACCTGTTCTTCATCTATATTTGGATGACGTGGAGCATCATTACCGTAATCCTTTTTTCATTTACTGCTTTATTTGTACACAAAACACATTACAAAGCAAAGCGAAAAAGAACGGTTATCATTTTTCATCTATTGCTCTTTCTTCTTCCGTTTCTATCACTATCAAAAGAGGTGACGGAAAAAATACAGGCTTCTACAATCTATGTACATCTAATCTTTGCTATCTTCTTGCCAGTCATCATCATATTAGTGAATAGGAGAAAGACTGCATGAGAAAAATAATAGTCGTCGTTTTGGTAAGTCTTCTGCTATCGGGTTGTTGGGATGAAGTATTATATCAAGACTTGACGATGGTACCGCTTGCCGGGATTGAAGGGGAAACCGGAAAAATCACAGTGCATTTCTCATTTCCGTCAGCTGAACAAGAAAAAATCATATACTCAACGACAGAAGGTCATGGTGTATCGTTAAGGGAAGCACGAAATAACGCTTTCATGCATACCGATGAAATGCTCGATATTGCCCAGCTTGAAGTTTTTCTTATTTCTGCTGAAACTGCAAAAGAAGATCTATATAACTATATCGATGTTTTTTACAGGACACCGAGGCATCAATTGAGTGGACGAATGGCAGTCGTTGAAGGAGAGATGAAAGAACTATTTGACAAGGCAGAAACGTTGCCGATTAATGCACCGGATTATTACAAAGGAATTATTGAAACGGCCATAAAATTTTCATATATACCTGATTTCGACTTACAAAGTATTGGAAATACTATGTTTGATAAATCGATTGACTTTGCACTTCCGTCCATTCGGATATCAGAACACACTAAGCTTCCAGAAGTGTCAGGAGTTGCATTGTTCAGCGATAGACAATTTTCAGGTCATTACCTTGATGCAAAAGAGTCACTAATTATGACATTGATGATGAAAAAAGGAAAAAAGAAGAAATACGCTCAGTTTACTTATTTATGGGAAGAGAATGGCGTGGAATATCCAATTACTGTAGAACACGTCAAAAAGAAAAAGAAATGGAAAATAACAAACGATAAAATTGAAGCGACTTATAAAATAAAATTCGGTGTTGAGGAATTTCCACATGATAATTTGGATAATACAGCTTTGGTCAATAAACTTAATAAATTTCTAAGCGAACAGCTAACAACTGATTTTAATAAGGTAATAAAAAAATTGCAAGAAGCAAAGAGCGACTCCATAGGATTCGGACAAAACGTGCGCGCATTTCATCGAGAACTTTGGGAAAAAGGGAAATGGCAAGACACATTTTCAGAAATGGATATTAACGTTAAAGTAGAAGCCGAAATCACTCGATCTGGAATATTAAATTAATGTAAAATCCCGTTCCAGTAAGCCGGAACGGGATTTTTATTGTTAAGCAAATTTCTTGTTTTGAATAAAACGCAATCTGATCGCGAGTGTTATTGCCCCTACAGTTAAGCCAGTAATGAGACCAATCCAATATCCATATGGTCCAAGCTCCGTATAAGTTGCCATCACATAGCCGACTGGTAAACCTATAACCCAATATGAAACGATTGCCATTATGAATGTAACGTTCACATCTTTGTATCCTCTGAGCGCTCCTTGGACCGGTGCTTGAATCGCATCGGAAAGTTGGAAAATCGCAGCGTATATAAAGAAATGCACCGACAATTTTACGATATTAATATCGTTTGTGTAAATTGAAGCAATCTGCTCCCTGAATAACAGTAATATTGTAATTGATATAAAACTAAATAAAATAGCAAGTCCGACACTGAGATAACTGTAGTGTTTCGCGTCCCGCATCCGTCCGGCGCCAACTTCTTGTCCGACTAAAATAGTCGTTCCGATTGAAATGCTCAACGGAATCATATACAAAAGCGAAGTGAAATTAAGCGCAATTTGGTGTGCTGAAATGACGGCTGTAGAATAATTCGCCATTAACAATGTAACTGCGGAGAAAATACTGATTTCAACGAAAATGGAAATCCCGATTGGCACGCCGATAAATAGAATTTCCTTCCATTTGGCAAAAGAGATTTTTCCCCATTGAACGAATAGCTTATAGTCAACGAACGGTCCCCATCCCCATGCAATCGCACACGCAATGAAGAACACAAGCCAATAAGTTATGGCAGAAGCATAACCGGCTCCCGCACCACCCAGTTCAGGAAAACCCCAATGCCCGTAGATCAATAAATAGTTTAATAAAACATTAATCGGGGCGGATAACAGAATAACCGACATTGACACACGAGTTGCTCCCAATGCATCAAAGAAAGAACGCATGACTGTGTAAGCGAATAAAGGAAGTAACCCGAAGCTCATTCCTTTTAAATAATCAGATGCTACTGTACGGACTTGTTCTTCAAGCGGCATCGCCTCTAAAATTGGTGCAACTGCGAATAGTATAACTAAAAAAACAATTGCAGAAAGCGCTACTGACACGTATAGTCCTTGTTGGACGGTTGGTCGTACGTCTTCTTTTTGACGGGCTCCGACAAGCTGGGCAATAATCGGCGTTAGCGCCATCAAAATACCAGCTAGCCCCGTATAAACCGGCACCCAAAAGGAAGAACCAATTGTTACGCCCGCAAGATGGTATGTATCATATCGTCCAGTCATAAGTATATCGAAGAACGTAATCATATACATGGCGACCTGTGTAATTAGAATCGGCATGATAATTTTCGCCATCTTCCATGGCTTATTTCTTAAAGTTAAAGCATTGTTCATAAATCTCCACCCTTTACTTGACGATTAGTTAGTAGTGTACCATGAATTCTTTGCTATAATAAGGGTTGTTCAATCATATAGAATACATATTTATAATAGAAGAGGTGAAGGCCATATGAAACGGCCGATTATTTTACTAACGGGCGGTGGCACCGCTGGGCATGTTTCTGTGAATGAAGCGTTGATTCCCGTGTTTCATGAGCGCGGGTATGAAATTCATTATATCGGTTCCCACGACGGAATCGAAAAAGAACTCATTGGAGACAATCAGCCCGACGTTACTTATCATGCAATTCAAAGCGGAAAGTTAAGACGTTATTTTTCAATGAAAAACTTCACGGATCCTTTCCGAGTAGGAGCTGGATTCTTTCAAGCACTTTCGATTATTCGCAAGCTTAGACCTGAAATTATTTTTTCTAAGGGCGGATTTGTTTCCGTACCCGTCGTTTTAGCGGCAAGAGTAGCTAAAGTGCCTGTAGTTATACATGAATCCGATGTCACGCCGGGGCTGGCCAATAAAATGTCATTGCCATTTTCAAATCATATTTTCACGGTATTTGAACAAACACTGGAATATGTTCCAACAGGAAAAGCAACTTGTACTGGAGCAATTATACGACCTGAACTATTCCAGGGCGTAAAAGAAGAGGGTTTACGAATCGCGGGAGTGGACGGGGAAAAACCTGTAATCATCGTAATGGGCGGTAGTCAAGGTTCGGCGGTATTAAACGAAGCCATTCGAAAAGACCTGAAATCGATTACGACTACTTTTGATATTATCCATCTATGCGGTAAAGGAAATCTTGATAAATCTTTCGAGAAATTCCCGGGGTATAAACAATTTGAATATGTAACTGACGATTTGCCGCATTTGTTGGCGGCGTCAGATTTTGCAGTATCGCGAGCGGGTTCCAATGCGATATTCGAAATGCTCGCACTGCGAATTCCAATGCTCTTAATACCGCTTTCTGCTGCCCAAAGCAGGGGAGACCAACTGTTGAACGCTGCATTTTTCAAATCGATTGGAACTGCTCGTGTCTTGGAGGAGGAAGAAATTTCACTACGTCCATTTTCGGAAGAGCTAATTGATTTTAATAAAGAGAAAGACTATTTAATTGGTAATATGCTAAAAACTGAAATGCCAAAAACCCCAGAAGAGATGGTTGCTTTAATTATGGCGCAAAGAAGTTAGTAGAAAATTGGATTTATGACGCCTAAAACACTATTTCTACCTAGATATCAACTATAAAATTAATTTTACGAAAGAAAAGACTATTTGTTGTGCGAAACCCTTTAAGTTCTAGTCTTTGCATGGTAAAATTAACGAGGATAAAAAAATAATCAAAAAACACAATATGCCATTGGCAAATGTGGAGGTCATTGTTCATGTCGAAAAATTCAGATGCCCATCGATCCCCTTACGATGCTTTTACGGGACCGAACCTTGGGTATGTAATGGAAATGTATGATTTGTTCAAGTCGTCCCCGGAATTGGTCGAACCTGAACTTGCAGAAATGTTTAGCCGTTTTGGTTCGCCAGTCCAAAGAGACGGGGAACACGTTACAGCGGCTGATGCTGTACCAGCAAGTAATATTGGTAAAGTGATTGCAGCTTTCAAATTGCAGGACGCAATCCGTACATACGGACATCTTGCAGCCGATATCTATCCGCTAAAGGATCGTCCAACTGATTCAACTCGTATTGAGCTTTCGTATTATAATTTAACTGAAAGCGATTTAGAAGAAATGCCTGCATCCCTATTTTTAAATAATGTGCCGAGCACTGTTGAAAATGGACTTGATGCAATCAACTACTTAAAATCTCTATACACTGGAAAAATTGCTTTTGAATTTGATCATGTAATCGATGAACAAGAACGTGAATGGATACAATCAAATATTGAAAGCGGTAACGTATCTGCAAATCTATCAAATGAAGAGAAAAAAGAATTACTTGAAAGACTTACAAAAATTGAAGGATTCGAAAAGTATATTCACCGTACGTTTGTCGGAGCTAAGCGCTTTTCAATCGAAGGCCTGGATACACTTGTCGTTCTTTTCGATGAACTTGTTCGCCGTTCTGAAGAAAACAAAACTGACAAAATGCTTATCGGAATGGCACACCGGGGCCGTTTAAACGTTCTTACACATGTATTAAATAATCCGTATGAAATGTTTTTCGCATTATTTGCGGGCGTTTCAGATGAACCATTCATACCGAAAGATGGCACTTTGGAAACTTCACGTGGATGGTACGGAGATGTCGTTTATCACTTAGGTGCAACGTATACTGGAAAATCCGGAATGAAGCGCTTTTTGGCATATAACCCATCGCATTTAGAAGTAGTCAATTCAGTTGTCACTGGGCAAACAAGAGCTGCTCAAGAACAAAAAAATAATATCGGTTTACCAGAACAAGACACGAACTCTGCATATGCAGTACTTGTGCACGGAGATGCAGCATTCCCAGGTCAAGGTGTCGTTCCTGAGACATTTAACTACAGCCGGGTACGTGGATTCCGAACGGGCGGATCAGTGCATGTTATTGCAAATAACATGATTGGATTTACGACTGAGCATTATGATTCCAGGTCCACACATTACTCATCAGATCCAGCAAAAGGATTTGAAGTTCCAGTTATACATGTTAATGCCGACTGCCCTGAATCTGTAATAGCCGTCGCATCATTCGCATTTGAATATAGACAAAAGTTCGGAAAAGATATCGTTATTGATTTACTTGGATATCGTCGCTATGGACATAACGAGATGGATGAACCGCTTGTAACAAACCCAGTTATGTATCATTCCGTTCATCAACATAAGACTGTTCGGGAGATATACGGCACAACACTTGCTTCTGAAAACATCGTTACCAAAGAAGAAGTTGATAAACTAGACGCCGATGTATTTAAAATCATGCAGAAAGCGCACGATGTTGTCAGGGATCATCAGGCTTCAAAAGATAAAAAACAAGGTCCACTGGAAATTCCAGAAGAAGTACTTGCTGGGTATCCTAGAGATTTGGAAACTGGCGTTGAAGAAGGTAGACTTCGAACGTTAAATGAAGAACTTTTAGCATTCCCACAGGATTTTGATGTTTTTGGCAGACTCGTCCGTATATTAAAAAGACGTGAAGAACCATTTAAAGGGAAAAACAAAATTGATTGGGCGCATGCCGAAACCCTTGCTTTTGGTTCAATATTACAAGATGGCAACCCAATTAGACTATCGGGCCAAGACGTTCAACGCGGTACGTTTGCTCAGCGTCACTTGGTATTACACGATGAAAAAACTGGTAAGGAATTAGTTCCTTTACATCATATTTCGGGTTCTAATGCATCATTCACAGTAAATAATAGTCCACTTACGGAAGCTGCAATTGTTGGATATGAATTTGGTTATAACTTGGAAAACCAGAAGGCTCTTGCAATTTGGGAAGCGCAATATGGCGACTTTGCAAATATGGCCCAAGTCATGTTCGACCAATTCGTCTCTGCAAGCAGATCGAAATGGGGTCAAAAATCGGGTCTGGTATTACTGTTACCACATGCACATGAAGGACAGGGACCTGAGCATACAAGTGCACGACTTGAAAGATTCTTACAATTATCTGCTGAAAATAACTGGACGGTTGCAAACTTATCAAGTTCCGCAAACTACTTCCATATTTTACGCAGGCAAGCGAAAATGCTTGGAGAAGCATCTATGCGTCCTCTAGTTATTGTTTCGCCAAAGTCATTACTTCGCCATCCTTTAGTCGGAGCGGATGTAACTGACTTAACTGAAGGAAGTTTCCAAACTGTTCTTGAACAACCCGGAACAGGAACAAAGAAAACAAAAGTTGAACGTATTTTATTTGCTAGCGGTAAAATGGCGATTGACTTGGCTGAACAAGTAAAAGACGGGGAAGGTTTCGATCACTTGCATATTGTTCGCGTCGAACAATTATATCCATTCCCATCTGAGAAAATCAGTGAAATCGTTGCTCGTTATCCAAAAGTAAAAGAACTTGTCTGGGTTCAAGAAGAACCGAAAAATATGGGGTCATGGTCCTATGCATCTCCATATGTGGGGGAAATCGCGGGCAATAAGAAAGTTTCATATGTTGGTCGAATTCACCGTTCTAGTCCATCCGAAGGTGACGGAGCGTCCCATTCTATTGAACAAAAACGTATTATTGCTGAAGCATTAAAAGCTTAAAGCGGAATGACTTAAGGAGGAAATTAAAGTGGCAGAAATTATTGTACCAGAACTTGCAGAATCGATTACAGAGGGAACGATATCACGATGGATTAAACAACCTGGTGAAAATGTAGAGCGCGGAGAATTTATCGTTGAGTTAGAAACTGATAAAGTAAACGTTGAAATCATTTCAGAAGAAGCAGGAATAGTCCAAGAACATCTTGCAGCTGAAGGTGACACTGTTGAAGTAGGTCAAGTCATTGCAATCGTCGGAGAAGGTTCGGGAGCTCCTGCTGCACCTGCTCCTAAAGCAGAAGCAACACCTGCAGGAAAAGTAGAAGAAGCACCTGCAGTTGAAGAAGCATCTGGAGTAGAAGACCGTACACTTGCAAGCCCAGCGGCACGCAAGCTAGCAAGAGAAAAGGGAATCGACCTTGCTGCAATTAGTCCAGTAGATCCAATGGGACGCATCAAAGTACAAGATGTCGAAGCACACGGGTCTGCGCCAAAAGCACAACCAGCTGCAGCACCTGCTGCAAAAGTTGAAGCGGCGGATGATGGTCGCATTACACGCGAGAAAATGACTCGTCGTCGTCAAACGATTGCAAAACGCCTATTAGAAGTTAGACAATCAACTGCAATGCTTACTACTTTCAATGAAATTGACATGACTAAAGTTATGGAACTTCGTTCACGTAAAAAAGACGAGTTTTTCGATCAATATGATCAGCGTCTTGGTTTCATGTCATTCTTCACAAAAGCGGTAGTAGCTGCACTTAAAAAATATCCTTACGTCAACTCGGAAATTGACGGTGACGAAATCCTTCTGAAAAACTTCTACGATATCGGTATTGCTGTTTCCACTGAAGGTGGACTCGTTGTACCGAACGTAGTTGATGCAGATCGTAAAAACTTTGCTGAAATTGAAGGGTCTATTCGTGAGCTAGCATTGAAAGCGCGTGATAATAAGCTTACAATTGCGGATATGACTGGCGGATCGTTTACGATTACGAACGGTGGCGTATTCGGTTCATTAATGTCAACGCCAATTTTAAATGGTACGCAAGTGGGTATACTCGGTATGCACTCAATCGTTCGACGTCCTGTAGCCATTGGTGATAATATCGAAATTCGTCCAATGATGTACGTTGCACTTTCTTATGACCACCGCGTTATTGATGGTAAAGATTCTGTTGGATTTTTGAAAATGGTTAAAGAGCTTATTGAAAATCCGGAAGATTTACTGCTAGGTTCTTAATAATTAAATCGACCTGCCTATTACGGCGGGTCGGTTTTTCATTATTCAATTGTTTTTCGAAAAGGATGTGTATAGTGTGAATTTCAAAACTTGGAAAACAGCACCTGCAACTCGTACTGTCGTATGCAAGAATGCAGATGCTGAAAAATATGTAGTGAATAATGTTCTAACACCTGGTAAAGAGTATGAAGTGAAAAATGAAACAGAAGAATTCATTTTCATCGTGGATAATACAGGGAAAGTTGGAGGCTATTACAAAGCTTATTTTGAGTGATAAGTAATCCGATTCCCATACAGGTGAATCGGTTTTTTTATGGGAGGCTATTTGGATGAATCAACTTATTGAAAACGAACGAACAAAACGATTACAACATAATTATTCAGATGAAACAGCTTTGTTAATACAAGAAGGTGGTTATATTTCGCCTGATAATCACTTGTGGGAAGACATACTTGTCAGTGTAGTCTTAAACAAACCAGTGTTGCTTAAAGGTCCATCAGGGTCCGGAAAAACTAGATTAGCTCAATCAATATCAAGTTACTTTGGTCAACCGATGCATAGTATCAATTGTTCTGTAGACTTAGATTCTGAATCACTTCTTGGTTTTAAGACGATTATTCAAAAAGACGGACAAACATTTATAGATTTCGTAGAAGGTCCAGTTGTACAAGCAATGAAAAAAGGACATATTTTATATATTGATGAAATTAATATGGCCAGACCCGAAACATTGCCTATTTTACATAGTGTATTAGACCATCGTCGAATGCTAACAAATCCTTTTACCGGGGAAGTCATCTATGCGCATGAGGATTTCACAATAATTTCTGCTATTAACGAAGGATACGTTGGAACATCGCCTATGAATGAAGCTTTGAAAAATCGATTTGTTTCATTCACGGTTCCGTATTTGTCAGGTGAAGCTCTAAAGGATTTGATTGAAGCTGAATATCCTAATGCATCTCAAAGTTTAGTTGATACGATATTAAACATTGGAAATGATTTAAGGAAACAAGTCATGAATGGGTTATTATCTGATGAAGCCGCATCAATCCGAAGCTTATTGGATGCGATTAGCTTATCCGAACATATCCCGGTTAAACGAGCTATTCGTTATGCTATCGCGGAAAAACTAGATGACCAAGTTGAACGGAAACTAGTCATGGAACTTGTCGACACTTGGGTAAAATGAGGCGATCCAAATGGTGAAAATGAATCGATTTATTCAATTTAATGATGAAACGGTCGATACCCAAACTCTTTTACTATATGAAAGATTGGGTCGGGCTCTTTCCGATGCGCAGTATCTTGAATTAACGGAACGAAAACTTCTTGAATTTCGCCCGAAGGAAAGTATTGTATCAATGAGCGTTTTTTGGCGTCATAGACCTGAAGAGGTCATGCATTTTGGTCGCCTGTCTGACGTCTATTTATTAACTGCGGGTTTTTGGAAGCATTTTAATGTTCAAACTTGGATCCAATTTACAAGAAAAATTGAATTAGACACATTTCAGAACTTTGCAAAGGAACTACTTCTTTTATTAGAGGAATTTCGACTAATGGACAAAGTAATTCAAGAAAGACCCGGAACAACTACAGCATTTAATACGAGACGCAACGCTTATGTCACTTTTCATAAAAATAGTGTGCATCCTAATATGCAAAAGGGCTTTTTAGCTGATGGATTGTTAAACGAATTATTTATATTGCTGCATGAAGGAATGTTTGCACAGTCGGAAGTTGACTGGGGACCCATTCCAATTGATTTAATAAAATCGATACTTGAAAATGCTTATGACGCAATAAATACACAAGACAATGTATTTATTGTTGAGAGAATTGCAGGTATTGTAGAGCAGTCGTTACACCAAGACCTTTTTCATCAATATTATTCTATCGGAGATTCGATTAGCGAACAGACACCTGATTTTCATTACCATAAAGGTTTGGGCGAGATTGATGAAGGTGAAGAAGGCAAGAAAGAGACTATTGAAGAGGTATTTCGTTCCTGGCATGAAGAAAATGAACGCGAGGCAGGGATACACCTTGAATACGAGCTTGAACATGGTCGTTCTGGTAAATCAGATGGAAGTGGTGCAACGCCGGGGAACGAAGATGCCCAAGTGGAAGAAATAGGATTCGGGCAATCTGAAGGTGATGTCAGTACAAGCTCAGATGGGGAAGAGAGCGACGAAATTGAAGTTCGGGAATCCAAAAGAAATACAGGGAAGATGTTTGGAAAAGAACATTTAAATGTTGTTTATGAAGAACAGCGAATCGAACCTGTAAATGAGACGGAGAATCGTCGAAAGTTAATCAGTTGGCGTGAACTGCAAAGACCATTTGTCCGTTCTTTTATCGAAGAAATGAAAAAAAGAATCGATTTAAAAGAAGACTCCAAACGCGAACGATTGATGAAGGGTAGATTATCCTCGAAATTAACGACGCTTGTGGTCGATGAACGTCCAAAACCATTTTATCGTAAAAATGCTCCTTCTGTTAATTTGGATGCTGTTTTCGGGTTGCTTGTCGATGGTTCGGCATCGATGATCGACAAACTCGATGAAACAAAACAGGCAGTCTTATTATTCCACGATGTGCTGAATGAATTAAAAGTGATTCATGAAATATCATTGTATTATGAAGAAGCCGATAAGGCATCAGCAGAAATCCAACCGAATGTATTTGGTCTAATGCATACGTTTATGGATCGAAATCGGGATAACGGGATGTCTATCTTATCCTTTGATACAAACGAAGATAATCGAGACGGTTTTGCAATCAGGTGGATGAGCGACAGGCTTTCCGCAAGGCAGGAGAAGCATAAGTTTTTATTAGTATTTTCCGATGGGGAACCATCCGCTTATGGGTACGACAGAAATGGTATTCTTGACACTGCAGAAGCAGTAATGGAAGCAGAAAAAAGAGGAATTTCCGTAATTCATTTATTTTTATCTTCTGAAGAACCTTTAGAAGAACAAAAAGAATTGTTTACGATGATTTTTGGCAATAAAACTGCATCTTCAAGTAATGTTGAAGATTTTACGGATCAAACATTGCGGATATTAAGAAAACTTTTTACAATTGTAATCCGAAATACGTAAAACAGAAAACCGCTCTTATTGAGAGCGGTTTTCTGTTTTTTCGTGAACAGCAATAAGTCGCTGTTTCAATTCCTCTTCCATGCGGCCAATTTCAATTTCCGCAGCTTTGCGTTTTGCACGGCCGTCTGCTTGGATAAGCAATGTTTCTTCAATTGTTTGAATTAAATTTTCTTGTGTTTTCTTTAATGTATCGATTTCAATGATGCCGCGCTCATTTTCCTTTGCGGTTTCAATGGAATTCAATTTCAGCATTTCTGAGTTTTTAAGCAATAAATCATTCGTCGTTTTCGTTACTAGCTTTTGAGATTCAACAGCTTTTCTTTGACGATTTAACGTTAGCGCGATCGCAATTTGGTTTTTCCAAAGTGGAATTGAAGTCATGATAGATGATTGGATCTTTTCCGCTAGCGTTTGATTCGTTTGTTGAATCATTCGGATTTGCGGGGCACTTTGAATAGTGATTTGACGGGATAACTGTAAATCATATAAGCGTTTTTCCAACCTATCCAAAAATTGTACCATGTCATTGACTTCTTGAAACGCCATTTGATCATTTGATAACTCGGCTTCACGGCGCATATTCGGAATGATTTCATACGTTAGTTCATCGCGTTTGATTTCCGCAGCGGCAATATATACATTAAGTGCTTGGAAATATGTTTTATTCTGTTCATATAAATTATCAAGCATTTTTACATCTTCGATTAAACCGCGCTTGGAGTGTTCAAGTTGAACGCCGATACGATCAATTTGCGTGCTCAACTTTTGATATTTAGTCATCATTTCCTGAATTGACTTGGAGACCCTCCCGAATAATCTACTGATTGCAGATTGTTTCTTTTCGCTTAAATCATCCGGATCTATTTCGCCGAGCCTATCCATCAACTCTTTTAACACATCGCCAACAGGTCCGATGTCCTGGCTCTGAACATGATCTAGCATCTGATGGGAGAAGCGGGAAAGTTCGCTTTGTGCATTTGCACCGTAAGTAATAATAGCCTCATAATTTCCAACAGGAATCTGCTCAGCTAATTGAACTGCCTTTTCACGTTCTCCAGGTGTTAAACGATCCAATAACTTCACTGCAGTGCCGGTCTGTTGATTTTCTGTTTGCATTTCTTTCTGAAGCAGGGGTTCGTTCATGTCAAATGGATTATCGAGTAAGTCATCCATTGATTTAACATCATTCGTCATGCTATTATTTTCTGTCATTTGTCGTGTCGTCTCCTTTCATTTCTAAAAGCGGTTTTTTCTTATTCATGGTTACATCGACGAAGTCGAGTTCCATTTGAAGTCTTTCCATATCTGATGCGAGCAGATTCCGTAAGTCTTGCTCAAGTTGTTGATTCACATCAGCTAATGTATTTCTCGTGTTTTGAAGCGCTATCTGAAGTTCTTTATCCTTTAAGGGTTGGTTAACAAGGATTGCATATTTGGATGTTAATTCAACCGCCGAATCAAGATGTGCATAAAAGAAGTTTTCAGCATGATAAAATTTTTCGGGATTTGTTCGAACGATGCTTAGTATCCTTCTGGAAATCGTATTTATTTCATGGAGCTGTTTGAAAGCTTGTACGGATCTTACTTTACCGTAATAGCTATTTAACCGTTTTAATTTTTGTTTTGCATCATTCATTTGGCCATTGATATAATTGAATTCAGAGCGGTTTAAACCAACCCTTTTAATTGTAGATGTTATTTGTATTTGTTTTATCGCAAATGTACTTCCTAGATAAAGTGCAATTCCCAGGCCTGTAGCTGCGAAGATGCTTAAACTGGTACCCAGTATTAAATATAACCATGTACCAATGCTAATTGGTGTTGAAATAGTGTGTCGGATGAAGAAGTTTTTTATTTCTCTCACGTTCAGGCCCCCTTTACTCATATACTTTTAATACGAATTAAAACAGATAAAGTTTCATTCTCATTCTTAATTATACCTTATATTTGTCTTGGTCACATTCCTTTTGATTGTTTATAAGCAATAAAATGGACTTTGATACTCAATTTGCTAAAATTAAAGACGTTCTTGAATGGGCCTATTAAATTGAGATATTATCTCCAAAATTGGGGGAACAGACTATGTATGAAGTAATCTATATGAAAGCAGATTTTGAACCTTGGTGGATGTTCGAAGGTTGGGAAGAAGAGGTTCTTTCGAGGCAAACATTTTTTGATGAATGTCATGCCATGAATTTCCTAGAAGAAACATTGTCGAATCTTCGTGTGAAATATAAAAATGAATCTGTGAAAAAGAATTGTTTTTTTGCTTTTTGGTCAGAGAACGAAAAACTAAGTTGCGAGGCATGCAGTGATGATTTACAAATTTATCATGGAATTATTTTATTGTTTGAGGGAAGACCATATAGTAAGTGGAAATAGTAATTAGAATAATTCGTTTTTTCTAATTGACATATTTATTAACAATGTTATAATAGATACAATAATAAAAGCAGGGAACACCCGACTAACGTATTCACATATTACAAAAAGTGATCGGCGTTTACGGTACTTTTTGTAATATGTGAATTTTTCTATTTAGGAAAGTTCCGTATTATAAGTATTTATTATTTGGAGGGTATTAAACATGAAACAAGGTACAGTAAAATGGTTTAACGCAGAGAAAGGTTTCGGCTTCATCGAAGTTGAAAACGAAGACGACGTATTTGTACACTTCTCAGCAATCGAAGGAGAAGGGTTCAAATCACTTGACGAAGGTCAACAAGTTGAATTTGAAGTTGTTGAAGGTGACCGTGGCCCACAAGCTGCGAACGTTGTAAAATTAGTTTAATCTGAGTATTGGAAGAGGCATCCTCCCACAAGAGGATGCCTCTTTTTCATTGCTTAGGAAACCATAAAATTATTCTCGTTGCGTCGCGGTTTGCTCTCGTTGCTCCAACGTTTATTCTCGTATCGGACTGATGCGACGTTTTTGTTCCCGTATCGCAGCTATTTGCTCCTGTAACGAGCTACGTTATTCCGGTATCGCACCTGTTTATTCTCGCAACGAGCGGGTCGTCACTGCTGGTACTTAATTACTTATCAACTGATTCCAAAGTCGATGTCACAATAAAATCTTCCTCATCTTCAGTTATCATGACTGCCTCTCTTTTGATTTCTCCATAACCTTCTGCAAAGTATTTTCGATTTGTAAAATCGTTTTCTTTCATTTCAATGACTAATACCTGTTCAAAGTTTTGGTAGGGCGTGTCAACTGTTGCGTCAGTCTCGACAATTGTCCATTCGTTAAATGTAGTTCCTACTTCAAAAGGTTTTTGTAAATATATTTCTTTTGCAGTTAAATTACTAATTGCTTCTTGCGATGGTAATGGCTCATCATAATCAATGACATCCTCGGACAGTGTTTCGATTTTATCATTTTCGACTTGGTATATTTTTCGCATTGTAGCTCCGCCGTTATCTTCATCTATCACCACGTATTTGCCGTCAAGATGGGTGACTCTAATATTTAGTTCGGCAAATTCATTTCCATCGCCTTCATAGTGTGCAGTCGAACCATCGGGCAAAAAGTAATTTATCATTGATACCTCTACATTTTCTTTTTCTTCCTCTTCATCAGCAGTTTGATCCTCTACTTTCTCTTCTTCATCAGCGTCTTGATTGGTATTATTATCAACTGGAGGATCAACGGCATTTTTTTGCGTGCAGCCAACAACTAAGAACAGTGCAGAAAAAAGCATTACCAATAGCTTGATTTTCCTCATCTCGATCACTCCTTTTTTACAGATAGTATACCACCGATAATGGACTTTAAATCATAAAAAAACGTCCTTTTTGTGTAAAAGGACGTTTTTCATGTTATTTATTTTTTGTTTTTCCATTCCAAGTATTCGTTGTAAGTCATAAGCTTATCGGTAATTGTTCCATCATCATTAATTTCAATGATTCGGTTTGCAATTGTTTGAATGAACTGGTGGTCATGTGATGTAAAGATCATTGAACCTTTAAATGCGATTAAACCATCATTCAATGCTTGAATCGACTCTAAATCTAAGTGGTTTGTTGGTTCATCTAGAAGTAGCACGTTCGCGCTTGTAAGCATCATTTTTGATAACATGCAGCGAACTTTTTCGCCCCCGGAAAGAACAGATGGTTTTTTATTAACTTCTTCACCAGAGAAGAGCATACGGCCAAGGAAACCGCGTAAAAATGTTTCTGTTTGATCTTCCGGAGAGTATTGGCGTAACCACTCAACTAAGGAATTTTCCGAGCCCTGGAAGTATTTATTGTTTTCGATAGGGAAGTAAGCACGCGTTGTCGTGACGCCCCATTTGATAGTGCCGGAGTCCGGTTCTGTTTCTTCTGCTAGAACATCTAAAAGCGCAGATTTTGCAAGCGGGTTTCCAAGAAGAATAACTTTATCTTCTCTTCCGATAATAAACGATGCATTATCTATCATTTTATTCCCGTCAACTGTTATCGATACATCTCTAACCGTGAGAACATCATTTCCAATTTCACGTCCCATTTGGAAATTTACATAAGGATAACGTCTTGATGAAGGACGAATATCATCCAGTTCAATTTTATCTAACGTTTTCTTACGTGATGTCGCTTGTCGAGATTTAGAAGCATTTGCGCTAAATCGTGCAATAAAGGCTTCAAGTTCTTTAATCTTCTCTTCTTTTTTCTTGTTTTGGTCTTGAGCCATTCTCAATGCAAGTTGACTCGATTCGTACCAAAATTCATAGTTACCAGGATAAATTTGTATTTTACCGAAATCCAAATCCGCAATTTGCGTACAAACGTTATTCAGGAAATGTCGGTCATGGGAAACCACGATGACTGTGTTATCGAAATTGATCAAGAACTCTTCCAACCAATGAATGGCTTGAATGTCTAGATGGTTCGTAGGCTCATCGAGAAGTAAAACATCTGGTTTGCCAAATAAAGCTTGAGCAAGTAGAACCTTAACTTTATCGGCCCCTTTTAGCTCGGCCATTTTCGCATGATGCAAGTCTTCACCGATACCAAGACCCTGTAAAAGGATTGCTGCTTCTGATTCAGCTTCCCAACCGTTTAAATCTGCAAACTCGCCCTCGAGTTCAGCTGCGCGCATTCCATCCTCATCTGAAAAGTCTTCTTTCATGTAAATTGCGTTCTTTTCATTCATAATGTCATAGAGGTGTTTGTGTCCCATAATGACTGTTTCCAGTACTTCATTTTCCTCATATTCAAAATGGTTTTGTTTAAGGATAGCGAGGCGCTCATTAGGATTCATAATTACATTTCCTGATTGCGGATCAAGTTCACCCGACAAAACTTTAATGAATGTTGACTTTCCTGCACCATTTGCGCCAATTAATCCGTAGCAATGCCCAGGGTTGAACTGTATATTAACGTCTTCAAAGAGTTTGCGATCTCCGAATTGAAGACTCACATTATTTACTGCTATCATTGATATCCTCCTAAAATTCACAATACTGCTAGTATAACACGAAATGGTTTCAGAATGGAATCTGTAAAGCAATCATTTCCAATAATTTATATGCTAAAGAAAGGAAAATGTCTTTTGTCTACTCAATTAAAAAAGCAACGTTCAATACTTATTCTATTTACAATATTCGCGATTTCAATAAACCTTCGCCCAGCGATTACATCAATTGGCCCGATGCTTGAAACAATCCGTGAGCAATTGTCTTTAACGAACGTTCACGTTAGTTTACTAACGGCGATTCCCGTTATCTGTATGGGTGTTTTTGCTACGCTAGCACCTATTTTTAATCGTCAATTTGGGCTAAAGCATACCATGTACATCATGCTAATCCTTATCGGAGCAATGACAGCTTTGAGAGGATTTGTTTCTGGATTTCCGATTCTGATTGGAACTGCATTTATTATCGGTATTTGTATCGCGGTTATTGGTCCTCTTCTATCCGCGATGATCAAACAACATTTTCCGGACCGCGCCGCCTCTGTCATCGGCGTTTATTCTTTCGGAATGGGAGCCGGTTCCGCTGCAAGTGCGGGACTGACGGGACTATTTTATGAAGTGACGGGATCATACTTTTTTGCACTTAGCATATGGGCGTTGTTAGTGATTATTGGGCTGGCCTCTTGGTTCTTTATGATAAAAGAAAATCTGGAAGTGCGTCAAACTGTTTCCGTGGCTGTGCAAGTGAAGGAAAAAGGGAAGTCCCCGTGGAAAACGCGTAAGGCATGGTTATTCCTATTGTTTTTTGGATTGCAATCATCCTTATTCTTTTCGATCATTACGTGGCTTGCACCTATTGCTTCTAATGCCGGCATGACATTGCTTCAAGCAGGAACTCTACTGAGCGTCATGACTACCGTGCAAATATTTTTAAACATTCTTCTTCCACTTTTGATGGAGAAATTTCCTGCACGTAAATTTTGGATTAATGTCATGTTAGTTTCAGGCTTATTAGCAACCATTTTATTTTGGACTGGATTCCATCCGCTCATGTGGGTAGGAGCTGTCATCATGGGAATTCCACTTGGGGGGCTATTTCCTGTGGCGTTGTTGTTGCCCTTAGATGAAACAGATACCGCTGACGAAACGAATTCGTGGACAGCGATGATGCAAACTGGCGGTTTTATAATGGCAGGGATTGTGCCGCTTCTCATCGCATTTGTCTTTGATTGGACAAGCAATCATACATATACCTTCATCATATTGACGACGATGTATCTCGTTATGTTCGCATTAACCTATATGATTGGAGATAAAAAAGAAAGTATCTAATCAAAAGAATGGCTAGTGAAATCGAAAATTCATTTCGATTTCACTAGCCATTCCCTCCTTTAGGACCAGTGATTTTCTATAAACTCATCACGACCGGAACGTGCACGGTCTTCCTCATAATGTTCTTTTTCTTTTTCATGGTAATCTTGGTGATATTCTTCAGCACGGTAAAACGTTTCTGCAGGACGAACGGGGGTGACGATTGGTTTCGCGAACATTCCGCTTGCGTCTAATTTAGCTTTAGATTGTTCGGCGATTTGACGCTGCTCGTCCGTATAATAAAAAATCGCGGTTGAGTAGGAATGGCCACGATCCTGGAATTGTCCATCTGCATCGGTTGGATCAATTTGTTGCCAGAAAACCTCTAGTAATTTTTCATATGAGAATATTTCTGAATCATATGTAATTTCTACGACTTCCAAATGGCCGGAATCGCCTTTTTTCACATCTTCATATGTAGGGTTCTCGACATGTCCACCCATATATCCTGAAACCACATCCTGTATGCCGTTCCATTCTTTAAATGGCTTGACCATGCACCAAAAACAGCCACCAGCAAACGCCGCTTTTTCAAACTTGTTTTCTACCATTCATATTCGACACCTTTCAATTCTATATGAAGTATTATAGCAAAGGAATAATAAAAGAGCGCGTATTAAGCGCTCCAATCTACGTGAGGTGCCTATGAGCGAATTCCTTATAATTTTTCAACCGGTTAATAAATGAAGCTTGCACCAATGATAATCAACAGGATGAAAAGTACGACAATTAAAGCAAATGAGGAACCATGACCTTTACCATGTTCATACCCCATAAATAACACCGCCTTTCTAGATAAGTCTATTTGTAGTATATGACTATCACTTTCGTTAGAAGTGGGGGAATGCCGTGGTAAGAAAATAAACCGTCGAAATATTAACAGCGTTTTAATACAATAAACGAGAGCAAAAAGGGTAATCATGATATGATAATGGAACAAAATGCAACCATAGAGATTATTATACGTCCTTTTAAAAAGAACAATTTTTGGAGGAATTTTAGTGGAAGATCATGATGAAATTAACATCTCAAGAAGAACCAGAAAGAGAAAACTTCGTATCGGCAGAGTGATTTTTGCAATTCTCGCGGTACTTTTTATTCTCATCGGACTTTATTCAATCTTTCAATATAACTCGGGTAAATCGATAGCAAAAGGAAATTCCATTGATCCCGGTCCATTTAAAGGCGATAGCATCCATCCCAATTATTCATCAATTGAAAATTATTTATTATTGGGTATCGATGAAGATGACAGAGGGAAATCAAGGTCCGATACGATGATGGTATTATCGTGGAATAAAAGCGATGGGACAATGCGCATTATTTCATTGATGAGAGATATCTACGCGGAAATACCAGGTTATCAATCATACAAACTAAACACCGCTTATTATTTAGATGGCGTGCAATTAACGAAAGATACAATCACCGGGATGTTTGGAATCCCGATTCATCATTATGCGATTATAGACTTTGATAATTTTGAGTCAATCGTTGATATTGCATTTCCCAATGGCGTTGAAATTGATGTCAAAAAAGAAATGTCAAAAGAAATTGGCGTGTCTTTAGAAAAAGGGAAAAAGCATTTAAATGGGAAAGAACTATTGGGATATGCACGATTCCGCGCCGATTCAGAAGGAGACTTCGGACGAGTTGCAAGGCAACAGGAAGTATTATCTTCCATAAAGAACGAAGCGTTTACGCCTAAAGTAATTATGAACGTACCCAAAACCATTGGCGCATTATCAGGCTATATCCATACCGATTTAACAACTAAAGATGAAATCTCTCGTGCGCTTTCATTTGCGCTAAAGGGTGGGGCTGATATAGAAACAATGACTGTCCCGATTGAAGGGTCCTATTCGTTTAATTCATATAGTCATGCAGGATCAGTTATCGAATTAAATCTCGAAAAAAATAAAGAAGCGATTTCAAAGTTTTTGAATATGAAACTCGATTAAACCGAGGGATTCGAAATGAGGGATTAATTTGAAGCAAGAGCCACTATCAAAAGTGAATGAAGAAAATTCGAAAGTAAACATTATTCGTTTTCTTGGCGGAAAAAGCACATTATTTGTTTTAGTTTCAATTTTACTCATTGGGTTAATCATTGTGGTATTCAAAGAAGTTTCGTTTATATTTTACCCGATTAAGGTATTTAGTTCGACGGTCGTCTTGCCGATTATTTTGGCATCAATCGGCTATTATTTATTAAGACCAATACTTCGCCTATTAGAAAAAATACGTATTCCTCGTCCTTGGGGAATACTTATAATATTTCTAGGTGTGGCTGGACTCATTACATTACTGGTTTTTCTGGTTCTACCTTTTTTAAAATCACAGGTTAATAATCTCATAGATGATTTCCCAACGTATTTTAAAAAATTAACATTGGACATCGATACATTTTTGAGAACATCCATATTTTCTTCGTATTATGAAAGTCTTGATATTAATGCGATGGCTATCGTGGAATCCGCCCCGGACAATGTCGGTAAATTTCTGACAGACACGGTAGGCGGAATTGCCGTAGGTTTAACTTCATTTGTTAGTGCGCTTACGGGTTTCATATTAGCAATTGTAACAGTGCCATTCATCCTTTTCTATTTATTAAAAGACGGGGAAAAATTACCGAAAGTCTTTATCAAAATGTTGCCGCCAAGTATGCGGGATGATGCGGAGGTTATCGTGAAAGATGCCGACCATCAAATTAGTTCATATATTCAAGGACAAATTCTTGTTGCGATTTGTATCGGGATAATGGTGTCGATTGGATTTCGCATTATTGGTATGGAGTATGCATTACTTCTTGGTGTAATAGCCATGTTTACAAGTGTTGTTCCTTATTTAGGTCCTTTAATAGCCATAACGCCGGCTGTTATCATTGCGATTGTCACATCGCCATTTATGTTGATAAAACTCGCAGTCGTTTGGACTATTGTACAATTGATAGATGGTAAGTTTATTTCTCCTCAAATTATGGGGAAGTCGTTAAGCATTCATCCGATTACAATCATATTTGTTTTACTAACTGCTGGTTCGTTATTCGGTGTGGCAGGGGTTATTCTCGGTATTCCGGGGTATGCGTTGCTGAAAGTAGTCGTCACCCATTTATTTAAATTATACAAAGTACGGTATAATAAGCATATTCCTGAAAAGAAATATCGATATGAGATACCAGAATGAAAAAACGCGACTCGTTACTTTGAGCGCGTTTTTTCATGATATTCATATAAGAGGGGGTACTTCAATGGGAAAAAGCATTTCAATTTTTCATGCACTTATAAAAAACTTGAATAAGATTCATAAATCGAGTTGCGAGGGCGTTACTGTCGTTCAAAGCTCTATTCTATATGAAACTTCGTTGCATGATGAACCTTCGATGCAAACAGTCGCTGAAGCTATTGGAATGGACATAACAACATTCTCCAGACAAATTGGAACGTTGGAAAAGAAGCAGTTAATCAATAGAACGCCGTACAGTAAAGATCGGAGAATATTATTATTGTCTCTTACTAAAGCGGGTCGAGATCTGGTTGAAATAATAAATAATAAATAATAATATCGCTGCAACCATGGAGGCGTCATTATCCAGTATGAACGACTTTGAAAGAGAGACTGTTTTGAGGTCATTACACCTCTTTTCTGAAAAAGTTAAGTAAGTATATATATATAGCAGGAAAGATTCGTGTTATAGTTGCATATTGCAACTATGTGAAGTCTGCATAACTTGCATAATGCAAGTTATGGGTTTTTGCTGGTACTGAACGCCCTTTAGTTAGTCAAAAGTGCCGCTTCTAAGCAATGTAAAGTCAACATTGACATTCACTTTCATTTCCTTATACATTTCATGCCATTTCTCCTCGGTCAGGTTTGAATGACGAACTGAGCTTCTATAAAATTCACCGTAGCCAAAAACGTCCGAACCAACTTTTTGAGTGTAAGCAATCACTCTTGAAATTTCACTTGAAAGGCTATTATTAATCGCTTTTTCAAGTTCCTTCGCGTTTTTTTCGTCACTCGCATTAACAGTTGGCTTTATTTCTAATAATCTTGCTTGCATGGAAATGTGTAAATTAAATTCAGGAGTTGTTCGATTAATTAACTTCACATCTTTTTGCGTTTTAACCGGATCGAAGACTAAACTAATTTCTTTAGGAAGATCCTTAAATAAAGATGAAGGGACATCATCGCCTTTAATTTTCATTTCATATGTTCCGGCGTGATAATCATCCCGACTTAATTTTACGTAAAAACTATCATCAGCAGAGAGTTCACCTATTTTTTTGTCCTTATTAAACAGAGCTATTCCGGAAAGCTCCAACAATTCTTGATCTCTTTTTATGATGGGTATCGCAATATCCTTCCCCAACGCATAATAATCATGGGCTACTTCATGAAGCGTTGATGAAATCATCTGCTCATTTTTAATGTTTTGATCTAACAAATTATAAATATGTTCTCCGATGTCATCGATATCTGGGTACTCGAATTCAAGTAACGGTCGCGACTCGCCCTCAACCAATGCCAGAAGCAAGCCTTCACTTATAGCAGGATTTTTCAACAAGGTATCTATGTAATGACCAATTCCTTCTTTAGCTAACTCGTCTCCGAATAAGACACTTCTTAATTGCCCGGACACGATTTTCTCTGCTGCCCGTCGACTAATTTTTGACCGGGTTCCTTCACTTGTAGCGTTTGTGGCAGTTATTATTGTAACTTTACTTTGCAATTCAGTGCTCACTTGCCGAACAATAGCGGTCGTTTCAACATTATCCTCATCTCCCAAATCATAGCCAATTAGCGTGGTTAAACCTATCTCTTCAAGGAGTTTCGTTTCAGCGCATCCAAACAAACTAACGCAGATGAATAGCGGCAGTAAAATAACATAATTTTTTTTCAATCTATTTGCTCCTTACGTGATTGTAATTTCTTTTTCACTGCCGCAAAACAAAACAAGATAATCGGATAAACAAAAACAATATAAAATGCTAACTGACCGTAGTAATTATTAAACATGTTTATTTGAGTGCGTGTTTTTAAAATCACACTTACTGTTAAAATTAAGAAAGTAAATATCCAGACGAATTTATTCGCACTTACTTTGACCAGTCGACTGGTTCCGCGAAAAGCAGCCCATAAAAAGAGACAAAGGTTCGGTAAAATGATTAACATCCAAAAACATACGACAATATACTCCAATCGTTCAATGAACGGAAATTTGACAATACTAAATAAAGACAATGTAGCCCAAATGGTTTTACTTAATTGATCCCCAGTGAAGTAAGTCAACGTAACCATCATAACGGCTAAGTAAATCAAGGTCGTCACGAGCAAACCAAGATGAACATGCTTTTTCACATTCTCTTTATCTTTTACAAAAGGATAAATTATATATAATATTTCAAAGCCGATTACTGTAAAGGTCATGGATTGTATGCCTTTAAGCATTCCACCAATATTGGCCTCTAAAATGGGTAGAAGGTTTCTAGGTTCCATATACTTCATCGGATATGCCAACATCGGGAGAAGCCATACGCCAAGTACAAAACTAAAAAATGAAACACCCACAATTACCCGCAGACCGCCCGTAAACGTATAAATTACGATTAATAATAACGAAACCGCCAGAAACAACGTATTCAAATCTGGAAAAACCCAAGTTTGAACGACTTCAATGTAATTCCTGAAAACGGCAAAAAATGCGATTGAACTGTAAAGGATATATAGGACATTAAAAATGTTTCCAATCCATTTACCGAATATATCTTGGTGAATGCCGTATAAGTCATTTGAACCGTACATTTCCAATGTCCTAATCATGAAAATTGCGATGATATGCGTAGCGAGGCCGGCTAGTAGGACAGCAATCCACGCATCTTGTTTTGTGTCCTCGTATATAATCCGCTGAAAACCTTGTATCCCGATCCCGATTTGAGCGGTATGAATGATGAAAAAAAGAAGAAAAGCATTAATCGTATCTCTGGGAGCAATTTGGATGGAGGTTTTCACCTAATTCACCTTCTGTTCATTCTCAGGATTTATCGGTTCAGGCTCGTATTTATCTTCATCCTCCGGTCTAGTATTTGAAGGTCTTTTAAATGCAAGTGGAAAAGGCAATCTGATGAGACTATCCCGCCAATCAAGTAACCGAGGCGGGTAAAAAGGCGCTGTGTACGGCGAACCCAAACTTGATTGGCGCAAAAGGTGAACCAGGATAAAACAAAGCCCCAGCATAATGCCATAAAACCCCCAAAGCCCGGCAAAAACGATTAACGGGAACCTAATGACTCTGATGACATTCCCCATCATATAACTTGGTGTTGTGAAGGATGCCAATGCACCTATAGCGACAATGATAATTAATATATTACTTGTAATTCCTGCATCCACGGCAGCCGTTCCAATGACTATACCACCAACAATACCGATGGTTTGACCAACCTTTGTTGGTAATCTGATTCCAGCTTCCCTTAACAACTCTATCATTATTTCCAATAGCAGCGCTTCGAATATAGGCGGGAAAGGAACTAAAGCTCTTGATTCACTTAACGGAACTAAAAGCGTTTGTGGAATGACCTCGTAATGATATGTTAATGCTGCGACATATAAAGGTGTTAAAAAAATTGATAGCACCACTGCACTAAATCTTAATAACCTAAGAAATGTAGCGATCTGCCATCGTACATTTTGATCTTCCTGACTTTGCAAGAACTCGAGAAATGAGTGCGGGCAAACGATTACCATGGAACTGCCGTCTACGATGACCGCTATCTTACCAAATAATAGTTCAGCACAAACCTTGTCCGGTCTTTCTGTTAGCAACATTTGAGGGAAAATCGAAAACGAGTTATCGTCAATCAGTTGTTCAAGAATCGAGCTATCCATTACAGAATCCGTTTCAAGGTCGGTAATCCTTTGTCTCAGAGTCTTGACCATTTCATCGGAGGCAACGCCTTTAATGTATAACATCGCAATCGATGTGTTCGATTGCTTTCCAACTTGTAAGTTTTCATTACAAAGATTCGGATTTTTTATATACCTGCGAATTAAAGAGACATTCGTTGACAGGCTTTCGTTGAAGGCGACTTGGGAACCGATTACCTGGGATTCCATTTCAGGCGCTGATAACGACCGCGTTTCGTTGGTTGGAATATTTGCCAATACAACTGTCGAGTGACCCTCTAGGTGAATCAGCACTGATCCGTCCATCATCGAAATAACTGCTTTCTCTAACTCATCAGCCAATTCCACATGCGGTATTGACAATATGGACGGTATATTTTCCGGCGAAAGATTTTCATGCTTTGACAAGTCCTGGAGGATATGATTATTCAACGTCTGGTTATCCACAAGGTTATCTATGTAAATGAAAGTAAGTTCTGGAGGCACTGATTTAACCATTAAATCCGATGAGTTATGAACGGCGTTACTTACCGACTGAATAAAATCAGTCGCAGAAGTTGGTACTTTCTTTTTCGTGTTTGCTTCATTATTTTTTTCACCTTTAGCAGCCGACTGTTTTTGGGCGGAAGAAGGTTTGGATTTTTTTCTGAAAATTTAACTCACCCTCATCTCATCACTGACTTCGCTTCTAGAATTGACTTCTAAGTGATTATCTATACATAATCACTGACCGAGTGATGCTATAATAATCTCAAATAGTCTAATTGAAATGAGATGATAGGATGGCAAATGGAAATGAACCTTCGTTCGTGATGTTTTCGATTCAGCATGCAATGGCGATAGTATTGTTGTTCTTATGTGTATCTCTGTTGTTTATATCGAAAAGGAAATTATCGCATCGGCGCGTGCATCTTCGAATAATTGAACGACTCTTTGCGGGATCTTTATTGATTATGGAGGTCTTTTATCATATTTGGATGGTTACAACTGATCGTTGGAATTTATCGAGTTCGTTGCCGCTTGAATTATGCAGCATAAGCTTATTGGTTGCAATCGCACTGCTATGGACAGGGAATAGGCGCTTATATATGTTCGTCTTCTATGCCGGTATTGGAGGGGCTATTCAGGCAATCGGAACACCTGTTCTCGATGTGGGATTTCCGCATTTTAGGTACTTCCACTTTTTCTATACGCATATCGGGATTATCTTGACGGCGCTTTATTTCACTTGGATTAAAGGATACAGGCCAACATTTAGAGGAATTGTGAATACGATGATTGTTTTAAATATATTGCTGCCATTCATATTTTTTGTAAATCAAGTCTTTGATGCTAATTATATGTTTTTACGCATGAAACCGGCAAATGGAAGCTTACTAGATTTTTTAGGTCCATATCCGTGGTATATTTTTTCTCTTGAAGCAGTAGCGCTAATCATTTTCGTCTTATTATGGTTGGCTTTCAGAAAGCGGAAATCTACGACCAACGGCTGAGATGAAACCACCTCCCAAGTCCATTCAATCGGACCCACTTTACAAATATAATGAGATGTATAGGAATTCATTCATATGGAGGTTGGGACAATGAAACAAAATAGGGGATTGCTTATTGGAGTGTTGATTATACTTTTCATTGTGTTGGGAGGTACTTTCTTTTGGCAAGCGTGGAATAAATTTGTTGACGATTCGAAAAAGATCGTGTTGAAAGATGTATCATTTACAACTATAGATATCTTATCCGACAATGCTTCAGTGGAAATTATACCAACCGATAGCACAACTACCACCATCGAATACATCGGAAAGAAAAGAAAAAACGCAAAATTCGATTTCGATGCTGATGTAAACAACGAAACGCTTACAGTAAAGTTTAAAGAGAATAGATGGAATTTCTTACGTTTTGATTTATCATTTTCTAAAATGGAGCTACTGGTGAAAGTTCCCCAAAAACAATATGATTTGATTAAAACAAAAAACAATAATGGGAAAATCAAGGCGGAAAACTTGGACGTGAAAGATATTTCTTTTGAAACTGACAATGGAAACATCGAAATGAAAAATGTCGACGCGGTTTCTACCCATGTCCAATCAAATAACGGTAAAATTATTTTAGAACAAGTGAATGGCGAGATTATTGGAAAAACAGACAACGGCCGGATCATGCTAGTAACAAACGATTTGGAACGACAAATCGATTTAACGACTGATAACGGACGAATCGAAATTATGACCACAACTATGCCGACTAACGGGATAATTGATGTGAAAACAGCTAACGGCAAAATCGATGTTTTCGGAAAAAAGAATGAGAAAACTGTGTTTGGCGAAGGAAAGAACTTGATTAAATTGAGATCGGACAACGGTGGAATCACTGTTAACGAAAAATAGCTTTTAATTGCACAACAATAAACCGTCCTTGGGCTAAAAAAGCTAAGGGCGGTTTAATTTTTATAATCCGTCAATCACATTTTACATTCTTTTTCGAATGATAAAATTGTCTTCGAGTAATGCCCAATTTTGTGGGTATGGATAACCGAGTACCCAGTAACTAATCCCGCGCAAATTATAATTTTTCACCGTATCAAACTTTGCCTGCGCGCTACGGGCATCCTCAAACCATACTTCATGCGTCTGACCTTGATCATCAGCATAACGAAAGAAAGGGGACTGGGCTGTCTCGTCAAATTGAATAGCTACATCATGTTGCACTGCGCGCCGAACGGCTTCTTGTTGACTAAAAGTCTCTGCCTCTGTTCCGGGTACATGCGGTAGGACCCAATCACGCGCATAAATTTGAAACCCGAAAAAAATCTTGTCCCTAGGAATAACAGTAACCGCATAATCAAGTACACGTTTTATTTGATTAAGAGGTGAAATGGCTTGGGGCGGACCAAGTCGATATCCCCACTCATATGTCATTAACACAACAAAGTCAACAATTCTTCCATGCGCTTCGTAATCATGCGCCTCATATAATAACCCTTTTTGCTCGCCGCTAACTTTCGGCGCAAGGGCGGTAGAAACAAAATAACCTTCTGGATGTAAGCGGTCAACAGTACGCTGTAAAAATTGATTATATAGTACACGATCCGCGGGTAATACGTTTTCAAAGTCAACATTTATACCTCGATAACCTTTTTCTTGCATTAACGATACGATATTCGTTAATAAACGTTCTTGAATGTCATTATTTGATAGAATGGTATGTGCTAATGTTGAACCTGCTTCTGTTGCGCTAAAATTGGTAATGCATAATACGGGAACGACCCGCTCCTCTATAGCTGCTTGAATCATTGCGGAATCATCAATAGCTTCCAGGCCGCCAGTATCTGTCATCCGATATGCGAATGGCATCCAATAGGTTAAATATTTGCCGACAGTGTGAATTTCTTCGGCACCTGTTTCTCCTGTATTAATCGTATAAGCATTCACATCGATAACTGGCTTAGCTGTCACTGGAGTCGATGTCGGGATGATTAGTGCTTGACCTACAACAAGTTTTTCAGGTGTTTCCAATTGATTTACATTAATGATTTGTTCAATCGGAATGCCGAATTGGTGAGATAGATCCCATAGTGATTCTCCTTTTTTCACAACATGAATCTGCATTCTACAACACCTCTTAAAAGTCATTTACAAGCATCACTCATTAATTCACCAATGGAGTAACATGGCTAACTGGCAACACCTTCCTTGAACTTCAGAATTATCTAATTTAATATGAATTCCGGTTGGGGTAAATGAAGTTTCGACTTTAATTGTGATTCCTGTTGATTTTATTAATTCTCCTACCTTTTTGGTATTAGAAAGCTGAGCTTCGTTCATTAGTTCGTAGGCAAACTCTTCAGAAGTACTAATTTTTTCAACTAGTTTATTTGCTTGTTGCATTAGTTCTTGAAACTTATGTGCGGAAATATTTAGAAGCTTAGGATCAACAGGCGGGAATGGATTTGGATCCACAGTAGTTTGCGGTTCTGAGGTCAAGGTTGAATAATAGACATAGTGCAAAATAGTCCTCCTTTCCAATATCGGATACCCTATCGTATGTATCGTGTATGGAAGAAGTTATGACTATGCGAAGAAGGATGATTGGAAGAATCCATTAATAATGGTAAAATCAAAGATGACGTATGTTTCATACGAGTGCGATGTGAATTTATCTAATTTAGAAAGTGAGGTTACTGTATGGTTGCCATACCTCGTAAAACTGCAGTAGGCACTGCACATAGTAAGTTAATATTGATAGGCGAGCATGCGGTTGTCTATGGTAAGCCAGCGATTGCACTCCCGTTTCCAGCGATTGAAGCACGAGCTACAATCGAAGAAATTAATAATAATAAAACAATTTCATTTGAATCTCCATATTATAGTGGACCTTACGAAGAAATACCTGGAAGTATGGAAGGAATTGCAGTTTGTATTAATGAAACCATGAAATGCTTAATGCAAAAACCAGAAGGACTTAGAATTTGTTTAGAATCAACAATACCTTTGGGACGTGGTTTAGGTTCAAGTGCTGCGATTGCAATTTCTATCGTGAGGGGCTTGTTTCTTTACTTTGGACAAGTACTGAACGACGAGAAACTCAAGGAACTTGTCCATATCGCCGAAACCTTTGCACACGGAAATCCAAGCGGGATTGATGCGGCGGCGTCTTCAAATGACCATCCAATTTGGTTTCAACGAGGAAGTTCTATCGCATCCTTAGAAATAGGTGGTCCATTTTATCTCGTAGTTGCGGATTCGGGCCGAATTGGCAATACGCGCGGAGCAGTCGAAAGCATCAAAGAAATGTATAATCTTGATGCAGTCAAAACCGAACAATCCCTTAATGCACTTGAAGCTAATACATTTAAAGCTAAAAGCGCACTGATTGCTGGCGAGATTGACTTGCTAGGGAATACCCTGGATGCTGCGCAACGAGAGCTCACTCTATTAGGCGTGAGCGATTCCGGTATCGATCGATTAGTCTCTGCCGCAAAGGAAAAAGGTGCGCTCGGAGCTAAGTTAACAGGTGGGGGTCGGGGCGGGTGCATACTCGCACTTGCAAAAAACCACCAACATGCAAAAGAACTTGAAGAAGCATTACTTACAGCCGGAGCCTTTCAAACTTGGAGTTTCGAGGTAGGCAAAAATTGATAGTAAAATGAATGTATTTATGAAAGGAATGTAAAATTGGAAGCAACAGCTAAAGCTCATACGAATATTGCTTTAATTAAATATTGGGGAAAACGTAATGAAGAATTATTTTTACCGATGAACAGCAACCTTTCCATCACATTGGACCAGTTTTACACAATAACTTCCGTTCAGTTTTGCGAATGTCTAACAGCAGATAAGTTTTACTTAAATGATACATTGGCAACTGAAGATGAAACTAAAAAAATTAGTGAATTTTTAGACCTGATACGAAATCTATCAGGCGTGAAAAAATATGCGGTTGTAGATTCTACAAACAAAGTGCCTACTGCTGCTGGTTTCGCTTCCTCGGCGTCCGGTTTTGCAGCATTAGCCGCGGCGGCGACAAAAGCATTGGGCATGGATATCGATGAACCAACGCTTTCCACAATCGCACGGCGTGGTTCGGGTTCTGCATGTCGATCAATATACGGCGGCTATGTAGAATGGAAAAAAGGGCAGCTACCTGACGGGACAGACTCTCATGCCGAGCAGATTTTACCTGAAGAGAAATGGGATTTAAGTATTTTATCCGTCCTTTTAGAACCGAAACAGAAAAAAATCTTAAGCCGTGAAGGCATGAAACGATCTGTCGAAACATCGCCTTTTTATCAAGGTTGGTTAGACACTGTAGATGAAGATTTGGAAGTCGCAAAACAAGCCATCAACCAGCGCAACTTCGAAATGCTTGGGGATGTCCTCGAAAGAAATGCCATGAAAATGCACGCGACAACATTAGGGGCAAATCCGCCTTTCATGTACTGGCAAAGCGCAACTTTCGATGTAATGGAAAAGGTCCAAGAATTGAGGGAGTCGGGTATTCATGCGTACTTCACAATTGACGCCGGTCCGAATGTTAAGGTTCTTTGCCAGCCTAAAGATGAAGAGTATGTCCGAGAAGCGTTAATGTCCGTGACTTCTGTACAAGATGTGTTTACTTGCCATCCAGGTCCTGGAATTTCCTATTTGCCTCAGACAAAAAGAAAGACGTGTTGTTGATGATGCAGACCACCACACATCATATTAAAGTGCCAGGAAAACTGATGATTGCCGGGGAGTATTCCGTGCTGGAACCCGACAGGCGAGCAATAGTCGTTGCTGTCAATCGATATATGAATGCAGAAATAAAAGAAAACGATCGAAATCTTCTTTCACTACCGCAATTGGGCTTAAATAATGTTACATGGGATTTCGATGAAGTGGAAGTGAATTTCAGCAGCTCAGATTCGAAGTTGACCTTTATTCGAAATGCAATTAGCACATTCAATTCTTTTATAGTAGAAAAATCGATTCATCCTCGACCATTTTCCTTACTGATTACTAGCGAGCTGGACGATTCATCCGGAAAAAAATACGGTTTAGGCTCGAGTGCCGCAGTAGTTGTCACGACCATTACATCTTTGTTCAAATTTTACGAATTAAAACCGACAGCTGAATTGATCTATAAACTTTCAGCTATCGCCCATTTCAAAACTCAAGGAAATGGTTCCTGCGCGGATATTGCCGCATCTACATACGGCGGCTGGATTCAATACGCCGCTTTTACATCCACATGGCTTTTGGATGAACTACGAAAAGAAACACCGTTACTGAAAATTGTTGAGCAGAGATGGCCAAGTCTTTTAATTGAAAACATAAGCCCGCCAAAAGATCTAATTCTCTGCGTCGGATGGACAGGGAATATCGCTGCCACGGCTCCGATGGTTACCAAGATCAAGCATTTACGCGACAGTCGACCGAGCGAATATGTAAACTTTATTGAGCAAAGTGAAAAAGCAGTAAGCAGTCTAATTAACAGTTTCAAGAAAAATGACAGCGTCTTGGCGATTTCAAGTCTTAAACTAAATCGGGAAGCGATTAAACGATTAAGTGATTCGGCAGAGGTTAATATAGAAACGCCCAAACTCAAAACGTTAATTCAACTGGCCGATAAGTATGGCAGTGGTAAAACATCAGGTGCGGGCGGCGGCGATTGTGGAATCGCCTTTGTTCAGAAAGAAAAAGATGCAGAGTATTTGTATAACGAATGGAAATCAGAAGATATATTGCCTTTGCGATTAAACGTATCTAAATACGGTGCATTATGATTCGTTGTCTACATAAAGAATGAGGGGGTACGATTAAATGACTGGTCCTATTGATAAAAGGAAATCAGAACATATTCAAATTGCATTAGAAGAAAAAGTGACAGGACATTCAATTTCAACCGGATTTGAACTCGTCAGTTTTCTTCATAATGCTTTACCCGAAATAGATTTTGAGGAAATATCAATTCATACAAAGTTTTTGGAACATGAATGCAAAACGCCATTTCTAATAAGTTCAATGACTGGCGGCGCTGAATTTGCGGAAACGATCAATCGGAACTTAGCAGAAGCCGCTGAGGAAAGAGGTTGGGCGTTAGCATTAGGATCTACACGCGCTTTAATCGAAAGCGAAAAATTCCGGTCTTCTTTCCAAGTAAGAAAGTATGCACCGAGTATCCCGATTATCGCAAATCTAGGCGCAGTGCAATTCAATTATGGCTTTGGAACGGATGAATGCAGGCGTATTATCGAAATGACAGAGTCAGATGCGCTTGTTCTGCACTTAAATAGCATTCAAGAAGTCATTCAGCCTGAAGGCAATACAAATTTCAAGAATTTATTGCTGAAAATCGAACAACTTTGCGCTGAAGTTGGCGTTCCCGTCGGCGTGAAAGAAGTCGGTTGGGGAATTGACGGCGCTACGGCTAAAAAGTTATGTGATGTAGGCATTTCTTTTATTGATGTTGCAGGCGCAGGTGGTACTTCATGGAGTCAAGTCGAGAAATTCCGCTCGTCGATTCCAGTGAAACGAAAAGCTGCTGATGCTTTCAGCGAGTGGGGAATACCGACCGTCGATTGCATTACATCAGTAAGAGATCATATCGAAAACCAACCTGTTATTGCAAGCGGCGGCATAAAGACCGGCGTCGAAGCAGCTAAAGCCATTGCATTGGGAAGCGACCTGGTCGGTGTCGGGCGTTCGATTTTGAAAGAAGCCACTGAATCCCTGGAAGATGTAATGGAAGTCATGGAAACAAGAGAATTAGAACTCCGGATGGCGATGTTCGGTATTGGGGCAGCAACACTTAAAGAACTACAAGACACGGATCGTTTGAGAGTAGAATCCAGATAAAAAAAGTAGTGCAGACTAAAGTTTAGTTTGTGCTACTTTTTTGTTTTGTCATAATACGAGGCACATTTTATTTCAATCAAGAATAGTATGCGAATAGGGTCATTTATCCCGTATATTAACCCGAGGGGAATGAAAAAATGATACGAATCATTCTGGCAGCAATAGTAGCTGGCGTTGGATTCGGAATCACAGTCGCAATTGTCACCGGTAATTTAACAACAGAAGGCATGGCTATGGGATTGACTTCAATCGGACTGATGAGTGCTTTTTCTGGAATTGCCTATTTATATAGTAGAAAACATGAAACAAGCACCGACCATTCATGGGATTAATAGATAAAAGTCTCTAAGAGGCCCTTCAAGCTTACTTTCAGGCTTTTTTATTTTTTGGAAATAAAACCGGACTAGTCATAATGATGCGCGAGACAGACATAAACTAATTAACTTGGATTAGATTTTGCAAAAAAATGATAGAAGGGATGTTCATAAAGTGCACTCAAAACTATTTTTAGCTTTTGGGAGTCTAATTGGCGCATTTATCTTGGTTTATGGGACTGCGGTAATGAATCGGATGGTAGTAGGAGATTATTATATGAACGAGGGACTGGTGGACGTAAATTATGCATATTTATCGTTACTTTGTGCAGTTCCCTTTGTACTTGGATGTTTAGTGAAATTGAATATCACGCCGAAAAATCGCTTCACTTTCATTATTGTAGCAGGATTATTATTTGCAGTACTTTTTACGACTGTCCATTGGGCTTTTGTTTATTATGGCGTAGAGATGGCGGCGGGTGTATTATTTAGAACATTACTTGTACTGCCGATTAGCGCACTTTTGGTAGTTTTCGCAGTTTTTGTAGGGTTTAATATGGAAGGTGATTTTGGAAAGGAATCGGAGGTTATTTAATAACGAACGAAAAAAATAACCCATCCTTGAGTTAAGGGCTCAATTAGGATGGATTATTTTTATCCCTAATGCAGGAACCTTTGATGGGCACCTGATTTTACACAACTGGTCATTCGATGCACAAACACCGAGCGACCTTTTTTATATTCTATTCATTCTATGTTTTTATTATACGTTTGAATGCCTTTGTTGACAACTACTGCACCAAAAGATAAAAAAATATATTATTTTCATCAATCTTTTCTCATGTTAATCATTTACTAAAGAGAAGAGAGAACGTTCACGGGGGGATAGGCATGGGGAAAAGTAACAGAGGAAAAGCATTGGAAAAGTTGCCATCAAAAGGTAGAGGCGAGTGTCCGATCTGTTTCCGTAAAAGAATAAAATTATTGTATGAGTATGAAATGGAAAACGACGGCATGGTTAAAGTATGTAAAAATTGTAGGCAGAAATCGCATTAAAATGGTCGCGTCGAAGAAATAATCCACCAAGGAAGAATTGAACTGCATCCCTTCTTGGTGGATTATTTGATCATTTGTGATGCCTCGAATTAATCCTAGATATTGATCATAATATACTGTCACGTTCAAATCCTAGATAGCGTGTGCCTTGGAAAGTGAGCATCCCAATATCTGCTCCGCCAACATTCCAAATTGTGAACCGTTTAAAGAAAACTCCGACCGATCTCCACTTTCAAATTGAAACGTTACATAATAAGACGTTGTTGTCATCGAATGCATATGATCAGTCGAGTGATGAGCACCTCCAGATGTACTTGTTCTTTTCGTGACAACTTTAGCGGGAACAGTCAGTTTCGGGGAATTATTATTTGAACTCCATTCGGTGGCCCCTTTAATGATGATAAAGACTATAACAATAAAAATACCAATCATAAACATTGTATCTACAAAAGACCCAGGTTCAAAAAACATAAGCGAAGCCTCCAATCGTATTAACTACTAACAAATATACGTTTATGATAACCTATGGTTTCATTTTCGGATGACAGACTTGAACAATTGCTAATCAGTGCTATGCTTGTGATAATTTAGCTTTATTTGGGTATAGTGATTAAAATACCGGAGAAGGGGATGGACTGCTATGGATAATCATAAATTAATTTTCTACATCCACATTTTGGGCATATGCTTTCCAATTACCTTGACCTATGTCTTTTTTGTCGATATTTTCACTGGACAAGAGATACGCCCGGTTACTATCATGATAATGGCTTTCGGCTATGCCGTTATGATCAAAATAAATCCTGTTTTTCATTTCTTATGGGATAAATGGAAAAATGATTTGATGCGGAAAAATAAATAGTGGGAGAAGAACTATATTTTCCGATGAGATAAAGGGAAGATTTGGAACGTATGTATGCTATAATCAAAGGGTAATAGAATAGGTTTTCAAGGGTGGTCAGCATTCCTGTTTCTTATTCCTGTCTTGGTACGATTTTTAAGACGGAAGGGGGTGCTGCTAGTGACTAAATCATGATTAGCTTTTCTACGTTAATCGTTGGTGTGATTGCTTTAGCGTTTAAAATGTCACAAAAGAAATAATCCACCCTTGAGTTTTGCCGCTCAGGAGAAGAATTGAACTCCATTCTTCCTTGGTGGATTATTTCATCGGGCAATGCTGACCCCTTATAGGGAACCAACTATTACGCTAGCCGTTTCGATGTTGACGCATCGAAGCGGTCTTTTTTATTCTATTCATTTAATACTTTTATTATACGGCTGAATTCCTTCTATGACAACTGTTTTATCTTATTGGAAATCTAGATGAAGCATTGAATCGTTTGTTGTAATTGGTATAATTGCTTTAATACATTGATAAGGTGATTCATAGGTATTGTTTAGATAATATTAAATCGACTGAGAAACAAGCCTGTTGCAGTCTATATCTATATAGTCAAATTACAAAATAACATTTTTGAATAAAAGTACAAACTTTTACAAATGGGAGTTATCCATTATAAGAGAGGTGAAAGCGGATTTGCAATTTATAGTGGCACATCAATGGGAAATTTTTATTACGATTGAAATTCTGTCGGTAATTTCACTTCTTATTTTTGGATTTTTACGTTATGTATTAAATAAACAGAGGTTAAGTTTATTAGCTATTATTTCGTTTCTTGTGTTGCTTTTAATCGAAGCGTTGCTAGGCATACTGATTTATCAAGAAACAAAAGAGATTTCTACATTTCAAATTATTATTGTCCTTTTTGTTGTTTATGCGTGCACATTTGGAATTTTTGATTTCTTGAAATTGGATCGTTGGATGCGTAAAACAGTAGGGAAGTGGCGGCGCGTTGAACTTTTAACAGATAAAGACTATGCCATTTTACAGCGTCAAAAAGATCCGAAATATGTTGCGAAAAAGTATCGTTTAACGTCGACGATTCATTTATTTGTATTTTTGGTCGGACAATCAATTTTATGGTTTTATGGAACAGGAAGTTTCAATGAGATGTTAAATTTTCTAACTGACTTATCGTGGATTGAAGCAGGAACAGCTGAACAATCGCCTTATGCGAATGAAGTTGCATATTCAATGGGGATGATATGGACTTTAGTTTTTGTTGTTGATCTTATATATTCCTGGTCGTTCACCATTTTTCCAGGGAAACAGAAGAAATAAATGTTGATTATTTATTGTTTACCGGGTTCCAGATAGCATGTATTGATCCGCACCTTCAGGCTCATTATAACTGCAAGGAGGTGGAGCACATGGCACAAGAAATTTTATGTGAAGTAAATAACTGTAAATATTGGAGCAACGGGAACAGATGTAGTGCAAAATCTATTTATGTTGTCAGCCAAAAGGGAAAAACAGCAAAAAGCAGTGAAGAAACTGACTGTAAAACATTTGTGCCGAGAGACTAGATAAGTTAAGGAAAGAACCCGAAGAGAAGCTTTTAGAGCATCTCTTTGGGTTCTTTTTCTTTCGCCGTATTCTTGCAATTAAAAACATTTGTTCGTATAATAGATATAAGGCGATTTATTGAGGAGGGGAAAGGTTTGGCGAGAAATCCAGGCATGGATGATGAAATGATTATCCAAATGTACAAAAGCGGCATGTCGTTCAAAAAAATGGCTCCAGTTATTGGTATTTCTGATCGTGCTATACGGAACGTTATGTATAAACATGGAATTCAAATGAATAGAGAACGATATTCAGGACAACCCCGAAAAAATAAAGTTAATGAGAACTTTTTTAAAACATGGTCGCATGAAATGGCTTGGGTGTTAGGTTTATTTGTCACAGATGGTTGTGTTAATAAAAAAATACACAGTATTTCTTTTTCTCAAAAAGATGAACGAATCCTACGATTAATCGCAACGTACATGGATGCAGATTATATTTTAGCCCCCGGAAGACCAACAAGAACTACTGCAACACTACTTATTAATTCGAAAATTATTAAAGAAGATCTTGCAGCATTGGGAATTGTCGCCAATAAATCATTATCTGTGCCTTTTCCAAATGTTCCTGAGGAGTTTTTATCGTCATTTGTAAGGGGAGTTATTGATGGGGATGGTTGGGTACAGAAAACTGGATACGTTATGAATGTAACCAGTAGCAGCCAAGCATTTGCTGATATACTTTTATCTGTATTTCAATCATGGAATTTACGAACTGAAATCTCAATAACCACAACTAAGAAAGGAACACCCGTTTACCGTATATGGGTTAAAGGAAAGTACGAACTACCAAAGCTAGCAAAAATAATATACGCCAATGCATCAACGGATAATTTTATATATCGTAAAAGAGAGCGAATGTCCCAAAGAATTGATAACTAATTAGGAGTGCATAACTAATGTGGAAATTGGTAAATGGCAGGTTAATTCAAACAACGGATGAATCAAGAGTTAAATTCAGAACTAATATTAGTGAATCAGTTTTGAATGAATTACAAACTATGGCTAAAGAAAATAAAACCCACGTCAATTATTTAATTGAAAGTGGCTTGAAGAATGTTTTGGAACAAGATCAAATTATATTCAATAAAGAAACCAGACCCAATGATCGCATTCAATATAAAACCACTTATGACAAGGAATTATTGGAAGGGCTCAGAGAGTTTGCAAAAGAGCATAACTTATTTATGAATGATATAATCGAGTATAGTGTGCAGTTTATTGATATTGATCAAGTTAAGAACAATAATTATAGGTATAGAATAGAAGTGTAACACCACTTTTATTCTAACTCATACAACGCCCCGGCCATAATATATATTATCGGTAGCTACGTATCATTAATAAGTATACTCATGATAGTGAGATAAAACCGAAAAAAGTGCTTATTTTGTAGTTTAAATAGCACTTTAATATAAGTTCAATAAATCAACTGAATTTCATTACAAATCCTGTACTTTTAGCAGAAAACCCATTGTCTAAGTAAAACTTGTGTGCAGTTTCTCGTTCTTTTCGATTCCCACTGTTTAAAACAATAGTGTTTCCGTCCAAATTACTAATGATCTCCTTAGCTTTGTCAATTAATTTTTTGCCTATGCCATTATTTCTGTACGCCTTATTTACAACTAGACAGACAATTCTTCCATAACAACCACTAAATTCATATGCAAGACCTATGTGTAAACCCAACAACCCTACAACTTCGTTTTCTATTTCCGCAACAATTGTATGATAATGCGGATTGCTAGATAACTTTGATAATCTATTCTTCATCTCACATACAGTTGTCTCATAACCCAATTCAGCTATTAGAGCCGTTATATCAGCTAGATCCGTTTCATTTCCTGTTCGAATTAACATCATTCTTTCCTCCTATTTATAGTTTATACACGGGAGAACATCAAAAATGTTAGAAAAAAACCGCAAAAAGTTAAACACTTTCTGCGGCAACTGGTTCTGGTTCTTCTAACACGATATTTCTTCTTTTCATTTGAACAAAAAATAATGCTGTCAAGCTTAGGCTGATCACACCGAATACAACAACCATCAATTGTAGTCCCATAATATCAAGAAATGCGCCCGCTGTTAACAATACAACCTGGAACATAACTCGTTCTAACATATTCCGAAACGAGAAAAATCGACCATGATACTCTTTTGGCATTTGTTTTTGGAAAATAACCATTGCTGTCGGAAAAAAACAACCTAGAGCGAAACCTAAAACTCCGAAGGCTGCTAATGTAATAAATGTACTTTCAACAAAGAAAAGCATAAATTCCGCTACGGCGACCATTGTTGCAAAGAAAAACAAAATCATAGTCGTTCGCCATTTTGTTGAAATATATTTCACAGCTAAAGCTCCGGCCATAAATGCAATTCCTTCAACTGTATAAACAAGACCTTTAATAGAGACTGAATCTTGAATTTCACTAATATTTATAACGAGTAAATTGAAAGATCCAATGAACAGTAATGGAATAAGCGTCATTATTAAAGTCATACCCACCGCTGGATAGGCTTTTAATACAGGAAAAACTTCCATGAATCCACCTGAATTCCCCGCAGTTTTTACTTTCGCTTCCCTTCCCTCTTCCTCATCGATGCGCAGCATCATCGTAAATAATAATAGTGCGCCGTATGCGATCATTGAAATCCAATACAATGATATTAGAGACCAATAGACAAGCATTATACCCGCAAGTGCAGTGCCAATAATTCGTGAAATGGTTGCCACATTCATATGCAATCCGTTCATTGATAATAAATTTTCATCTTTTACGACGAGCGGAATTGTCGCTTGCAACGCGGGAAAATAAAACGTGGCTGATAGTTGGATGCTGACCATGAATGCAACCATCCACCAGATCGATCCAGTACCGATTGCGACGAGCATGAAAATTACGCTTAACATCCTGCCAAGTCCTGAAATAAGAAGTACTGTTTTTTTCTTGGATTGATCAATAACTTTCCCGGCAAGCGGCCCTGCAACTAGCCCAGCTAGAAGGCCGACAGACATGATTAACGCTTTCATAAAATCAGATGGTACTTTTTCTTGCATAAACTCGAGATTCCCAATAATTCCGGTCCATAACCCTAACCCAGCTATCATTTCCCCACTTAGTATTATCCAAACATTTCGATTTCTCCACATACTTCTATCCCCGTTCTCTTTATGGTCGCATAACATTATATTTCGTCTTCCGAATTATTATACGACAGAAAAAATAAATAGTCACGGGAATTTTTTCCCGCGACTATAAATCTTTACTCTAATTCAGCTTTGGGATCTTTATAAATATGGGTGACCCGACCATCTTTTTTCTCATCTGCAATGAAACTTCCATTTGAATACCGATCCACTAGTCTTAATGATCCTGCGAGAATTGGTATTTTATGATCTTTATCAGTTGCTAATACAATGATTTCATCATTAGTAGCCATTTCAACGCCAATGACTTCATGCGGATTCGATTGCAACACTCTCAATACAACCACACCGCGTTGCGCTCTTTTAGCCGTTTCGAATTCTCTTAAATTCATTCGTTTTGCTGCACCACGTTGAGTTGCAAGAACAAGTGAGGCGTTTTCCTCCTCACGAACGGCTACCAGTGAAACAAGTTGATCGTCATCTCTTAAATTGATTCCTCTGACGCCAGCAGTTCTCACACCAGTGACGGATAATTCAGCGAGCGGAAAACGCAGTGCAAATGCCTGCTTTGTGAATAAAATGACATCTTCATCGCCTTTTACAAGCCTGGCATCGACCATTTCGTCACCTTTCCGAACACCCATCGCTCTGAATGTTCGATTATATCGTCTCACTTCAAAACTGGCAACGCTTGATTGTTTGATCATACCATTTTTAGATACTGTAATAATATTTGCTTCTTCTTCAAAATTCTCTAACCCAATCACGGCGATTATCGTTTCGTTTTGTTCAAGTGGAATGATACTTGAAATATGTTGACCTAAATCCCGCCACCTTATATCGGGTAGTTCATGCACCGGTTGATATAGGTAGTTTCCGAATGATGTAAACAACAACAAATGATGCTGTGTATTCATTGGAGACTCAAATAACATATAATCCGATTCCTTCATATCATGGCCGGTTCCGTTCGATGCGCTATAGGAACGAACGCTGGTCCGCTTGATATAGCCATCTTTTGTCACTGATACGTGTACCTCTTCGCTAGGAATCAGAATATCGATATCGACTTTGATTTCTTCAATTTTTTCTTCAATATCGGATCTTCGCGGTTCAGCAAATTGTTTTCGAATTGCTGAAAGTTCTTTTTTAATAACACTTGAAAGCTTTTTATCGCTTTTTAAGATTGCATCCAATTTGTCAATTAACTTTCGAAGTTCTGCATCTTCTCTTTGCAACTCAGTAATATCTGTATTCGTTAATCGGTAAAGTTGTAACGAAACAATTGCCTCTGCTTGCACTTCTGAAAAATCGAATTTCGCAATAATATTATTCTTAGCATCTCGTTTATCTTTAGATTCACGAATTGTTTTAATAACTTCATCAAGGACCGATAATGCTTTCATAAGCCCTTCAACAATATGGAGTCGATCCTTTGCTTTTTGAATATCGAATTGCGATCTACGCGTCACAACTTCTTTCTGGTGGTCAATATACGCATCAAGAAGCATCGGAAGAGACATTAATGTTGGTCTGCGTCCCGAAATTGCAATCATATTAAAGTTATAAGTGACTTGTAAATCAGTGTTTTTAAGTAAGTATTGTAAAATTCCATTACTATCAGTATCTTTTTTCAATTCGATTACGATACGCAGACCAGTACGATCGGATTCATCACGTACATCCGCAATTCCATCGAGTTTACGATCGATTCGAAGCTCATCCATACGTTTTACCATATTCGCTTTATTGACATCGTATGGAATTTCCGTGACAACGATTTGCGATTTCCCGCCTCTTAATTGTTCAATCGAAGTTTTTGCACGAATGACGAAGCGACCTTTTCCAGTTTTATAGGCCGTTTTAATGCCATCCGTTCCCTGGATAATTCCACCTGTCGGGAAATCTGGCCCTTTAATGACAGTCATCAACTCTTCTACAGTAACTTCAGGATTTTCTAGTCGTAAAAGAACCGCATCAAGCACTTCATGAAGTGCATGCGGTGGAATATCTGTCGCATAACCAGCCGAAATACCCGTTGATCCGTTCACCAATAAATTTGGGAATCGTGCTGGAAGAACTGTTGGTTCCGGTTCAGTATCATCAAAGTTCGGAATGAAATCAACCGTATTCTTACCGATATCGCGTAGCATTTCACCGGCAATTCCTGAAAGACGGGCTTCTGTATAACGCATAGCTGCTGCAGAGTCGCCGTCGATCGAACCATTGTTACCGTGCATTTCAATCATCATATGGCGCAGTTTCCAGTCTTGACTCATTCGAACCATCGCCTCATAGACCGACGAATCGCCGTGCGGATGATAGTTACCGATTACGTTACCTACTGTTTTTGCGGCTTTTCTAAATGCTTTTTCATGTGTATTCCCTTCATGAAACATTGCATATAAAATTCTGCGTTGTACAGGTTTTAAACCGTCACGCGCATCCGGAAGTGCACGGTCTTGAATGATGTACTTACTGTATCTACCGAATCGATCACCAACAACTTCTTCAAGTGGAAGGTCTTGAAATCGTTCTACATTTGTCATTCATAGTCCTCCTCAACATGAATAAATTCATTGTCTAAAATATTATGGTCTTCAAGTTGTCCGAAATCGACATTTTCTTCAATCCAAAGTCGTCTAGGTTCAACCTTGTCTCCCATAAGTGTCGTAATACGACGTTCAACCTTGGCACCATCCTCAATCGTTACACGGATAAGTGTCCGGGTTTCAGGATTCATAGTCGTTTCCCATAATTGGTCCGCGTTCATTTCCCCTAGACCTTTATAACGTTGTAACATGTAGTTCTTGCCAATTTTGCTAATAGCTTCATCAAGATCCGCTTCAGTCCAAGCATATTCCACTTTTTCGTTTTTACCTACACCCTTAAACACCTTGAATAAAGGAGGTAGTGCTATAAATACTTTACCCGCTTCAATAAGCGGTTTCATATAGCGATAGAAAAACGTAAGGAGCAGTACTTGAATATGAGCTCCGTCAGTATCGGCATCCGTCATAATTACGATTTTGTCGTAAGCTGCATCTTCAATTTGGAAATCAGCGCCTACCCCGCCGCCAATGGCATGAATGATCATGTTAATCTCTTCATTTTTCATGATGTCTTCTAATTTCGCTTTTTCAGTATTAATAACTTTACCTCTAAGCGGCAAAATTGCCTGGAATACACGATCCCGTCCTTGCTTTGCGGAACCTCCGGCAGAATCACCTTCGACAAGATACAATTCGTTCCTAGCAGCATTTCTGGACTGTGCCGGGGTTAATTTACCGGAAAGCAACGTATCGGATCTTCTTCGCTTTTTACCCGAACGTGCATCTTCACGCGCTTTTCTTGCCGCATCGCGGGCTTGTTGAGAACGAATTGCTTTTCTAATAAGCGTTGCGCTCAAATCGGCATTTTCCTCTAAGAAATAGAGTAGCTTTTGTGCAACGACTGATTCAGTGACAGATCTTGCTTCGCTCGTCCCAAGCTTTCCTTTTGTTTGTCCTTCAAATTGAAGAATTTCTTCTGGAATTCGAACCGAAATAATTGCAGAGATTCCTTCACGTACATCGGCGCCTTCTAAATTCTTATCTTTCTCTTTTAATAACCCTGTCCGTCTTGCATAATCATTAAAAACGCGCGTTAATGCCGTTCTGGCACCTGTTTCATGCGTACCGCCGTCTTTAGTTCGGACGTTATTGACGAATGAAAGAATAGTTTCAGAGTAACCATCGCTAAATTGGAAAGCAAACTCTACTTCGATACCTTCCGAAGCACCGTCTAAATAGGCTACTTCATGAAGTACATCTTTTTCTTCGTTTAAATATTGAACAAAAGCTTCTATACCCGATTCATAATGAAATACTTCATGCTTGTCCGTATTTTCATCTTTCAATTCGATTTTTAATCCTTTTAATAAAAACGCGGATTCCCGAAGTCGTTCACTTATTGTTTCATAATGATATTTTAAAGTAGAAAAAATGCTTGGATCTGGCTTGAAGTGAATAAGTGTTCCCTTTTCACGTGTTGTTCCTATTTTTTCTAAAGTAGTTGCCGGTTTTCCGCCATTTTCAAATCGTTGACGAAATTTATGGCCGTCACGAAATATTGTCACTTCTAGCCATTCTGATAGAGCGTTTACAACCGCAGCGCCGACACCATGTAGCCCGCCGCTCGTTTTGTAACCGCCTTGTCCGAACTTACCGCCCGAGTGTAAAATCGTTAAAATAACTTCGGTTGTCGGCTTTCCTGTTTGGTGTATTCCTGTTGGCATACCGCGTCCGTAGTCGCGAACACTGATGCTGCCATCGCTATGGATGGTTACATCGATTTCGGACCCGAAACCGCCGAGTGCTTCGTCCACCGCGTTATCTACAATTTCGTAGACAAGGTGATGCAACCCTCGTGTATCGGTAGAACCTATATACATACCAGGGCGTTTCCGTACAGCGTCTAACCCTTCAAGTACATGTATCGAATCATCATCATATTTATAAATATCTTGTTGTTTCGTCAAATTCCCGCCTCCATCAAACGACTGTTCTTATATATATAATCGTACCGCTTCCTAAAAAGGTTGTCAAACCAACGTTTATTGAAGCTCGCTCAATTAATTGTATAGAAAAAAGCTTTTAAATGCAATGAAGTGAAAAAATAATTACCTTAATCTTAGATTATTAGACCGTTGTAGCATGCGGGTAGTTCTGGTAAACTTAGACCATATGGAACAACACCAAATGGTAGAGGGGTATATCATGGAACTTATTTTAATTTTATTGTTCGCCTATATTATCGGCTCAATCCCTTCCGCTTTGTGGGTAGGGAAATTATTTTACAAAATCGACATTCGTGAACATGGGAGTGGAAATCTAGGCGGAACGAATACATTCCGCGTTTTGGGAAAAAAAGCGGGTCTTGCTGTTACGATTCTAGATATTCTAAAAGGAACAGCAGCAACACTTCTTCCCTTACTTCCATTTTTCATAGAAACAACTGTCCACCCACTCATTCTGGGGGTCATAGCTGTCATCGGGCATATGTATCCGCTTTTCGCTAACTTCAAAGGCGGGAAGGCAGTAGCTACTTCAGGTGGTGTAATACTGGCATACAACTGGCCATTCTTCTTTATTGCGCTAGCCGCCTTCTTCGTCGTTTTGAAACTAACTAAAATGGTGTCCTTAACTTCAATGATAGTAGTTGTGATTGCATTAATCTATACGGTTATTTACTACTTCTGGACTGGTGATTTGTATTTAATGATTTTGATTTTCTTCTTCGGAATCTTTATTTTCTACCGACATCGTACAAATATCTCTAGAATCAAAGCAGGGACCGAGCCAAAAGTAAAGTGGATATAATACAATGGAGTTAGTTACTCGAAAGTAGGTGCCTGATTTGAAAATAGTTGTATCTGATGAAGCCGTCAACTGGTTCAAAGAAGAAATGGAAGCAGTCTCTGGTGATTCAATTCGCTTTTTCGCAAGATATGGTGGTGCGAGCCCACTTCATGAAGGTTTCTCATTAGGTGTTACAAAAGAAGAACCTGATGAAGTTGCTGTTGAAAAAGAAATTGACGGTATCCGCTACTATATTGAATACCGGGACAAGTGGTACTTCATTGAACACGACTTGCATGTAGATTTGGATTCGAAAGTAAATGAACTCGTTTACACATATGAAAAAGCGTGATCGTCAATCGATTCACGCTTTTTTCATAATATAATGCAGAAGTGCATTTTTATCAATTTTTCCAATATGCGTTTTAGGCATTTCAGGCAAGACAATGATTTCTTTCGGGATTTTAAAGCTTCCGAGAAACTTCTTGCAATGGGCAATCACTTTGTCGTGATTGAATGCATACCCTTCCGCTTCCGTAACAAATGCGATAATGGATTCGCCCCATTTTTCATCCTTTTTTGCAACAACAGCGGCTTCCTTGATCTCTCCGAAATTTGTTAAGCACTGTTCAATCTCCTGCGGATAAATATTTTCACCGCCACTAATAATAATGTCTTTTTTCCTTCCTACGATATAATGGTCCCCATCTTCATCGTACCTAGCCAAATCCCCTGTTCGCAGCCATCCGTCGTGGAAAGCACTCACTGTATCTTGCGGTTTATTCCAGTAAGAACTGAAGACATGCGGCCCTTTTATATACAGTTCACCTACTTCATTGACATCGCATTGACTGCCGCTTGGATTTACTACTTTAACTGAATTAAAGAACATCGGTTTTCCGACCGAACCTATTTTCCGACGAGCCACTTCCGGCCGAATAAAAAAGTTGTTTGGTCCAGCTTCAGTCAATCCGTAGCCTTCTTTAAACTTGTGTCCCTTTGCGTAAAATTTGGTGTATATCGTTTCTGGACATGGCGCGCCGCCGGAGAGGAACACTTTCATCGATGAAAAAGATGTTTGATTAAAATACGGCATATTGATCATCGATTGGTACATCGTCGGCACAAAAAGTGAAATCGTTGCCGCATAATGATCGGTCGCTCTCATCGCTTCTTCCGCGTCAAACCGATTTCCAATTACGACTTGCCCCCCTGCCATAAGAATCGGAATGCTTAACGCGTTAATGCCTCCTGTATGAAAAAGAGGCATATAATTAATCGTTGTATCTTCTTCAGTTAAGCCCCAGCTAATAATCGTATTCATTGCATTGGAATTGACGGCATATGTAGATAGGACGACCCCTTTTGGTTTACCCGTTGTCCCCCCCGTGTAAATCATCATCCATGGGTTTGAAGGTTCCTGCTGCCCGATATCCACTGTTTCACTAATTTCATTCATATTGTCAATCGAATGGATAGATTTCATCTGCTTGAAATCTATTTCCTGAATCAATGATTGGTAGATGTCGTCAAACAACAGAACAGCAGGCGAGCAATCATTTAAGAGAGAAACAATTTCAAATTTACTAAGGCGCCAATTCAGCGGTACATAAATAAGCCCTTTAAATTTACAAGCAAATAAAATCGCAAACAATTCGGGTTGATTTGGTGCAAGTACGGCGATACGTTCACCTTTTTTATACCCATTATCAGTAAATGTAGATGTCCAACGAAGAATACGATTTTTCAACATGGTATATGTCCACGAAACGTTTGTATGAACATCGACAAGTGCAGTCCTATTCGGAGAAAGTGTAACTCTTTTTAGTATCCAAGCAGGTTCATTGAACATTTAGCAACACTCCTCTTCAGTTACATCATTATTCCACCGTCGACATGTAAGACATGCCCGTGTACGTAATCAGACTCTTCGCTTGCAAGAAATAAATAAGCATTAGCGATATCGCGAGGTTTTCCAAGTCGTTGTAATGAAACGGCGGCTTTCATTTGATCTATTACTTTTCGTGGCATTTTCTCGACCATTGCTGTTGCGGTAAAACCAGGTGCCACAGCATTTACATTGATGCCTTTTCGTCCAAATTCTTTTGCCCATGTTTTCGTCATTCCGACAACTGCAGCTTTTGTAGCGGCATAATTCGTTTGACCAAAGTTGCCGTAGACGCCACTTACCGATGATGTATTAATAATTTTCCCGGTTCCGTTTTCGAGCATGTATGGAACAACCGTTTGTGTGCAGTTGAAAACGCCTGTCAAATTTACATTGAGTACGTCTTGGAACTGTTCGGGTTTCATTTTGAGCAGTGTTGCATCCTGGGTAATCCCAGCGTTATTTATTAATACATCAATTTTTCCGAACTTCTTTACCGTTTCTTCGACTAAATTCGAAACGCTCTGTCGATCTACAACATCCACTTGAAGAAAAGTTACATCCAATTCTTTCGATTTCAATAACGCTTCCTGCTCTTTTCCAGCGGCTTCATCAAAATCTGCCATAATAACGCTAGCACCTTCTTCTGCAAATCGTTCACATGCAGCAAGACCAATTCCGTTTGCGCCGCCCGTAATTATGGCGACTTTGTTTTCCAACCTCAAAATACATCCTCCTATTCAAGAAAGTTTTCAATGAGCTCTTTTAGTTTTGGTAAATCGTCGACCAAAGGTGAATGTCCAGTGTTTACTAACGGGATATACGTTGCATTGTTTCCAAGATCTTCTTCGATTTCCTTTGTCATCTGCTCAGTAACAACGTAATCTCTGTCACCTCTTAAAATCAGTATTGGGACCCTGAGATTTTTTGCTTGATTGGTTCCTTCGGATAAGCCGTTATTTTTACCGCTAATATTAAACGTGTTGAGTGAATGGTATACATCTGCCAAGTTCCTTTGAGTGAGCATATCATCAATATATTCTTCATATTTTTCATCGCCAGGTTTATTATGTGTGTATATTAATGCATTCCACACAGCCTTTAAGCCTTCACGGTTTCTAGTATCGTATAATCCTTGTATCGCCAATGTTTTTCCCGTATCTTGTTCGACATCCTCGATTGTGCGAAGACGCGCTTCCAAGTCTGGCGTACCGTCTGCTTTTGTTCCGAAAAATGGATAGCCCCGTGTCGAAGCGGAAGCGAGAAGGATAAGTTTTTGACAATACCCAGGATAATCCACTTCGAATTGCATGCACACCGCACCGCCCGTCGACCAACCAATTAAGTAGAAATCACGTAACCCAAGTACATCCACAAAACCTTTCAGATCATCCGAAAAGTCCTTAATTTGCGTGATGCGTTCGTTATATGACGATTCTCCAAACCCGCGAAGGTCAAGTGCGTACACCGTATACTTAGAATCGAGTGCATCCATGAGCACATCCCAATGTTTTGATGATGTCATATTTCCATGAACTAGAATAATCGCTTGTTTCCCACCTGGTCTTTTTCGATAAGCAATCGCTTCATTGTTGTTTAGTATTACTTTTGGCAATGTCATATCAACTCATCCTCCTTATGATTTCCCCCATTTAACAGTAATCGCTCCCCACGCATACCCGATTCCAGCACTTACGAGAACCGCAACATCGCCGTCGATTAGCTTTCCAGTTTTCTCAGCGAGTTCAAGCGAGAGTATTTGATCTATTTGTCCGATATGCCCATATTCATGCAAGTAAATCGATTTTTCCATGGGAATCCCAAGTTCATTTAATACATAATCATGCGCGGATTTTTTCATATGCAAAATAGCAAGGTAATCGATTTGCTCTTCTTTATAACCACTCTTTTCTACCGAAGACCGAACGACACTTAAAAAATTGTTCATTGATTTCTGTTCTAATCTCGCTTTCATCCCAATTGGATCGGGGACATCAAGCCGTTGCAACCTATTTTGCAGATGTTCTATAGTGAGTGGTTGTTTTGTTCCTCCAACAGGGACGATGACATCTTCGGAAAATGAGCCATCGGTTATTATTTTCGATTCTAAAATGATATTTTCCATGTGGTCTCGTTGCAAAATCATCGCAGCGCCACCTGCACCTAAATTAAACATGAATCGTGTCCGTTCGTTCGTATAGTCGATGAAATCTCCATTTCTGTAACCGCCCGCCAACAAGACAGTATTAATTGATTCGTCGGATTGCATCATGCTTTTTGCTACTTTCATCGCCGTGATTGTTGTTCCGCATCTTTGGGCAATGTCAAAGCCCCATGCGTGGTAGGCACCGATTTCTTCCTGGATTTTTATGGCTGCCGTCCATAATGGATACTCTTTATGCTCTTCACCAATATAGATGATCAAATCAATCTTCTTTGGATCTACATTCCCTTTCCCCAGTGCAGTTTGTGCAGCCCATATCGCCATCGCAACGGTATGATCGTTTTCCCCGGGAATCGGTTTTTGTGTAATGCCCATTTTTTCAACAACGACATCGACAGGGACTCCCGATTGGTTTGCAATTTCCTCTGCGGTCATCTTTGTTTCAGGTATATATACACCCGTACTGACAATTCCGATTCCCATTACAAACCCTCCTTTTTGGCGTTTTCCTTTGTTGTTTTAGTTCTTCTTTTCCATAACTTTTCACGTAACGTTCCGACGACCCCTTTCGGGAAAAAGATAACTGCTAATATAAAGGTAATTCCGAAAAAAATAATCCAACGTTCGAAAATCGGGTATTCCTTGGCAAGTCCCGATAAGTAATGTTGACTTAACTCAATAATTCCTGCACCAAGTATCGGTCCAATAAGCGTTCCCACCCCGCCGATGATGGTCATTAAAAGGGCGTCAAGCGTTATATCGAGCGACAACACGCTTGTATTTACAAAGCGCAGGGATACGGCATACAGTGAACCCGCTAGACTCGCGACGACCCCGGCAACGACGGATGCAATCACCTTGTAGTGGAGCGTATTGAATCCAAGAGATAATGTTCGTTGTTCGTTTTCTCTCACAGCAACCAGTATTCTTCCAAACGGCGAGTTGACGAATCTCCTCAGGAAAAAATAAACTAGGACAAGACAGAATAATGCCGCACAGTAAAACATAATTCGATCCTTAAAAAATTCGGGCGCTTTAAAAGTAAAGCCGTCATTACCGTGCGTCACCGTACGCCATTTCTCCGCTAGTACCAAAAATAAACCGGAAACAGCTAAGGTGAACATTGCAAAAAAGTGTGTTTTTAATCGCAGAGTCAATAAGCCGATAAAAAAGCTGATAGTGCCTGCAATTACCATTCCGGCCCCGATTGATAACAGGAAAACGCCCATGGTAGGTTCAATATTTTTCAGCATGACAGCTGTCGTATACGCACCCATTCCGAAAAACATCGCATGCCCGAACGAAACAATGCCTGTATAGCCAAGTAAAATATCATAACTCATCCCAAGAATTGAAAAGATGAAGATTTGTGTTAATAGAATTGTCCATGTCCTTGAATCGGATATGAATGGAAATATTGCAAGAGCAACTACAATGATTCCGAGTAATACATTGTTCCACTGAAAAGTTCTTTTCATGTCTTCACTCCTTTGCTGTGAAAAGACCTTGCGGGCGGAAGATTAATACGATTGCCATGAGAATCATATTGACCGCAAGTGATAGAACAGGTACGTAGTACGCCATATAACTGCCCGTCAACCCGACGAGAATTGCTGCAAATAATGAGCCTGGAAAGCTTCCCATGCCGCCTATTACAACGACAATGAAAGCTAAAATGGCAAACTCCATGCCCATTTCCGCGTATATCACGCCTGAATAGAGGGCAAATAGGACACCGCCTAGGGCCGCAAGTGCGGATCCTGTCATAAAAACAAGAAGGAAAACACGGTTAATATTTATGCCAAGTGCTTGAACCATATCTTTATTCAATACGCCCGCACGTACAATGAGTCCGATTTTTGTTCGTTTCAAAATGTATTGGAAAATACCAAAGATAAGAAAGCCGATGATGATAATAAAAAAACGATATTTAATAACCAGTACATCACCAAACTCCCAACTTCCCGCCAAATAGGTTGGCACTTTCGCAGCAATCTGATTTGGTCCCCAGACAACTTTTAACATTTCACTTAGAACAAGCATGAAGCCTAGTGTGATTAAAATCTGTTGAACGTGATTTCCATACACAGGGCGGATAATTAACTTTTCTGTAATGAAGCCTAGAACAGCACCAGTGAGGATTGCGCCTAAAATACCAATGATAAAACTTCCTGAAAGTCCGTAAAACCAAATTCCCGAAAATGCACCCCAGGCGAATAAGCCGCCGTGGGCAAAGTTCAATACGCTCATCAGTCCGAATATAAGCGTTAGTCCCGATGCTAGAAGAAAAATGAGCATGCCCGTTGCTAAACCGTTTATTGTCAGGTTAATGATTAGTTCCATCGCGCAGCCCCCCTTAGCCGATTCCTAAGTACTTGCGTTTCAATTCCTCGTTATCAATGAGATCCTTCATTTTTCCGGCATGAACTGTTTCACCGTCGTCAATGAGTGTGTATGTATCTCCAATTCGACTCGCCATAAAAAAGTTTTGCTCGACAAGAACAATCGTCGTGCTTTTTTTCATTTCAGTTATGGCTTCCATGACTGTTTCAATAACTATAGGTGCGAGTCCTTTCGAGGGTTCATCGATGAGTATGAGCTTACTGTCATTGACAAAGGCTCTTGCCATCGCAAGCATTTGCTTTTGGCCTCCTGAAAGGTACCCGGCATCCTTTTTCCAAAATGTTTGTAAATCAGGAAAAAGCTCCAGAACATAATCTTGCCGTTTAAATGCCTCATCATTTTCTTTTCTCATTGCGACTTTCATATTTTCCTCAACAGTCAATGTTCCAAATACGCCTTGATCCTCTGGAACATAGCCAATTCCTAAATTTGCGATTTCGAAGGTTGCTTTTCGTGTAATGTTTTGTTCATTAAAAGTGACTGATCCTTTCGAGGCGGGTGTTAATCCTATAATCGTTTTGAGTGTAGTTGTTTTTCCTGCCCCGTTACGCCCAAGTAAAACGCTAACTTCACCAATACGTGCCTCAAAGGAAATGCCTTGTAAAATATGATATTGCCCGATATGCGTATGAGCATCGTCAACTTTCAGCAAGGTTTTCATCATGCAAGCCTCCTAAGTAAGCGTTTTGGACCGTTTCATTATCCATAATCTCCTTTGGACTTCCGTCTGCTAATAACTTACCGTTAAATAACACCATGATAGAGTCCGATAAATCGAGAATCAAATCCATTTTGTGTTCGATTAATAAAATCGTCTTATTTCCCGTGTTTTTAATTTGACGAATGACGTCCAGAATGGCAGGTACTTCCTCCAGTGACATCCCAGCTGTTGGTTCATCGAGAAGAAGTACCTCTGTGTCCAATGCTAACAACATCGCGATTTCCAACTTTCTCTTTTCTCCATGAGAAAGTTGACTTGCCAGAACAAATTCTTTACCAGTCAACAGCACAAGATCCAATAACTCTTCTGCTTCTTCCGTCAATTTTGTATAGTTGATGAAATGGCGTAACATCTGATATCTGATTTTCTCTTTTGATTGAACGGCAAGGCGTACGTTTTCCAAGACAGTCAGGTTCGGAAAGACATTTGTAATTTGAAATGAACGACCTAATCCTTTTCGGGTTCTTGAAACAGCAGAAGAATTACCTAGTGCCTCCCCTTTGAAAAAAACCTCGCCTTCCGTTGGTTTTAATTCCCCGCTGATTAAATTAAAGAATGTCGTTTTCCCCGCCCCGTTCGGTCCGATGATAGATTTGAAGTGTTTTTCAGGCATTTCAAAATTTACTCGATTGACAGCTGTATGGCCGCCGAAACGAATTGTTAGATTTTCGGTTTTTAAAATGGGTTCCATTTAATTCCCTCCTTGGCATGTTTCCCTCTCCAGCTGATAAATAAGTTTTATCATCCTGCTGATAAATGCGGTTTATCAGCTGGAGAGGGACCAGTCCGTTTTCTCGGACTGACCCGTATTTTTATTTGTTCATAATCGGCGGTTCTGTTTCGGACGGTGACAATTCGCGGATAAGTACCGGAACTGGATAATCAACACCGTCTTGTTTTTCAAGCTTAATAGAGTAAAGCGTCTGAAGCGCTTGGTGATCTTCTTCCCGGAAGGTCATGGTCCCTTTAGGCGTTTCGAACGACATGCCTTCCATGATTTCAATCATTTTATTGCCGTCAGCATCTCCTTCAGAATTTTTCAAGGCTTCCACAATTGCGATGGCAGCTGTCATGCCTCCGGGCGTAAATAGGTCTGGAACATCGCCGTTATAACGTTCTTTATGTTCTTTAACTAGCCAATCATTGATTTCATTATCCGGAAGCGTATGATAGTAAACAGAAAACCCTTCCATTCCGACAAGTGGTTCCATTATTGAAAGTGCTGGAATATCTGGTGCTCCGGTTGAAATTTTAATGCCCTTTTCTTGCATTTTTAAATCAGAAATTTGATTCCAAGGTGAGTTTGCACCTGCCCAGACGACAAATAGATAGTCGGGTTTTTCTTCGATGATTTTTTGTAAGTTCGAAGTGAAATCGGTAGCTGCTGGATCTGCAAATTCTTCGAGCACGACTTCTGCTCCAAGATCTTCTGCCGCCTTTTTAAATGCAGCTACCCCGTCCCAACCAAAGGAGTAATCGGGTGCAAATGTCGCGATTTTCACGCCTGGTTTTGCAATCGCTGCTGCGCCTGCAACGGCATCTTGGGAAGAGTTACGTCCTGTTCTGAAAATGAACGGATTAAACTCGGAACCTGTTATACTATCAGCAACTGCCGGTTCAACAATCATAATTTTCTCGTATTCTTCTGCTAGCGGAAGAACTGCAAGTGTATCGCCTGAACTTGAAGATCCGACGAGGAAGTCGACTTCATCATCTTCAAGTAATTTCGTCGCTTTTTGTACCGCGACAACTGGATCTGTTTCTGTGTCTTCAAAGACGATTTCAATTTTTTTACCGGCAACTTCATTTGTGCCGTCCGTTGCATATTCCACTCCTAATTCAAAGCCTTGTTTTGTTTGTTTTCCATACGATTCTAAAGCCCCTGTAAGTGAAGCGAGCACGCCGATTTTGATAGTGCCGGCTTCTTCAGTCTTGTCACCGGGTTTCTCGTCCTTTTCATCTGATTCTTTTCCAGAATCTTCGCTGCATGCCGTACTGATTATCAATACAAGAGCCAATAAAGCTATCAACCACGATTTCTTTTTCATAAATAAACCCCTCTCTCTTCTATTCTATTGCGAACGCTTTCTTACTAACTATTATTTTATAGAATAGGAGTTACAAATGAGTTGCAAAAAAGGAAGCAGTATATACCGCCTCCTACAATTCATTCATGATTATCTTATACATTTCCTCCGTTGTTTCCATTGGCGCGATGTTCAGTTCATCTTCAAGCACATCGCTACATTTTTTGTACCATTTAACGGATTGTGCTCGGTTTTGCAATTGATAGTTCGCATACATAAGTAACCTGTATGCTTCCTCCCATGTGTAATCGATACGAAGGATTTTCTCTGCCCAAAAGATTGTTTTTCCGAATTCCTTCAGCCTTGTATATGTTTGTGCAAGCCGTTCAAGAAGTTGTATATATTGTTGTTGGACCCTTTCACGCTCTTCAGCAATCCATCTGAGCCCTAGTTTCTCGTCGAATAAATGACCGTTATAAATTGAGCTTGCTTTTAATAGCTGTTCTACAGCGATTGTGGGCGAACGTTCAGATAATCCAAGCTCCAAAAAGAATTGAAAACGATACAAGTCACTTCGAATTACAGCGTGCGGATTTAATCGATACATTGCTTGCTTTCGTAATATGAAAAAGGATGGTTTTCTAACGCCTCTATGTGGTTCGATTACCTTTAACAAACCATTTAACGCAACTTTGAAGTCCCGATCCGCACTTTTCTCATCCGCATCCCCCCAAAGTTCGCGCATGATTTCATCTTTTGAAATATAACGTTCTCGGTTTAATAATAAATATACAAAAAGTTCTTTAGACTTGTCCCGTTGCCAGCGTCGTTCCTCTACCTCTTCCAAGCCAAGCATGATTTTAAAAGGCCCCATTAGTTGAACAGTGATTGTATAGCCCGGATTGTCAGTTACATCCTGTAGATTCAGTTGTGTTGCAATTTGTTGAACGGCAGGATGACCTTTATTTTCGCTTGCTGCCCGTGAGAACAAAGGATAAATTGTCTGCATATCAAATGGACTGAATAGCGTATTTGTCGTTAGGTAAAAGAAATATTTATGATGAATGCACAAAGTTGAGAAATGTTTTGCCTCTTCGGAAAAATATATCGGCTGGTCTGATTTATCATAAATTTTCATCAGCCAAAAAGATGCGACCATTTCACCGTACGTATCACCGCATTCCCTGAAAAGATTTTTTGCCGTATTGGAATGCCCCGCAGATTCATTAAAGTTTTTTGCATAAAAATGGACAATAGCCAGACCGATTCGAATAAGTCCAGATAACCAACCGTCATTCACTTTTTCAGTTTCACGCAACCCAGTTTCACCGTATTGTATCGCTTCCATAAAAAGACCTTGCCGCGCTTTTAATATAGACAATCCCATGAGTGGCTCCGCTTTCCCGCGGGAAACATTTAATTCATCCATTTTTGTAATGGCATGCACATAATCCGATTCCGGATCGGTTAACTCAAAAGGATCTTGCAATACTTTTGCATGACCTAGCCGAATCCACCCGACAGCTTCGGCAAAACCAGATTTTTCCCTTTTCCCAAGTGCAATTCCTTTTGCTGCACTTTCCATTGCGAGTCCAGCTTGGCCAGTCATTGAATAGATAAGGGAGAGCAGCACATCGGTTTCACGGTGCGCGTCTGGCAATGTGAAATTACCTACCATTCGTTCGCTCAGAACTTCTCTTGCATCGGTTAATTTTCCTGTTCGGAGCAATATTCGAGCATCAAGATTTCCTTCACGAAGTATGGTTTTATCCATCTTTTCGGTTTCCACCCAGTTAGCAGCTTCGGCGGCTTTCCCAAGATTCGCGAGGTTTTCCGCAAATTGTCGTTTATGCATTTCCATCTCGTGAAAACTTACCTTTTTACTCTTTTGCGCAAAAGAAATCGCCTCTTGTAAAAAAGCCTTCGCCTTGCCTGGTTGTATCGTGTCTAGATATATATGAGCAATCCCGGCATTAGCCCGGCTTTGAAAATAAGCATCGTTATTTTGTTCTGCTAAATGAAGGCACGCGGTGTAAGCAAGTCGCGCTTTTTCGTAGTAAGCTCGGTAGCGGTGGGCTTCACCCTCATAGTAATGTAGAGGATAATACAAGTCTTTAATCTCATCAGGTAATTCCTTAATTGTGTCCAGAAGCCAATCAAATTGCCCCGATGTTACTAGCGCCGCGCCCATTTCAGCTACCATTTCTCCTATAAAATGATCATCCGCACTCTTAATGGCATGATAAACAGCTTGTCCTGGATTATGTTTATTTTTGTAGTATAGAGCCGCTTTCTTGTGCATTGCAGTAAATTGCTTACTTTTTATTGAAAGCCATTTTGTTTCAAGGAATTGTTGAAAAAGTGCATGATAACGGTAAGTTCCTTCTTCGCTAAATGGCTGAATGAATACATGCTTTTCAACAAATTCCAGCAATCGATTCGCCGCTTGGTCACCGTAAAAGTCGATTACAAGCTGAGTAGAAATTACCGGAAATATGGAGAATAATAGAAGCCAATGCTGTTCTTTTTCGGACATGTTTTGAAATACTTCCTCCGATAAATAGGAAAAAAGCTCATGTAAAGCAGGTTTCATAACAGATGATAAAGGAATTTCTGAATCCATCATATGCAGGGCTAGCAGATTAATTGCGATTGCCCAGCCCTCAGTCATTTCCTCAATCTTTTTTGCCTCTTCAAGAGATAAAACTTTGTCAAAATAATCTTCAAAGAACACAATGATTTCTTCAGTGGAAAAAGTGAATTCCTCTTCTGCTATTTCGCATAACTGGGAAGTCAATTTCAGCTTATTGAGACTAGACCATTTCGGGCGATTTCGAGTTGCGACAATTAAGTGAATATGAGAAGGAAGGAATTCTATTATTTTTTCCATCATGTAATTGATCTGAAATACATGGTCTACAATGTGAAAATCGTCAATGACAATTGAAGTTGATTCTTCAATTTCACATAGTTCATTAATGAACAAGGCAAGCCAATGATTCAGATCTGCTTCTTTCGGATACATAGAAGGCGTTTCCCATTCCTCTAGGGAATGTCCGAAATTCGGACTAACCTGACTAATGCTATGTGTGAGGTACGTAATAAATGGGAGAATATCATCATCCTCTTCTGTAATTGAATACCAAGAAAAATTAGCACGCGTATCCGTGAAATAGGAAGCGAGACCAGAACTCTTGCCGTAGCCTGCGCCGCTGTGCAAAAGGGTCAATTTAACGCGTTCTGATGCTTTCATTTTTTTTATAAAGGATGCTCTTCGCATATAGGACGATGGGGGAGTTGGTGGAATTAGTTTTGATTGTAATACAAGCGTGTGGTCCATCAGCTATCACCTCCGAAACCTTCTTTTCTATAAGTTTAGCATAACAATGTTCGGAATTGAATGACATCTATAGGGGATGACGACAAAAATTTATTTCAACAAAAAAACGTGAAGCGTAATTGCTTCACGTTTTCAAAATTATAGCAATCCAAACCGTTTTAATTGGGCGGATAATCCTTCACTTAGCAATATTCTTTTCTCATGCTCCCCAAATAAATCAAAATGCGGATAGTCATCACGCATATCAATCCATTCGCGTTTCAATCCGTAACGTTCTCCCCACTGACTAAGTTTTTCAATGTCGGAACACCCGGCCTTGGTCACAGTTTTACAACCCGGAAATCGCTCATCGATCCAATAATGAGTCAGAAATGCCATTTCTCTGTTACGAACGGCTTTTTTCCATGCAATTAGTTCATCTCTTTTAATCCCAAAAGCCATTAGTCTTTATGCCGCCTAATTTCTTTATATTTCAAGTCCCAATCTGGTGCTATTTTTGCAAGAGATACTGGACGGAATGATTCCTTTTTCACCAGGACGTGTTCCGATGTAGCGGTTGCCGCAATTGTGCCGTCCTCATGGACAATCTCGTACCCGTATATCGTCCGCAATCGACCGTGCGACTCAATCCACGTGCGAACCATTGCCTTTTGACCATATTTCATCGACGATTTATATTGAATGGATAAATCGATGACGGGTGATATATAACCATCAGCCTCAAGTCCGGCATATGTAAAACCCAAGTCCTCGATAATCTTCGTTCGCCCGATTTCCATCCACACTAAGTAATTCGCGTGATAGACAACACCCATCTGGTCTGTCTCCGCATATCTGATTTCAATTTCCTTTTCGCTAATAAACAAAGCACTCACCTCTATGTCTATTATAACAAAAGGGTTACGAAAAAAGCTGTCCAAAGGTTAGAACAGCCATTACTTGGCTATTTTTACACGAAATTAAAAAAGGTGCCCGATTAACTCGGACACCTTCTAAATATAAATTAGTTATTTTTCATTTTATCACGAAGAACCATTTGTAGAATTCCGCCGTGACGGTAGTAATCTACTTCAACATCGGAGTCGAAACGTGCAAGTACGTCGAATTCTTTCACTGAACCGTCTTTCGCTGTTGCAGTTACTTTTAGAATATCGCGTGGTTTTACACCTTCTGCGATGTTTACGCTAATTGCTTCTTCACCTGTTAGGCCAAGTGTTTCAGCACTTTCGCCTTTCATGAATTGAAGTGGAAGTACCCCCATCATGACAAGGTTTGAACGGTGAATACGCTCGTAGCTTTCAGCGATAACTGTTTTAATGCCGAGAAGTGATGTACCCTTCGCAGCCCAGTCACGTGAAGAACCCATTCCGTAGTCTTGACCCGTAATGATTGCAAGACCCGTGCCATCTTCTTGATACTTCATCGCAGCATCATAGATCGGCATGATTTCTTTTGTCGGCCAGTATGTTGTGTAGCCGCCTTCTGTTCCTTTAGCAATCTGGTTACGAATACGGATATTTGCGAACGTACCGCGCATCATAACTTCATGGTTACCACGACGTGAACCGTATGAGTTGAAGTAGCGTGGATTTACGCCGTGTTCAGTCAAGTATTTACCAGCTGGCGTATCTTTTCCGATTGCGCCTGCAGGTGAAATATGGTCCGTTGTGATTGAGTCGCCGAATTTACCGATGACGCGAAGTCCTGATAATTCTTTAATATCTTCTGGTTCTGTTGCAAGACCCTCGAAGAACGGCGGGTTTTGAATATATGTTGAATTTTCATCGAAATCGTATAATGAATCATCAGTTGTTTCGATTGCGTTCCATGCTTCGTTTTCCGTGAATACGCGTGCATACTCTTTACGGAAGAGTTCAGGAGTAACTGTTGATTTAACAGCTTCTGCAACTTCTTCAGTTGTTGGCCAAATGTCTTTGAAGAAGACGTCGAATCCGTCTTTATCTTGACCGATTGGATCGTTCTGAAGATCGATATCAACTGTTCCAGCAAGTGCATAAGCAACAACTAGTGGCGGTGAAGCCAAGTAGTTCGCTTTCACAAGTGGGTGAATACGTCCTTCGAAGTTACGGTTACCGGAAAGAACTGATGAAAGAAGCATATCATTTTCAATAACAACTTTCTCAATTTCAGGAAGTAATGGGCCTGAGTTTCCGATACATGTCGTACATCCGTATCCAACAAGGTTGAATCCGATTTGCTCCATGTAAGGAAGAAGCCCTGAATCTTGTAAATAACCAGTAACTACTTTAGAACCTGGTGCAAGTGATGTTTTCACGTAAGCAGGTGGTGTCAATCCTTTTTCAACTGCTTTTTTCGCAACAAGTCCAGCACCTAACATAACGTATGGGTTAGATGTATTTGTACATGATGTGATTGCAGCGATTGCAAGGTCACCTGTTTTAATCTCTACAGAACGTCCATCTTCGAAATCGATTGTCGCTTTTTCAGAAAGTTTTTTCGGTGATAGACCAAAACCTTGGTTTCCTTCTGGCGCAACAACAGCATCGTTAAACTCGCGCCTCATATCTGAAAGTGGAATCAAGTCTTGAGGACGTTTCGGTCCAGCAAGGTTCGGTTCGATTTCAGAAAGGTCGATTTCAACAACTTCGGAGTAAACTGGCTCTTCATTATCAACTGTAAAGAACATATCATTTTCAACAAGGTATTGTTTTACAACTTGAATTTGTTCTTCTTCGCGACCTGTTAGACGCATGTAATCTAATGTTTCCTCGTCTACAGGGAAGAATCCACAAGTAGCGCCGTATTCAGGCGCCATGTTAGCGATTGTTGCACGGTCCGCAAGCGGAAGTACTGCAACTCCTGGTCCGAAGAACTCAACGAATTTACCAACAACGCCGTGTGCACGTAGCGTTTGAGTTACTTTTAATGCAAGGTCTGTTGCAGTTGTTCCGTTTGGAAGATCTCCAACCAGTTTAACGCCTACAACTTCAGGTAGCGGGAAGTATGATGGTTGGCCAAGCATTCCTGCCTCAGCTTCGATACCACCAACGCCCCATCCAAGAATACCCATACCGTTGATCATCGTCGTATGCGAGTCAGTACCAACAAGTGTATCTGGATATGCTTCGAATGTGCCGTCTTCGTTTTCAACCGCATGAACAACGTTTGCCAAGTACTCAAGGTTAACTTGGTGAACGATTCCTGTTGCAGGTGGAACTGCGCGGTAGTTGTCGTATGCTTTTTGTGCCCAGCTTAAGAACTGGTAACGTTCAGCGTTACGTTTGAATTCAAGATCCATGTTTAATTGAAGTGCAGCTTCAGTACCGTAGCTGTCTACTTGTACGGAGTGGTCAATAACAAGGTCAACCGGAATTTCAGGGTTGATCTTATCCGGGTCTCCACCCATTTCAGCCATAGCCGCACGAAGGGAAGCTAGGTCAACGACTACAGGAACGCCTGTGAAGTCTTGAAGAATAACACGTGACGGTTTGAATGGTACTTCACCGTTAGGATCAGCTTCATTTCCCCATTTTGCAAGATTTGCTACGTGTTCGTCTTTAATGACATAACCATCATGTTGTCTCAATACGGATTCAAGTAATACTTTAATTGAATACGGTAGTTTGGAAATGTTCGCAATGCCGGCTTCTTCAATTGCTTTCAGACGGTAATAATTATACGTTTTACCATCTAGTTCAAATGAAGTACGGCTGTTGTGTAAATTGCTTTTAGCCATTTTGTTTCCTCCTTGTATCTACATGAAAAGGCGATTTAAGCACGTCTTTTCTCTACCTAATCATACGATAGATTCATACATAAGTAAAATACAATAACTTTATAGTTTATCATAAGTAAATGTGATGACCTTGTTGCATTAGCTATAGCCGCTCGAGTTACCATCCCCTTTTCTACTGTTTTCGATGCATTTCCAAGACTAGTTATGTATACCCTGTTTTTATTCAAATGAACATCAATGAAATGTAGTGATGACATATTCTTATTATTATGGCATCATTAAATTATCACTAGTAAGGAGTTGGGTTAATTGAAAAAAGCTTTACTCGTTATTGACTACACAGTAGATTTTGTAGCATTGGACGGCGCGCTTTCTTGCGGTGAGCCAGGTGTCGAACTTGAAGCGTACATTACTACACTTACTAAAGAATTTTTAGATGACAATCATTTCGTCGTAATGCCGGTTGATGTACACGATGTTGATGATCCTTATCACCCGGAAACAAAGCAATTTCCTCCTCATAATATTCGAGGAACTGAAGGCCGTCATTTGTACGGAACATTACAACAGCTCTACGAAGAGCGTAAAGATGAAATTCACTGGATGGATAAAACGAGATTCAGCGCATTTGCAGGTACTGACCTGAAAATACGATTACGCGCTCGCGGCATTACTGAACTGCACCTGGTTGGTGTATGTACGGACATCTGTATTTTACATACCTCAGTCGATGCATATAATCGCGGTTTTGATATCGTGATACATGAACAAGGAGTTGCCAGCTTCGATCCAGCCGGACATGAATGGGCGCTTCGTCATTTCGAAAACACATTAGGCGCTACAGTCATTCGATAATTTTTTTGCGTTGCATGTTTAAAATCACTGATTAAGGTTATACCACTTATAGTTATATTCATAAACTTTTTACAAAGGAGATGACATACCAAGATGAGCTTTATTTGGTTCTTAATTATCGGTGGTATAATCGGTTGGTTAGCTGGTGCAATTTTAGGAAAAGATATACCGGGCGGCATAATTGGAAATATTATTGCCGGTATAATCGGTGCTTGGATAGGCGGTAAGCTTTTAGGAGAATGGGGTTGGAAAGTTTCCGACTTTTACGTTTTCCCGGCTTTAATCGGAGCATTGGTTCTGGTGTTTATCGTTAGTTTAATTTTAAAAGCAATACGAAAATAAAAAAAGATGGACCGTTTTTAGCGGTTCATCTTTTTTCATGTGAAGCTTCTATTTCCTTTCGCGATTCTTCAAATTTAGTAAAGAACCAAAGAACGTCTTCTACGTATTTATCACTGCGATTATAATTGAAAATCGCTTTTTCATACTCACCTTTTGCAGCCCCGCTATTCGCAAGGTATTTGGCTGCGCTAAACATTGCATCTTCGATATCGAATGGATCAGCAATTCCGTCTCCATTCGCATCAACGCCGTACCCGCCGTATTTTTCTATAACTGCGGGGTCGGTTTTGTCGTTCTCCGGAATATCTCCTTTTCCAAGGCCTGTACATCCAGGGTATGTCCAACCCACAAATGTGCAAGGCATGAACTGCATATGTCCCTCGGCGCCAACCGGTGATAAAAGCGGGTCCATCGTAGAAAACCTTGTTTCAATCCGATGATGTGCTGCTAGTAAAGTCCAAGGAATATCGTAAGTGTCAGCCGCTTCCATATAAACTGGTATATATTCTTGCGGAATTTCATTTTGATTTTCGAATAACGCATAGGCAGATTTTTTAAGAAAATCTGTATTGTTAATACTTGCCCAAATAATTGCCGTTAATGTAAATACCGTAACCGCTACAGGTATGAAAAGGACAATGAGCAATGCTTTCGTCTTGAGAGACATTCCACTTTTTTTGTGCTTCATTATCCTAAATCTCCTCTATTACGCGCCCTGTTTAATAAGGGCCTTCATATCTTTAACAATGTCATCAAAAGGGACATCATCATTTCCGTTATACAACTTTACAACTAAACCTTCTTGGTTTACAAGTGCGAAACTAACGCCGTGAGTTACTTGATCTGAATTTGGATCATCAGCAACGATTGTCGCAAATGACTTTTTAGCTATCTCAGCAATTTCATCTTGCTTATAACCCGTCAACATTTCCCATTTAGACTCATCGCTAGGTGCAAAGAGATCTAAATACCCTTGCAACACTTCTGGCGAATCAACAGCAGGATCAACCGTGAAAGAAACAATTTTATAGTCTTCAACTTTTTCTTTAATAAGTTTATCTTGAAGTTCTGCCATATTGACCATCATCGGTCCACAAACTGACGTACAATTCGAAAACACGAATTGCGCAAGCCATACTTCACCTTTCAAGTCATCAAGTGACACTTCTTCATTATGCTGATTTGTAAAAGTGAATGGTTCGATTTTAAGTTTGTAATCCGGTTTAAACTCATTTCCGGAACATGCACCCAAAATGAGTACGATAAGTAAGACAAAAGATGTTCTGAAAAATTTATGCATTCGTTTCTCCCTCGCTATCAAATGATGCATTAATCATAACGTAAAAGCCCTTCCTGAACAAGCGAAGGGCTGCGTGTAGTATGGCGAAACACTGACGTTTCTGTGAAGTTTACTTCTTAATATCCGTGACGAGTGCATCATGGATCGCAATGAGTTTCGTTTCAATTCGGTGCAGTAGATAAAAGGACACGATTATCGGAAAGCCGATTTCTTGGACGAGACTTATCCATTGATCCATTCTATTTCCTCCTCTCTTAAAATAAAAAGGCCGACCTCGCGTTAAATATGAGGTCGGCCGCGCTTTATCCTTCGACTAATTCTGTAACTGTACGTTCGACAATTCGTGCGCTAATTGCTGAATCAATTAGCGAATCATCAACTCCAAATACGCCTGCATTAATTACGCCTTGCATCGCATATTCGACTTCCACCGAAGTAAGGTCCTCGCGTGGCTCATCGACAGTTAACATCAATTTCTTACCGCTCGCCGTAGCGAAATTCAGTTGTAATGTTTTTGCCATTTCTTCTCTCCTCCTTTTTTAATTAGTTATTAACTGCTGATGTTTCAACTTTTTCTGCACCGATAAACGGCAGTGATGATAAGCTGGCTAGTTTTTCAAGCCCGTTATACAAACTATTTGCATCGACACCTTCTGCAATGTTGTGATAAGTTTTCGATTTCCGAATGAGTTTTCCGCCATCCGTCATACCGCCATCAAAGTAAACACGTCCAACTGCATGTTTGAATTCGATTGTCGCCATATTTCTCACCCCCTTTCAACACCTATATAGGTTGGAAAAATGGAAAGGGATACGTTGTCCGTGTTTTTTTTCGTTATTTCTCTTATAATGTAAACTAGTATGGAAGAGGTGAAAGCAATGCTAGAAGGTTGGTTTCTTTGGTTCATCTTATTTTGGGTGGTTGTACTTGTTGGGTTATTTGCAATAGGCGGCTTTTTTATGTTCCGTAAATTCTTAAAAGCATTCCCAAAAGCAGATGGAAAATCCGACTTGGACTGGGAAGAATATTATGTGGATAAATCGATTCACCTATGGAATGACGAAGCGAAAGAAATGCTTGAGGAACTAACAAAACCGGTTCCGGAATTATTTCGACCGGTTGCCAAGCAAAAAATCGGAGCCAAAATCGGTGAAATTGCGCTTAAAGAAAAAGCGAAAAAAATAGATATGGATCTTATCATTCGAGGGTATATTATTGCAACGCCCCCGCGGGATTACAAGTTTTTACGCAAGAAACTTGCTGACATAAATTTCGATGTAACCCCATATGAACATTTATTCCAAAAAGATAAAGGTAAAACGACTAGTTAAAAAAAGGTGTCAGCATTATTAAATGCCGACACCTTTCGTATTTTGTAGTTTCTTATATTTAACAAGCATTGCGATTCGCCACGGAACAATCATCCCGAAAGCCAGTATCCAAAACATGCCTCCGAGTTCTCCAACATCAATTGTATTACTTAATAACAACTTCCCGATAAGTCGAATGATTAAAAGGCCGAATAGAATGAAGACAAATGCTTTTGATCTTTTGATGAAAATTTCATTTTCCCGAACTTCAAAATTCGTCGTTCGGATTAAAATAATCGAAAATAACATCCCTACGACAATCGCTTCCACAATTTGAAGCGGCGCAACCCGAAATTCTTCAAATATAAACATTAACGCGCCTGTCGACATAAAAATCGGCGGCAAAATAATTTTTTTGACAGATACGGGTCGTTTCGCCGCCTTTGAACGAACGATGGCTGCCATTGTCCCCATGAAAAGTGCCGCGAGAGTTGATCCTATTATTAAATAAACGGGAGGAACTTTAGTGAAAATGAATTCAATCAACTTGTTTCCCCCACTCCTCCTCCAGTTCGCCTAAACGTTTTTTCAACTCATTCATCTGAACAAAACGGGCAAATCGAGCATATTCTTTTCCTTCTCTATACAACAATACAACTGGTGCAGTAAATAAGGATAGTTGTCCTGCTATCTCAGGCGTGTCCGCTACGTTTACAAGGTAAAACGGAACCGAATAATCCGATTGAAGCGCTGCAACTTGCGGTAGCAATCCGTCACAGACAGAACAATTATCTGTTTTCACGAAAAGAAGTATAGAATCTAGTTTTCGTGCGACTTCAATCCACTCTTCATAGGATTCTATCCGTTCCACTTTTCTCCCCTCCAATAGTCAAATCAAAATCCCGTGAAATCTCCAAAAATCGGTTGAAGTAATGTAATGATATATGTCATGCCATCGAAAAACAATAGAATTCCTACAGCGATCATTACATATCCGCCGGCTTTCATAATCGGACCGCTATACTTTCGAATTACGCCAATTTTCGTGACAAAGAATGATAGAACGAAAAATGGAATTGCGAATCCTAGGACATACGCCATCATATAAATCATACTTGACCCCGGATTGGTACTAGCAAGCGCAATAATTGCACCAATGATCGGACCCATGCACGGCGTCCATCCTGCTGAAAAGCCCAAACCAATTAACATCGTTCCCAAGTAACCTGCGGGTCTATTTTTAAATTGAACCTTCCGTTCTTTCATTAAAAACGTTGGTGTAAATAACCCTGTAATTACTAGACCGAATAAAACGATGAATATGGCACCGACTTGTCTTAAAAGTTCCATATTTTGTTTGAAAAACACACCTAAATAAGATGATCCGAAACCTAATGCGACAAAGATGAGCGAGAATCCAATTAGAAAGAATAGTGTATGGAGCATCCCCGTTTTATTCATTCGCTTAGAGTTTGATTGTAAATCATCAAGTGACATTCCTGTGATATATGAAAGAAATGCGGGATATAAAGGTAAGGTACATGGTGATACGAAGCTTAGAAACCCAGCTCCAAAGGCGAAAAATATATTTAAATCAGTCCCCAATTATTTCCCTCCTTAAATTTTCTACTTCAATCGTAACAAAAATGGAGAAGAATTTCGCTAATTACGACTGTGAAAGCTTTGTGACTAAATTCAAAAGCGGAAGGCGCCGCTTAGCCCCGACAGGCATAAGCAATCAAGCGACGTGGTGTTTTATACCTAAGAAGAATGCAGTTCAATTCTTCCTTCATAGCTTGATTGCTTATGACCCGAGGGGCTGGCGCCTGAAGCTGGATGTGAATGAAAAAGACTTACAGGAATTTTAGTAGATTCCTTGTAAGCCGATTAACCTTAAATGACGTCTTCAATTGTACTGTTTTGTAATTCATACATCATATGATAAAGCCCTTTTTGCGAGAGTAGTTGTTGGTGCGTTCCCCTCTCGACGATTTCGCCTTTATGCAGCACGAGAATAAGTTCTGCATCTTGAATCGTACTCAATCTGTGAGCAATTGCAATTGTCGTTCGGCCTCTTCTCATCTTTTCTAGACTCGCTTGAATCGCAACTTCAGTTTCCGTATCAATATTTGCGGTTGCTTCGTCAAGAACAAGAATTTTTGGATTCGTAGCAATCGTACGCGCAAAAGCAACCAATTGACGTTGCCCACTTGAAAAAGTAGAACCTCGTTCCGTCACCCTATGAGAATACTTTCCGGGCAACTTTTCAATAAAATCATTTGCTCGAACGAATTCCGCGGCTCCTCTGACTTCTTCAGGCGTCATCTCTTTATTATGCAAACGAATATTGCTTTCGATATCTCCATAAAACATAAAAGGATCCTGTAAAACGAGTCCGGTTTTCTGACGTAATTCTTCTTTCGGATACTCTTTCAATGAAACGCCGTCGATGAAAATATCTCCGCGCTCATATTCATAAAAGCGCATTAATAAATTAATGATCGAACTCTTTCCGCTACCCGTATGCCCAACGAGCGCAACCGTTTCGCCTGCATTTGCCGTAAAGGAAATGTTTTTTAAGACGTCCGCTTTTCCATCATACGAAAAAGATACATTGCGGAATTCGATTTTACCGTCACCAATTTCAGCGTTTTTCACTATTTGCTGTTCAGGTTCCATATCAATATCATCCATTAATTTAAATACGCGTGAAGCAGAAACAATAGCCTGTTGGAATATCGAAAGTCGTTGCATCACTTGTTGAACCGGTTGGAATAAACGACCAATCAACGTCGTGAATGCATATAAAATACCTACTTCAATTGGACTCTCAAGTGAGATGAACCCGAAGTATCCGAGAACGAATACAATTGCTCCGGCATATAGAAGATCAATCGCCGGGCTGAGTAGAATTCCATCGAATTTAATATTCCGCATTCCTGCGCGGTAATGTTTTTCGTTAATCTCATCGAATTCTTCTTCAAGACGGTTTTCCTGTCTAAATGCTTGGATCATTCCCATACCAGATAAAGATTCGGCTATTTTAGCGTTAAGTTGACTTAAACGCTCACGTAAATCTTGATAAAAGTCAGTACTATAGCGCCTATATATAATGACAATCGCCAAGAAGAGCGGCATTAATAACAGTGACATGAATGCTAACTTCACATCAAGTGAAAAAAGCGCGATATAAACACCGATAAGCATAAATACCGCTTGTAAAAATGTAACAATAACGCTCACAAACATATCTTTGATTGACTCCGTATCATTTGTCACACGAGAAACGATACTTCCTGCTGGTGTTTTATCAAAGTAGCGCATTCCGAGTCCGTGTACTTTTGAGAATACATCGATTCGCATTTGTTGGATTATTTTTAGCGCAATGTCTTGGAATCGCATCAATTGGAAATAAGATACGACGACCATAAATACTTGAATACCGATATATAATAGAACAATTGCTGTAACTTCACTTTCCGGGAAATTCAACGGCGTCAAATAATTATCAATGAACCGTTGAATAATCAATGGACCAACGATACTACCCGTAATTGTCATAATTAGTAAAACCAGTGCGATTGTAATACTTACTTTATGTGGGATCGTGTAACTTAACAGTCTTTGCAGGACCTTCCATTGATCTTTTCCTGTTAGTTTGGGTTGTTTTTCTATGGACATTATACTTCGCCCCCTTGTTCAACCATGACTTCTAATTGCTGCAGTTCATACATTTCTTTATATTTACCGTCCATCGCCAATAATTCTTCATGCGTGCCCGCTTCAGCAATCGTTCCTTCATGCATGACGATAATTTTATGCGCATGTTGAATTGCGCTCAAACGGTGAGAAGTGATGATTGTCGTTTCGCCTGTACGGTTTTGTTTTAATGCTTCTAATATCGCTTCTTCCGTTTTCGCATCCACTGCGGATAATGAATCATCCAAAATGAGTAACTCCGGTTCCATGATTAGTGCACGGGCAATGGATACTCGTTGTTGTTGACCACCCGATAAGGACACCCCACGCTCACCGACAATCGTTTCATATCCCTCCGAAAACCCGAGGATATCATCATGAATTTGTGCCAAACGAGAGGCCTCATAAATTTTCTCTTTAGCGATTTTCGGATTTGTGAATGCGATGTTTTCAGCAATTGTCGTTGAAAATAGGAAATGATCCTGCGGAACATATCCAATAGATTCCCGTAAACGCTGCTGTTTGTACTGATTGATTGGATGCCTTCCATAAACGATGCTGCCTTTATAACCTTCAAATTCTCGTAGCAACAGCTTAAGAATAGCCGTTTTACCGGATCCGGTTCTTCCGACAATCCCCATTGTTTCACCTTGTTTCAATGAAAAATGGACATTGTGCAACGCCAGTGCTTCGTCTTCTGGAAATTTAAATTCTTCAATAGCGAACTCTAAATCGCCTTCTGGTCTTTTATCTATTGCTCCAGGTAAATCGGTAATTTCCGGTGCAATGGATAGTAATTCTGTAATCCGGCTATAAGATGCATTTCCGCGCTCGACGATATTGAATAGAAATCCAAATGCGAGCATCGGCCAGACAAGAAGTCCAAGATATGTACTAAAAGCAACCATGTCACCGATGGACATGTCCCCGGCGATGATGTATTTCGTTCCGAAGTAAAATGATAAAATATAAGATACCGCAAATATTCCCGTAATCGTTGGATCGAATAAAGCATCTATTCTAGCAACACGCATATTTTTACCGACCACATCAGTTGATAAATCAGTAAAATCCTCAATATCTTCCTTCTGTTGACCAAACGTCTTAATGACTTTAATGCCCGTTATGCTTTCCTGAGTCTTGTCATTCAAATTTGAAAATGCTTCTTGGGCAAAACGGAATCGTTTACGAAGCAGCCTTCCGTAATAACTTGTCAGAAAAATCATGAATGGCAGTGGAATAAGTGCGATTAACGTCAATTTCCAATTAATCGTGATGGCCATCGTTAAAATAACAAATCCACCTGTAGAAATGGAATCAACTAATGTCAGAATTCCCATTCCAGCGGTTTGTTGCAAAGCATTAATGTCATTCGTCGCATGAGCCATTAAATCGCCGACACGCCTTTTTTGATAAAAAGAAGGAGACATTCTTGTAAAATGATTGAATAATTTTTCACGCATCGTCCGTGATAAAAGGACGGCCGATCCGAAAATCATGACACGCCAGTAAAAACGCGCGAAATACATGAGAATCCCTGCAATCCCCAGGATAATGAGCCATTTTGTTAGACCAGGTGCCGTCAAAGTGTCTTCCGTAATGTCATCGACGATGATACCGATGATTTTTGGCGGCAACAATTGCAAAATGGAAACAAGAACAAGTGCTGCAATCCCCAAAGCATATTGCTTTTTTCGTTGTTTGAAAAACCAACTCAGTTGTAATAAAACTTTCACATGACTCCCCCTACTTCTCTTTAAAATCGAACCTTTTACTAGTTTAGCAAAATTGCGAACAATAGAAAAGGTACGAGTTCTAAATTATTCGGATTATGAAATACTTTTTTCAAAGAATTGCTCTCTGTTGTGTTAAGTGATTTCCTTTTTTTGCGAATTAATATTTGTGAATATTTACACATAGAATGAAATTTCATGATATGATTGAGAAATCTGTAAATGATAGCGGAGGGAATACAAATGACAATAAAACAAAAAGAAGCAAAAAAATTGCTTGTAGAAGATATCTTAAAAGCGTATCAACAATTAAAAGACGTGGTTACGCACACACCTTTACAAAAAAATGAACAGTTGTCCGAAAAATATGGTTGCCATGTGTATATAAAAAGAGAAGATTTGCAATATGTCCGTTCATTCAAATTGCGCGGCGCTTATTATAAGATCATGAAAGTCGAAAAAATGGCACGTGAAAAAGGAATCGTTTGCGCGAGTGCAGGCAACCATGCCCAAGGGGTCGCCTATGCATGTGCACAATTAGGAATCGACGGCAAAATATTCATGCCGCAAACTACACCGAAACAAAAAGTAAACCAAGTGAAAATGTTCGGACGTGATTATGTCGAAATTATTTTGACAGGCGATACTTTTGACGACTCTTCTGCCCGTGCAACGGAATATGCAACTGAAAATGGCAGGATTTTCATCCATCCATTTGATGACTTAGATATTATCGCGGGCCAAGGGACGGTCGCTATTGAAATAATGAATGACATCGAAGAACCAATCGATTTTGTTTTTTCTAGCATCGGCGGAGGAGGTCTCCTATCGGGGCTAAGCACGTATATTAAAAATGTTTCGCCAAATACGCGCATGATTGGCGTTGAGCCAGCGGGTGCCGCGAGCATGCAAGCGGCATTCGCAAATAAAGGCGCGACAAGATTAGACGCAATCAATAAATTTGTTGACGGAGCCGCCGTACAATGTGTAGGCCAACACACTTATGAAATTTGCAAAAAATATGTAACGGACATCGTACCTGTTCCAGAAGGTAAAGTCTGTTCAACCATTTTGGAATTGTATAATTTGCATGCGATCATTGCCGAACCGGCTGGAGCTCTACCGATTGCTGCACTTGATTTTTACAAAGAAGAAATCAAAGGGAAATCGATTGTGTGTGTTATTAGCGGCGGGAATAATGATATTGGCAGAATGCAAGAAATCAAAGAGAAATCATTAATTTACGAAGGACTTCTCTATTATTTCATCGTTAACTTTCCACAACGCGCCGGAGCACTCCGCCAATTCTTGGACGAAGTACTTGGGCCGGATGACGATATTACAACATTTGAATACACGAAAAAGAACAACAAAGAAAGCGGTCCGGGACTCGTCGGTATCGAATTGAAAAACAGCGAGGACTACGATGGGCTTATACAGCGGATGAATCAATGCGGTTTTGCTTATAAAGAAGTTAACAATGATAGTACATTATTTGAGTTACTCATATAATAGGAAAACGAACCATAATACGAACTCATAGTCGCTAGTAATTGCAATACAGATGACTAACACGTATAATATAAGTGAATTAACATACATTAAAAAGGACCGTTTGATGTACCACCATCAAACGGCCTTGCAATAAAATAGTATCGCTTCAAAGGCGATCAGCACGAGGCAGTAAACCGCACTCTCACTTAGAGGTTCAGAGGCGGTTTACTTTTTTCTTGAAAAAGTATATGACAACGCAATGACCGTTACAATTAGAGTTGAAAATCCAATTGATATACTCAATGCTTCAAATGTCGTCATCGGCAACACCTCCTCCCGTTTCACGCAAAATCGCGAGAAATAATAGGGATTTCAGATGCGCCAACCGCCTATGAACACACACTATTCTATTCCTCTTCCATTATACCATACATACATTCTCTTTTCGGTTTAGAAAACAATTATTTTCTAAGACTTCCATCAGGTTTTCCAGTTTTCCTACTTGATATGTCCGCCGATAAGTTTTGCTCGTTCCACGGCCGTTCCCGCTTTCGTATAAGAAACCGCACGGAGTACAGCATTCGAACCGTATTTATTCCTCAGTGAATCGATTGTCTCCCCGAGCTGCCGATTACGCCACTTCCGCTCATCGAATAAACTCAGTTGCATGGAATGTTCTTCTTCCAAGTTTGTAAGGCTGATGGATAGACGACGGATTGGTCGTCCATCATGAAATTCATCTAGCAATACCGTACAAAGTTGGTAAATTTTCATCGTGTCGTTCGTCGCTTCAGCCATCGAACGTGAACGATTAAAACCTCCGCCAAATGCGTGCTTCGAATAGCCAGCAGACAAATGGACAGTACGGCCCGCCCGCTTCGCTTCCCTCGCTCGCATCCCGATATCTTCACACATTTCCAGGATGACCGTAAGAATATCTGCTCGTTCGAGATAGTCGCGGTATAGAACTTGCCCTTTTCCGTAGCTTATTTGCCCTTCGACAAGCGGTGCGCCCATGTCGGATAAGTCGATGCCATGTGCATGGTAATACAGCTGATTGCCCATTACGCCGAATTTCTTTTCTAGCTTTTCAAGCGGTGCGTGTGCAAGATCGCCGACGGAAAAAAGCCCCATGCTGTTAAGCGTTTTTTCTAGGCGGCTGCCAATCCCCCACATTCGACTTAGCGGCGCGACCGGCCATAACTTTTCCGGTACATCATCATACGTCCATTCCGCAATTCCCGTTTTTTTCGCTTCAAGGTCGAGCGCGAGTTTAGAGAGCAGTATGTTTGGACCTATCCCAATTGCAGACCGAAGATCGAATTGACTCATAAGGTCTTCACGTATGCGGCGGACAATTTTTTCCGAAGGTCCCCATAAACGTTCTGTTCCACTTAAGTCAATAAAACTTTCGTCGACGCTATATGTGTGAATCGCCTCTTTTGGGACGTATCGGTTCAGCAGTCGGGTAATTTCCATCGATACGTCGAGAAAAAAGCCCATCCTCGGTTCGATAAGCTGGATCGATGGATCATCTGGTATTTCATACAATCGATTGCCAGTCTTTATCCCGTATTTTTCTTTTAATGGCGGCGAAGCAGCAAGGACAACTCCGCCTTTTCGGTCCTTATTTCCGACAATCGCGATTGGCGTCTCCATGACATCAAGTCCTTCGATCACTGCGGCGCAACTCGCGTAAAAACTCCGCATGTCAAGACAGATGATTTTTCGATTCGGTAAATCCTCATACATATTAACACCTCCACGGAACGTATGTTCTGTAGTTTAGTATAGCCCATTTTTCTATCATTAATCAATGAGAAATTTTTACAGTAAAAAAAGGAATTAGAAAAAGCCGACATTTTTGCGTCGGCTTTTATATTAATGATTAATCGCTGAGTGACAAAGAGACATTCCCAACAGCTACTGTCAATTTGACGTTCGGTCCCCCGATTCCAATAGAACCGCCCGCTTCGTTCGGTAGGTTGATTGTTTTATTCCCGACACTGTTGTTTATGTCCGTTTGGAGAGCGAGCGGTGCTTCTTTTGTTTTCACGGCAATATTCCCGACTTCGGTTTTCGCTTGAATGTTATTCGCAATACTTTGTAAGCTAATCGTAATGTCCCCGACCTCCGACTGGGCATTAATCACGCCGCCTATTCCGATTAAGTTGATATTACCCACGTTTGTAGTTGTCTGCGATTCATTGGCATAGATTGAATCGACGTAGATATTCGCAACATCGGCGTGTACCAAAAGACGATCATATTGTTTAGTTGGCAGCTCCACCAAAATGGTATAACCATCAGATAATTTTCGGAAAGAAAGAAATCCGGAACTTGTTTTCGCTTTTATAATTACTTCGCCGTTTTTTTCTTTTAAAGTCAGCTTGAACTTTTTTGACGGTTTCTTCGTCGTTTTTCCTTCTAGTTGCACCCGTATGTCATGCCCATCATGCGGTGCAATTTGAATGTCGCCGATATCCGTGGACACATCCACATTTACAATATGATCGGCGGCAATGGATTTGCTCAGCTCATCCCGGGATCCTCCGAATAAGAACAGCAAGAATTTAATCCCGATAATAATTCCAATAAGGATGACTGCAATGCGCATGATTTGGTTCAAACTCATTTTGTTTTCTCCTTTATTAGAAAAATCGTTATACCTTACCATTCTATTCGCAGGTGTCCGTTAAAATATCAGAAATTCAAATTTACTTAATCCGTTTTCGAATAAAGGCTAAATAAACGCCCAGTCCAATCAGAAGTAAAAGTATAAAAATCGGTAAATTTCCAATGATGAACACGATTAAACCCGAACCGGCTGCAAGTAAAAAGTTCGTACTTGTCGCAAGTTGCTTTTTCGTTTTATCCCAAGTATCTAAGTCTTTATTATCTAGTCCAGGTACAATAACTCGATTTTCAAACATCGAAATTTCAACTGTCGAATAAGATGTTTGATTTTCTAAATAATTCATTTTCCCGACAATTACTTCAATCTCTTCTTGGATAGCAGCTAAGTCAGACGATATTTTTAATAAATCCTCTGTCTTTTCCGCATCGCCCATAAAATCAAGCAATCTTTCTTCAACCGCACGTTTGGATTTAACTCTTGATTTCAAATCGACGTATTGCTCCGTTACATCTTGACCGGTTACCGTGCGTTCTAGAATGTCAGCTGCTTCGCCTTCTGTGGCGGTCAAAAACTTCTGAAAATGTTTTTCTGGAATTCGAACTGTAATATTACCGCTGACTGATTCATCATCTTCTCGGTATACGTTAGATTCCACGATGTATCCGCCGTATTCATTTACTTTCTTTTCTATATTTTGCTCGGCTTTTTCAAAGTCTTTTACGTTCAGTTGCAGCCTCGCTTGATGGATAATCATCCGATTTGTTGAAACTTTGCCGACTTCTTTACTGACTTCTACTTCTTCATCCATGGCCGCCTCTTCGCTTGCTGAACTATCCTGTTCAACCCCCATATCATTTGAAAGAGATGATTCAGTGGAAACTTCATATATACCCTTCTCTTCTTTCATTGAATCATTCGAGCTACAAGCTGTCATAAAGATAATAATGCTTACAATTAACCACGTCCACGCTACTTTTTTCTTCACTGGTTTTCCCTCCTCGTCTCGTTAATGAAGTAGACGGTAAATTTTAGAAATAGTTACAACCGACTAAATATGAAACCAAAAATAGATTCGAACGTATTATGATATAATGGCATTAGTTTATATATGAATGGAAACTACTAGGAGGGCGAAAAATATGGGACTTTTCGGATTCTTTAAAAGTCAATTTATAGAAGTAATTGAATGGACAGACAGTCATACAAATACAATGGTTTACAGATTTCCTGTTCAAAATAACGAGATTAAAATGGGGGCAGAATTAACCGTCAGAGAATCGCAAGTAGCGATCTTTGTCAACGAAGGTGAAATTGCGGATGTTTTCGGACCGGGAAGGCATCAATTATGGACGCAAAACATGCCGATTTTAACAAAGTTAAAGTCTTGGAAAACCGGTTTTAACTCACCATTTAAAGCAGAGGTATATTTTGTAAATACGAAACAATTCGTTAATCAAAAATGGGGTACGTCGAATCCAATAATGATGAGAGATCCCGAATTCGGGATGATTCGTTTACGCGGATACGGCATCTATTCTTACCGCGTTTCCGAACCGACTGTATTTTTAAAGGAATTATTCGGAACGAATGCTTCATATGATACGAGTAGCATTGAAAATCAGTTGAAAAAGATGATTATCTCTGGTCTGACTGATTTATTCGCAGAGTCGAAAATAGCGGCACTAGATTTGGCCATGTTCTATGACGAGTTAAGCACACAAGGGAAAGAAAAAATGCAAGAGCGTTTTAGTGCGTTTGGATTTGAAATCACTTCCCTGTACATCGAAAATTTATCGCTGCCAAAAGAAGTCGAAGAAGCGATGGACAAACGAACATCGATGGGCGTTCTCGGGAACCTTGGACAATATCAACAATACCAAGCGGCTGAAGCACTTAGGGATGCTGCGAAAAACGAAGGCGGCGGACTCGCGGGTGCAGGCGCTGGATTAGGAGCGGGTGCTGCACTTGGCGGCGTTATGGCGAATGCGTTTTCGGGCAATCAACAACAACATGCAGCGCCATCACCGACTCCCGTACCTGAGAAAATAAATTGTCCGCATTGCGATGCGCTAGTCAATAAAAACGCTAAATTCTGCGGGGAATGCGGGAAATCAGTGCAAAAGAAAAAGGTTCCTTGCGTTAATTGTAAAACGGAAATAAATGAAGATGCGAAGTTCTGCGGAGAATGCGGGACAAATCAGTCTGCCAAAAAAACTTGTGGAAAATGCGGGAAAGAAAATAATCCGAATGCCAAGTTTTGCGGTGAATGCGGAGAAACGCTATAACAGTGAAGAAGAGGTGAGCTCGTGACAAACTTGGAAAACAACGAACAGCCAGAATCAGTAAAGATTGAAGATACAGAAGTAAATCAATGTTCTTCTTGTGGCGGGAATACAGTTTTCGACCCTTCCAGTGGAGCTCTTAAATGCCCTTTTTGCGGAAGCGAAAAAGAAATTGAAAAAACACAAGAAAATGCAATTGAGCATAGCTTTTTACAAGCACTAGAAAAAGATGACCATAGTTGGGATGATGAAAAACGCGTTTTTTCATGCAAGAACTGCGGTGCCGAAACTGTTTTGGATAAAGACAAAGTAGCTGACTTTTGCACATTTTGCGGCTCATCCCACATTGCATCAAGTGAAAACCACGCGGGGATCAAACCCGCCTTGGTCCTCCCTTTTCAAGTACCGAAAGAGGAGGCCATTGAGAAATTCAAAGTTTGGATCAATAAGCGCTATTTCGCTCCATCTTCACTGAAAAAGTCTTATCAATTAAGTAAAATCACTGGTGCGTATCTTCCCTATTGGACGTTCGACTCGAAGACGCGCTCAAACTTTGTCGTCCGAATCGGAACCTATTATTATGTTACGGTCACTCGAACAGTCGTTGAGGATGGAAAATCTAGACGAGTAACAGAACAGGTCAGGAAAATTAGATGGCGGACAGAGCACGGCAATTACAATGAGTTTTTTGATGATGTTCTAGTAAAAGCCTCTCGAAATGTTGCCAGCGATCTTATTCATAAAATCGAACCATTCCAATTGAACGCCCTTGTTGACTATAAATCTCAGTTTCTATCGGGGTTCTTGGCAGAAAGATATTCAATTCCTTTAAAAGAAGGTTGGAACGGTGCCAAAGCGATTATCGACAGGCGGATTACAAATGGAATCGAACGACAAGTTCATGGAGATGTTGTACAAGTTGTGAGCGTCTCTACCAATTACAAAGACATTACGTATAAACATATTTTATTGCCCATCTGGATTTCATCGTTTCACTTTAATCATAAGGTTTACCGATTTTTAGTGAATGGACAGACCGGAAAAGTCAGCGGGAACGCTCCGATAAGCGCTCTGAAAGTAACGATCGTCTCGTTAGTTGCTATCGTGATTATTGCTATTCTTGTTATTTTCTTTGGTGGTCAATAACTTAATAAGATAAAATGGTCAGGAGGTTGCCCTCTTGACCATTTTTTATTTCAAAGAATGGATAGCGCCCTATTCGGTGAAATACGTTTGTACAGGTCTTTATAATAGAAAATGATATAGTTGAGAGGAAGCATAACTATTTTGCATGCAAGATTAGGAGAGAAATATGATGGATAAAAAAGAAAAACAGTTAGTGAATCACTACTACAAAAAGTTTTCCGAAAGAAGTTTTGATGAAAAAGATGTGTATAGTTTTTTAATGGTCATTAAAGAACATGCGAGCGATATTAAAGCGATTAAAGAACTTGCAGAATTTATTGCACATAGAGAGAAAAGTACAGGCTATGCAAAGGAATACCTGGATAAATGTAAAGAAATTATTAATAATCTAGGAAAAGAAAAAAACCGAAGAAAAATTGAAAACATCTTCTCATTTAAAGAAATCAGAAATGGTTTCAACGCTTTATTTCAACAACTTGGCTTGGAGAAATTACCTTTAGACATCATCAATGATTTTATTA